>CAUJFL010000376.1 GCA_963169165.1 Myxococcota bacterium | reverse complement strand
CGGCGGCGCGGGGCCGAGATCGCGGGTCGTCAGATCACCTCGGCGAAGAGCTGGCTCGCCTCCTCGCACGTCGATCGCATGGCCGCGATCCTGCCGTGGGGCGAGCGCGACGACGAAGGCCCGCCTCGCATCTCGCCGGTCGACGCGTCGGCCTCGTACCTCTCGATCGCGCGGCGCGCCTGGGACGCCGCCCACCCCGAGGCGCCGCTCGCCGAGCAGCGCGTCGTGCTCACGATGCCCGCGTCGTTCGACGACGCCGCGCGCGCGCTGACGCTCGAGGCCGCGCGCCGCGCGGGGCTGACCGTCACGCCGCTCGAGGAGCCGCAGGCAGCGTTCTATGAGCTGATGGGCGGCTCGCTCGTGGACGGGCTCGGCGGCGTCGAGCGCGCGCTCGTGCTCGTGTGCGACGTGGGCGGTGGCACGACCGATCTCTCCTGCCTCGAGGTCGGCGACGGCGGCCGCGTCGTGCGGCGCGTCGCGGTGGGCGATCACCTGCTGCTCGGCGGTGACAACATGGATCTCGCGCTCGCGACGCTCGCCGAACGGCGCCTGGGCGGCGACAAGCCCGCCGCGTCCCGCTTCGCCGCGCTGGTCGAGCAGGCTCGCGCCGCGAAGGAGCGCGCGCTGTCGCCCGCCGCGCCCGATGAGCTGACGTTGACCCTCGCCGGAGACGGCGCGCGGCTGGTCGGCGGGGCGCGGCGCGTGACGCTGGCGCGCGACGAGATCGTGTCGCTGCTCGTCGACGGCTTCTTCCCGAGGGTCCCGGCCGACGCGCGGCCGTCGGTCGGCAAGAGCGCGCTCGTGTCCTTCGGCCTCCCCTACGCGCGCGACCCGGCGATCACGAAGCACCTCGCGGCGTTCCTCGCGCGCGCGGGCGACCTCGCGCCGACGCACCTCTTGCCCTGCGGCGGAGTGTTCCACGCCCCCGGGCTCACGGCGCGCGTCGCCGAGGTGCTGTCGGGGTGGTTCGGTCGCGAGGTCGCGGTGCTGCCCGGGGTCGATCCCGATCTCGCGGTCGCGCGCGGCGCGGTCGCGCACGGCCTCGCCACGCTCGGTCACGGCGCGCGCATCGGCGGCGGCGCGGCGCGCGCGTACTACCTGCTCGCCCCTCGGCCCGATGGCGAGACCCAGGCGGTGTGTGTCCTCCCGAAGGGCAGCGAGCCTGGCGTCACGCACCGCATCGACGCGGCGCTGTCGCTGCAGAAGGGCCGCGCCGTGCGCATCGACGTCGCGGCGTCCAGCGCGCGCGACACGAGCGAGCCTGGCGCGGTCGTCGCTTTCGATCCCGAGCTCCACGCGGCGCTGCCGCCGCTCGTCGCCCGGATCGAAGGGCGCGGCCAGCAGGCGGTGTCGCTCGAGGCCAGCCTCTCCGAGCTCGGCACGTTGTCGCTCGCGTGCGTCGAGCCGTCGGGCGAGCGCCACCTGCTCGAGCTGGAGCTCCGCCCGCGCGAGGCGCGCGAGAGCGTCGCGCCGCCGGCGTCGCGGCCCGCGGACGGTCGGCTCCCGAGCGCCGTCGCCCTCATCGACGCGTGCTTCGGCCGCGAGGGGCGCCCCGCCAAGGAGCTCCCCCGCGAGCTCGCCAAGCTGCTCGGCGACCGGGCCGCCTGGTCGCTCTCGACGCTGCGCGCGCTCGGCGACGAGGTGCTCGCCCGCGCGAAGGGCCGACGCAGGGACGCCGAGCACGAGCGCGTGTTCTTGAACCTCACCAGCTACTGCCTGCGCCCCGGCGCGGGTCACCCCGACGACGACGCGCGGATGGCCGCGTTCGCGCCGCTGCTCGACGAGGGCGTGATCCACAGCCGCGACGCCAGGGTCGTCGAGCAGTGGCTGATCGCCGCGCGACGCGTCGCGCTCGGGCTCGACGACGAGCACCAGCGCTCGATCTTCGCGCGGCTCGAGCCCGCGCTCTCGGCGACGTCCGCGCGGCGGCCGCGCTCGCCGTTCCTCGAGCATGAGCCGCTGGTGCTCGAGCTCGTCGCGGCGCTCGAGCGCCTGCCGCCGTCGGCCAAGGAGGCGCTCGGCGCGACGCTCATCGAGCGCGTGTGGACGAAGAAGGATCCGCTCCTCTATCGCGTGCTCGGTCGGCTCGGCGCGCGGCTGCCGTCGTACGCGAGCGCGCACCTGGTCGCGCGCGCGCGCGTCGTCGAAGGCTGGCTCGACGAGCTGCGGCGCGAGCGCTGGGACACGAACCCTGCGCTCGCCGTCGCCGCGGCCGATCTCGCGCGCCGCACCGGGGATCGCGCGCGTGACCTGCCCGACGCGGTCCGCGAGGAGGTCGCGCGCCGCCTCGAGGCGCAAGGTCGCGACGACCTCGCGACCCTCGTGCGCGAGCTCGTCGAGCCGCGCGCCGACGAGCGCGCGCTGGCCGTCGGCGAGACGCTGCCGCCTGGTCTTGTGTTCGTTATGTTATTTATTGCGGGTGCGTTCGGCGAGGCGCAAGGTCGACGTACGGGCGCAGGCCCGGCGGCCACAGCGGCTGCAGTCCATCGCGGCGACGACGCGCCTCTTCCCAATCGACCACGCGCGGCGAGAGCCGGGAGAACGTGAAGGCGAGCGCGAGGCCGGCGAGCACGTCGATGAGGTAGTGCCAGCGCAGGTACAGCGTGGCGAGGATGATGTTGACCGCGAAGAACCCTGTGATCGGCCAGACGTACTTGAACGGAGCCTGCGCCCTCAGGCGAAACGCCATCAGCGTGAGCAGCGTCGGCGCCGCGGTGTGGAGCGACGGAAAGATGTCCTTCTGCGCGCCCGCGTTGGTCACCGTGGTGATCACGAGATCGTAGAACCGCCCGTGCGGCAGCTCGTTGGCGTAGAGGTGCGCGAGGTGCTGGTACGGCCCGAACCCAGGCACGAGGATGTAGAGCGTGTGCACGACGCACGTCATCGGCATCAGCGCGAACGCGATCTCGGCGAGCACGCGGTGGCGGCGCTCGACGAACAGCAGCGGCAGCACGTACGCCGACAGCAACAGAAAGTAGTTGAAGTAGAAGAACGAGCACCACTCGGTCAGGAACGGCGACACGATCCGATCGAGCAAGAGCGATGGCTCGACGCCGAAGAGGCGAAGATCGAGCCGATAGAGCTGCTCGTCGAGCGAGTGTGGCGCCGCCGTCTTCAGCACGTCGCGCATCGTCAGGTACGCGACCATCACCACGTTCCACATGACGAGGCGATAGACCACCCCGGCGAAGCGCCCCTGACCGAGCGCGCCCGAGCGCACCGCGAACACACCCACGCTCGCGACCACGAACAGCGCGACCACGGTGGTGAGCGCGCTCGAGTACGCCGGGCCGGACCCCGCCGCCGTCGCGAGCATGGCGAAGCCGGTGTACGCGAGCAGGATCCAGTCCTGCGCGCCCAGCTCGCGCAGCGTGCGGAGCGCCGGCGCGGCCGTCATCGGGGTCGCGGTGGACTGAGCCATGGGTCGCGCGCGTAGCCAGCTTCGTGCCGACGGCGCGCGCCGCGATTTGTCCGGGTGAACGTGAACATGGCTTCGCGTTCGCGTCGGTCGTGTGAGAAGCGGGGTTCGCGGCTTCAGAAGGCGCCGACGACGCCGGCGACCGCGCCGTCGCGGGTCGGGGCGATGATCACCGCGGTCCTGTCCGATTTCGGGCGGGTGAGGAGGAGGTAGGTCGCGACGCCGAGCCCGACGACGCCGACGCCGAGCGAGACGTTGGCGAACAGGTAGCCGCGCCTGACCGCGTCGACGTCGTCGCGTGGACAAGCGGGCTTGCAGCCGCGATCGTCGAGCGAGGTCTTCTTCTTGGAGGCGTCGAGCCCGAAGTACGCGAAGCCGACGAGCCCGACGGCACCGACGCCGCCGAGGACGTACGGGAGCGTCGAGCGCGAGACCTTCGGCGCCTCGGCGCTGGCGACCGCGGGCGCCTCGGACGTCGCGGGCGGCGGAGCGCTCGACGCCGCGGGCGCGGGCGTGGGCCGGAAGACGATCGCGAGCTTGCGGTTCTTCTCGCCGGTGCGAAACGTGACGCGCTCGTCGACCGCGGGCGCGCCGCGCGTCTCGAAGCGCAGCTCGTGGGAGCCCGGGTCGACCGGGAGCGCCCGGCCGTCGAGGCGCTTGGCCACGAGCTGACCATCGACGGACACCGCGACGTCGTCGGTGTCGCCCGCGCCGTCGATCGACGCGGCGACCACGAACGTGCTGGTCTCGGCGTCGACCTCCTGCGCCCACGTCACGCACTCGCGGCGCACGACCGCGGGGCACGCCTCGTCGGAGCACGAGAGGAACCGCTCGCGCGCGGCGCGGAGCTTCCCGGCCTTGCGCTGCGCTTGCCCGTCGCCGTGGGCCTCGACGCACGCGGTCTTGGACGGCGCGGCGCGCGCGACGGGGACGAGCGCCGACGCGATCAACGCGACGACCGAGAGGGCGACGGGGCGACGGCTCAAAGGCACTCGGGCTTGTATCGCTTCACGCCGCTCGAATCGAGCGTGTAAGGAGGATCGCACGAGCCCTTCGCGGCCTTCGGCGCGCGCGGCGGGCTCGGCGTCGCGTGATGCGTCGGCGGGGCGAGTGGCGCGCTCGACGCAGCGGGGGGCGCGCTCGACGCGGCGGGAGGCGCGCTGACTGGCGCCGCGTCCACCTCGGCCGCCGCGCTCGCCGCCGGGGCGGTCGACGCCGTCGTCGCGCGCGTCGCCTCGGTCTGCGCCGACGGCTGGGGCCCCGCCGCCCCCCGTGCGCGTCGAGCGGGGCTCATCAGGAGCGCGCCGACGCCGCCGATCACGACGACCGCCGACGCGCCGAGGATCGCCCACAGCGCGCCGCGCGCGCGCGGACGTGCGGCCGAGGAGGCCGTGAGATGTGTTGGATTCGATGGCTCGTCGGCGGCGCGCGCGGGCGCGAGCGCGGCGAGCGGCGTGGCCTCGACGCTCGCGCGCTCAATCTCGGCTACGCGTCGCGCGCGCTCGGCGAGGCGAGGGCCCGCGATGGACGCGAGGTACTCGCCCACCACGCGCGCCGTCGCGGGGCGGACCGCGCGCTCGAGGCGCGCCGCGAACTCGCGCGCGGTCGGGCAACGCGCGTCTGGATCGACCGCGAGCGCCGACATCACCGCGGCGTCGAGGTCGGCGGACACGTGCGGCGCGAGCGCCGACGGCGGCTTGGTGCACCCCTCGGTCGCCATCAGCACGAGCTGCCCCTCGTTGTCCGCCTGGAACGCCTTCTTCCCGGTCAAGAGCTCCCACGCGACGAGCCCCGCCGCGTACACGTCGGTGCGCCGATCGACCGAGCCGCGCAGCTGCTCCGGCGCCATGTACCCGAGCTTGCCCTTCACGTTGCCGCCGCGGGTCGACGTGAGCCTCGCCGACGCCTTCGCGACGCCGAAGTCGAGCACCCGCGCCACGCCATCCTCGCCGATCAGGATGTTCTGTGGAGACACGTCGCGATGCACGAGCCCGAGCGGCTCGCCCGTCTCGGCCGTGGCGTCGTGCGCGTGGTGCAGGCCGTACGCCGCGCCGGCCATCACCGCGACGGCGATCTCGGGCGGCACCTGCCCGCCCGACTCGCGCAGCGCGCGGCGCACCCACGAGAGCGACTCGCCTCGCACGTATTCCATCACGAGGAACAGCTCGTCGTCGGTCTGCACGACGTCGATCGTCTGCACGACGTTCGGGTGCTGGATGCGCGCGGCGAGGCGGGCCTCGTCGACGAACATCGCGACGAAGTCCTGGTCACGCGCGTACTGCGGGTGGAGCCGCTTGATGGCGACGGTGCGCCCGAACCCGACCGCGCCGAGCAGGCGACCGAGGTGCACGGTCGCCATCCCGCCCGCCGCGATCTCGTCGTAGAGCGCGTAGCGGCCGAGGATGCGTGGCAGGGCGTCGCCCATCGAGCGGTGTACGGTAGCCCATTTCTGCCCACTCGCCTCGATCGGCCCAGCCTCAAGGTGACTTCTCCAACGGGACGACTACGCTGCTACCCCCCGCGCACGACGATGAACCGCCTCACGACCCCCGCGATCCTCGCCGCCCTCGCCGCCCTCGGCTCCTCTGGCCTCGCCGCGTGCGGTCCAGAGCCGAAGAGCCCCGTCGACGCGAAGGAGGTCACCCCGACCACCGAGAAGAAGGCGCAGGGGTCTTGCAGCGCGGGCGGCTGCAGCGCCGGAGGGTGCGGCGGTCACGCGGGCGCCGCGCCGCCCGCAGACGCGAAGCCCGCAGAGGTCACGGCGCCCGTCGAACCCCAGCCCGCGCCCGCCGACGACGCGAAGGCCGCCGAGCCCGCGGCGAAGCCCGATCCGAAGAAGGCCCCGCCCAAGAAGGGCCAGAAGGGCGGCGCGGGCGGCTGCGGCGCCGGCGGTTGCCACGCCGACGGCTGTGGCGCGAAGAAGTGACCGCGACCCCCGGCGTGGGGCTCGGCCTGCGCTGGGACTTCCTCGAGGAGCTGCTCGCGCGGCCCCGCGCGACGCTGCCGTTCGTCGAGCTGTCGCCCGAGAATTACCTGCGCCGCGGCGGCTACTACCCCGCGGCGCTCTGGCGAGCGCGCGAGCTGTGGCCCACGCTCACGCACGGGCTGACGATGTCCGTCGGCGGCACCGATCCGTTCGACGACGCGCACTTCTCGGCCCTGAAGGCGCTGCTGGACCGGCTCGGCGCACCGTTCCACAGCGAGCACCTCTGCTGGTCAGGCACGCGCGACAACATGCTCCACGAGCTGTTGCCGCTGCCGTTCACCGACGAGGCCGTGCGCCACGTCGGACGGCGCGTGCGCGAGGCCGCAGCGCGCCTCGAGCGGCCGGTCGCGCTCGAGAACGTCTCCTACTACGCGCCGCTCGGTCCGCCCGCGATGACGGAGCTCGAGTTCTTGCTGGCGTCGCTCGACGAGTCGGGCGCGCCGCTCCTGCTCGACGTGAACAACGTGTACGTCAACTCGCGCAACCACGGGTTCGAGCCGCTCGACTTCCTGGCGAAGCTCCCCCTCGACCGCGTCGTCGAGCTGCACGTGGCGGGGCACGAGGCCTGGGACGACGGCCTCATCGTCGACACGCACGGCGCCGCGACCCCCGCGCCGGTGCACGCGCTGCTCGCGTGGGTCATCGAGCGAGCTGGGCCGCTCCCGGTCGTGCTCGAGCGCGACCAGAAGGTGCCGCCGCTCGATGCCTTGCTCGACGAGGTGCGCGCGCTCACCGCGACCTACGACCGCGCGCTCGCCGCGTGGAGGGCCCGTGGCTGAGCTCGAGCTCGAGCTCGAGCGCCTGCGCGCCGCGATCCTGGGGCGCGACGACCCGCTCGTCGGAGAGCGGCTCGGCGTCTACCGGCGGCTCGCGCGCGCCGCGATGAACGACGCGATAGGCTCGATCCTCCCGCGCACGGTCGCCTTGCTCGGCGCGCGGCTCGACGACGAGCTCGCGCGCTTCTACGCCGAGCGCGGCCCGAGGACCCACTATCTGCGCGACGTGCCGCTCGAGCTCGTCGAGCACGCGTGGCGACGCTGGCGCGACGACCCGGCGCTGCCGCCGCACCTCGCCGACCTCGCGCGGCTCGAGGCGCTCGAGCTGACCGTCGCGATCGGTGATGACGACGACGCGCGCGCGCGGCCCGAGCTCCGGCTCGACGCGCGGGCGGTGTTCCGCGCGGCGGTGGGCCAGGTGTCGCTCGCGCACGCGGTCCACGAGGACGGCGAGCCGCCCGCCCGCCGACCGGTGTCGCTGCTCGTGTACCGAGACGCCGAGCACGCGCTCCGGACGCTCGAGCTCACCCCGGCGGCCGCGGCGATCGTCACCCGGTTGCGGGCCGGTGAACCGCTCGGGATCGCCATCGAAGCCGGCGCCGCGGACGCGGGCGTGCCGGTCGACGACGCCCTGCTCGCCGGGACCGCGCGCTTCTTGGCCGACCTCGCCGAGCGCGGCGTCTTGCTCGGATCCTGAAGAAAAATCAGGGATCTCCGCCGGTCGTTCGCGGTACCTTCGGGCGTCAATGAGCCAAGGCAACCGACTCGGCGAGCTCCTCGTCCGCGAGAAATTGATCAGCCTGCAGCAGCTCCGTCAGGCGCAGGACGAGCAGCGGCGCTCGGGCAAGAACCTCGGCTACGCGCTCTCGAAGCTCGGCTACGTCGCCGATCACGAGATCACCAACTTC
Organism: Myxococcota bacterium; assembly: GCA_963169165.1. GTDB lineage: Bacteria > Myxococcota_A > Polyangia > Polyangiales > Polyangiaceae > JADLFU01. Next base: position 10,554 of record CAUJFL010000376.1, on the reverse strand, counting down.
CTGTCGCAGCAGTACCGCGTCCCGGCGATCAACCTCGACGAGTACGAGCTCGATCCCGAGATCGTCAGGCTCGTCCCCAAGGAGACCTGCGAGAAGCACAAGGTCATCGCGGTGCAGCGCGCGGGCCAGGCCATCGTCCTCGCGATGGCCGATCCGACCAACCTGCCGGCGATGGACGACATCAAGTTCCTCACGAAATACAACGTCGATCCGTGCGTCGCGTCCGAGACGTCGATCCTCGCCGCGATCGATCGCTTCTACAACGCGGGCCCCTCGTACGAGGACGTGATGGCCGGCTTCGAGGAGAGCGAGGTCGAGTTCTCCGCAGAAGACGACGAGATCAACGTCAACGATCTCGCCCGCGCGAGCGAGGACGCGCCCGTCGTCAAGCTCGTCAACATGATCCTCCTCAACGCGATCAAGCGCGGCGCGAGCGACATCCACATCGAGCCCTACGAGAAGAAGTTCCGCGTGCGCTACCGCATCGACGGCGTGCTCAGCGAGGAGATGTCGCCGCCGCTGAAGCTGCGCAACGCGATCAGCTCGCGCATCAAGATCATGAGCTCGCTCGACATCGCCGAGCGCCGCCTGCCGCAGGACGGTCGCATCAAGCTGAAGCTCGGCAAGGGCCGCGACATGGACTACCGCGTCAGCGTCCTGCCGACGCTGTGGGGCGAGAAGATCGTCATGCGTCTGCTCGACAAGTCGAACCTGCAGCTCGACATGTCGAAGCTCGGGTTCGATCCGAAGCCGCTCGAGGACTTCTTGTGGGCGGTGCATCAGCCGTGGGGGATGACCCTGGTCACGGGGCCCACGGGCTCGGGCAAGACGACCACGCTCTACTCGGCGCTCAGCGAGCTGAACCAGCCCGACATCAACATCAGCACCGCCGAGGATCCGGTCGAGTACAACCTGCACGGCATCAACCAGGTGCAGCAGCACGAGGAGATCGGGCTCAACTTCGCCGCGTCGCTCCGCTCGTTCCTCCGGCAAGACCCGGACGTGCTGATGGTCGGCGAGATCCGCGACTTCGAGACGGCCGAGATCGCGATCAAGGCCGCGCTCACCGGCCACATGGTGCTCTCGACGCTCCACACCAACGACGCGCCGGCGACCGTGAGCCGCCTGCTGAACATGGGCGTCGAGCCGTTCTTGATCACCGCGAGCCTCAACCTGATCCTGGCGCAGCGCCTCGCCCGCAAGATCTGCGGCGACTGCAAGGCCGAGATCCCCAAGGACGAGAAGGTGCTCCGCGAGATCGGCATGACCGACGAGCAGATCGCCACCGCGAAGATGTTCAAGGGCATGGGCGGCGGCTGCAAGACCTGCAACGGCTCGGGCTACAAGGGTCGCGTCGCGCTCTACGAGGTCATGCGGATGAACGACACCCTGCGCGAGATGATCCTGCAAGGCGCGAGCACCGCCGAGCTCAAGATCGGCGCCATCAAGACCGGCATGAGCAGCCTGCGGATGAGCGGCAACGCGAAGGTCCTCGCGGGCGTGACGACCCCGGCCGAGGTGCTGCGCGTGACCATGGCCGACTGACGCGCGGTTGCGCGACACCTCCAGCCTTTCGTACACTTCCCACACAATGACCCGCGTGAAGGCCAGCGCCGTGTCTGCGCGGCTCCAGTTTCTGGAGAAGCGCTTCGGGCGTGACGCGAAGGCGCGCCTCGTCGCGACGCTCGCGCCGGAGCACCGCCGCGTGCTCGAGGACGGGATCTTGCCGCACCAGTGGGTGCCGTTCGAGCTGTTCGTCGCGCTGAACGTCGCGATCGACCGCGCGCACGGCAAGGGAGACCTCGCGCTCTGCGAGGAGCTGGGCGCGTTCGGCGCCGAGGCCAACCTCCCGACGCTGTACCGTGTGTTCTACAAGCTCGGGACGCCGATGTTCATCTTCCGCAAGGCCGCGCGCCTCTGGGAGGTACACTACGACTCGGGGCGGCTGCTCCCCGCCGAGGAGGGGCCGAACGCGGCGCGGCTCAAGATCCTCGAGTTCGCGACCCCGCACCGCTCGCACTGTCTCTCCGTGCTGGGGTGGGCGACCCGCTCGATCGAGCTGTCCGGCGCGACGGTGGTCGAGCACACCGAACAGCGCTGCCGCACGCGCGGCGACGGGGCCTGCGAGATGCTCGTGTCCTGGCGCTGAGCCCCACACTTCTTACAAATCAACCAATCTAACAAGCGCAGCTGCATCACCATCACCCAGGTGAACAAAGCGTGCGACACCAGCGACGGGGCGAGGCGCTGCAGCCTCCCGACCCAGAAGCCCCAGACGACGCCGCAGCCGAGCGCGGCCATCACGACGAGCGGGTTGTACCCGACGCCCGGCATGGCGAGCAGGACGACGGTGGGCGCGTGCGCGAGCGCGTACAGCCCCGACGCCGCGAGCCAGCCCCTCTTGTGGCCGAGCCGCTCCTCGAGCACCTGCTGCACGAGGCCGCGCCAGGTCAGCTCCTCGAGCAGCGCGGTGAGCGTGACCAGGAGCGTCGCGAGCGCGTAGGCGCCTCGCTCCCTGGGGAGCTCGCCGAGCTGCGCGTACACCCGCACGATCAACGCGTCGCTGGGCGTGCCGGGCGGCACGAGCAACCTGCGCACACCATACGCCCCCGCGACCAGCGCGAGCGCCGTCGCGAAGCCGAGCGCGATGTCGCCGGAGCGCCACCGGAACAGATCGAGCAGGGTGCCGTCGCGCCACATCCGCGCGATCGCGAGGCCGCCGAGCACCGCGTAGAGCCCGAGCACGAGCCACAGCGCGACCGGGCTGCCCATCATCGGCGTCGTGCACGCGTAGCCGAGCACGCCCGCGACCGAGACGAGGACCACGGCGACGACCGGCAGATCGAGCATGCGCGGCGGCCCTAACGCTCCGCGCGCCCACAGGTCGCGCGCGCGATCGAGGACGCGGTCGGCGAGCTCTTCCTTGGTGAGCGTGCCCTGCGCGTCGTGACCCTCGGCCGAGACGAAGAACGCGCGGTTGTCGCCCCTGCCGAACGAGTCGGCGGCGTTGTTGGCCACGACGAGATCGACGCGCTTCGAGATGAGCTTGCCGCGCGCGTACGCGAGCAGGGCGTCGTCCGAGTCGGTCTCGACCGCGAAACCGACCAGCACCGGGCGGGAAGACGCGCGCGCGTGCCCGATCTCGGCGAGGAGATCGGGGTTGTCGGCGAGCTCGATCGGAGGAGGCGCCGCGCCGGGGCGCTTCTTCTGCTTGGTCGCGTGCGGGGTCGCGGGTCGGTGATCGGAGACCGCGGCGCTCATCACCAGCGCGTCCGCGTGGGACAGATCGGGGCCGAGCGCCTGCCACAGTGCGCCCCGCATCGCGACCGCCGAGCGGACGTCGACGCGCCTCACCCGCGGCGGCGTCGCGAGCTGCACCGGCCCGGCGATCAACGTGACGTCGGCGCCGCGAGCGGCCGCGCGGCGGGCGACGGCGAAGCCCATCTGTCCCGAGGATCGGTTCGACAGGAAGCGCACGGGATCGAGGTCCTCGATCGTGGGCCCCGCCGTGACGACGAGCCGCAGACCAGACAGATCGCGCGGGGTGAGCGCCCAGAGCGTCGTCTCGGCGATGACCTCGGGCGACTGCATCCGCCCGACGCCCTCTTCGCCCGAGGCGACCGGCCCGTCGATCGGACCTAGCCACTCGACGCGGCCGTCGGCGGTCATCGTGGCGACGTTGCGGCGCGTGGCCGGGTGCGCCCACATCGACGGGTGCATCGCGGGCGCGACCAGGAGCGGCTTGTCGCACACGAGCGCGAGCGCGGTCACGAGATCGTCGGCGCGCCCCGACGCGAGCCTCGCGAGCACGTCTGCCGTCGCCGGCGCGATGAGCAGCGCGTCGATCTCGCGCGCGAGCGACACGTGCAGCTCGCCGGAGAAGGTCGGGTCCCACATCGTGCGGCGCACCGGCTCGCCGGTCAGGCCCGACAGCGTCACCGCCCCGATGAACTCCTCGGCGCTCCTCGTCATCAGCGGGATCACGCGGACGCCCGCCTTGACGAGCAGCCGCGCGATCTCGGCGGCCTTGTACGCGGCGACGCTCCCGGTCACCGCGAGCGCGACAGTGGGCCTCCGCGGCGACGGGAGCGACAGCGCCGTCCGGGCCTTGGCCAGCGTCTTGTCGTCCGACGGCATGCGCGGCCGCGGCGGGGGAGGCGGCGGCGCGGTCGGCGGGCGGCGCGGCGGGGGCGAGGTCGGCATCCGCCGCTCAGGCCGTGAGCTTCTTCACGGCCGCGACGAGCAGGTCGGGCTTGAACGGCTTGACCATCCAGCCCTTCGCGCCGAGCGCCTTCGCGCGCGCGATGTACTCGGGCTGCCCCTCGGTCGTCAGCATCAGCACGGGCGTCGCGGCGATGCTGGCCTCGCTCCGCAGCCGCTCGAGCATCTCGAGGCCGTTGAGCTTCGGCATGTTCACGTCGCAGATCACGAGCCGCGCGGCGAGCCCCGACAGCAGCTGTGTCAGCGCCTCTTCGCCGTCACCGGCCTCGGCCAGCTCGAAGCCCGCGGGCTTGAGCGCGGCGATCACCTGCTGGCGCACGGTGATCGAGTCGTCGACGATCAGGATCTTGGTCATGGGAGAACCTCAGAACAGGATGAGCTCGCCCTCTTCGGCGGCGGCCTCGCCTTGGGGCACCAGCTCGAGCTCGGGCTCGATGATCGCGTCGAAGAAGACCCACAGCTCGTCGCGCTCGGAGGTGAACACGAGCGGCCGCGTCCGCTTCGAGGTGGGGGTCGCGAAGGCGAGCGCCGAGCCCGACAGCGCCGTCGGCGTGCTGACGCGCAGCGAGACGCCGAACGTGACCAGGCGGTTCTTGATGCGGCCGACGAGCTGGTTGGTCAGCTCGGAGGCCCAGTCGCGGAGGTACAGCCAGTCGCGCGCGACGTAGGCCGACACGGGCTGGTCGCGGATGGCAGCGGGGCGTGACCGCGCGAAGAGTGAGAACGTCGAGGCGATCATCACGGTGCCGCGCATGCTCTCGGAGGTGAACCCGACCATGCCGGCCAGCTCGGCCTGGCTGGGCTGGGGGCCGTGCTGCTCGAGCGGCGTGAGCTCGATGTCAGAGGCCGCGAACTGCGCGATCGTCTGCTCGGCGATGAGCTTGTCGAGCAGCTGCACGGGCGGCAGACCTGCGTCGCTCACTGCGGCGCCCCCATCGCGAAATCGGGCTTGGGCACCGAGAGCAAGAACGCGGTGCCCTTGCCCTGCTGGGTGCGGATCTCCATCTTGCCTCGCGCGGCGTCCACGGCCGACTTCACTGCGCTCATTCCGATGCCGCGTCCAGAGATGTTCGTCGTGACCTCGGCGGTCGAGAGGCCGTCGACGAAGATGAGCGAGAGGCCGTGGTCGGGCATCTTGTCGATGACCTCCCGCGTGGCGAAGCCGCGCTCGATCGCGCGGGCGGCGACGCGCGCCAGATCGATGCCGACGCCGTCGTCCTCGACCTCGACGAGGTAGGCGCGCGCGTCCTCGCGCACGCGCAGGCGCACCCGCCCCTCTTCTGGCTTGGGCGCGCGCGCGTGCGGCGCCTCGACGCCGTGGTCGACCGCGTTGCGGAGCAGGTGCGAGAGCGACATGAGCACCGGCCGCATCGTGTCGACGTCGACGACGGTGTCGCCGCCCTCGACCGCGAAGTCGACCGATTTTCCGAGGCGCTCGGCGAGCCGGGTCGTGAAATCTTCCACGGGTCCGAGCAGGTGCGCGGCGGGCTTCGCGAGGACGCGCGCGGTCCAGTCTTGCAGCTCGGGCGTGGCGCCGCCCATCCGCGCGATGATGCCGCGAAACTGCGAGATCTGGTCGGCGCTGATCGAGAACCCCTCGTCGCCCACCTTGTCGTAGTCGATCTCGAGCACGCCCCGGTGCCGCGCGAGGAACAGGCGCAGGGCGTCGGTTATCGCCTCGACGTCGTCGAGCTCGATCACCGCCTTCTCCTCGATCGTGTGCGTCAGCTCGACCAGCTCGACGAGGCCGTACGACGCGCTGTTGCCCTTCACGGTGTGCACCACGCGCCGCACGAGGGGCTGGTCCGTGATCGCGTGACGCGCCGCCCGGAGGTGGTGCTGCGTCTCGACGAGGAACGCCTGGAAGCTCTCCTTCTGCCGCAAGATGCCGACCAGCGTGCGGTTGTCGTTGCTCTCGCGCGTCGCCTCCTCGAGCGCGGAGATGTCCGAGATCGTGAAGAGGATCGCGCGGACGGCGCGGGCCCCGTCGCGGATCACGCTGCCCTCCGCGCGCAGGATCCGGCCGTCTGGCAGCGGGAATTTCTGGGGCATCTGCGCGAGCGACACCTCCTCGGGGAGCAGATCTTCGAACACCTGGTCGGCGCTGAGCGACAGCTGCTCCGTGTCGCGCGGGCCGAGCCGCAGGAGCTCGCCGAGCGGGCGCCCCTCGATCGTCGTGGTGTCGAACAGCGCGACGCACGAGCGCGTCGTCTCGGGCTGCACGACGAGATCGCGGTTCACGACGAGGAAGCCGAACGTGACGTTGTCGAGGATCGTCTTGATCGCCTCGGTGCGGCGCGCGACCTCGGCCTCGAGCGTCTGCGAGTACCTGGCGAGCTCGGCCGCGCGGACCTCGGCGAGCTCGCGCTTCTTCTTGTTGTCGGCCTCGCGGCGCTTCGCGGCCTCGACCTGGCGCTGCATCGAGGAGGTGTCGCCGTTGTAGAGCTCGACGACCTTCTTCTTGAGGACCTCGACGGTCTTCTCGGCGGCGACCGCGCGGCGCAAGAGCTCGTCGGTCACGACCGCGCCTCGCCGCGCAAGGCGACGCCGACGAGCGTCTGGTTGATGTGCAGGCCGTTGAGCTGCTCTCCGTAGGTGTCGAAGCCGATCACGTGGCGCGCGGTCTTGGACAGCACCCGGCCGAGATCGTCGAAGAGCCCGCGCTTGTCGGTCTCGAGCGCGCGCAGGATGCAGTTGCACGCGATGAACAGATCGGCCTTGCCCGACTTCGCCGAGATCGCCGACAGATCGCGGTCGAGCGCGCCCACCATCTCCTCGTGGCCGCCTATGCTGAGCACCATCCCCTCCTCGATGCCGCAGTAGAAGACGATCGAGCCGTCGGGCTCGACGCGCTGGATCGAGCGGACGTAGTTCTCGCCGCCGTAGACGAACAGGAGCGGGTTCATGAAGCAGACGTCGCCGTCGATCTCTGCCGGCGACAGGCCGAGCGCGCGGGCGTAGGCCTCGAGCGCGGGGTAGCCGTCGATCTCGTAGACGCGCCGGGCGGCGACGTCGGCTCGGGTGATCACGACCGAGCGCGAGGTGGCCTTGTAGTGCTGGTGCTTGATGATCTCGTACGGGAGCTTCGACTCGGCGAGCACGAAGACCGCGGCGCCCTGGTGCGCCTTGCCCTCGGCGAACACGCGAGTCTGTCGAAACGCCAGATCGTCGCCGGCGCTGCCGCCGAGGAGCGGCAGGCCGCCGAGCGCGTCGGCCATCATCGAGACGACGTGCTCTTCTTTCATCGAGAGGCCGTCGATCAGCGTGAGGCAGAACGTGCGCGCGGGGTCGGCCGCGTCGCGCGTCGTGCCCAGCTCGGCGAAAAGCTCGTCGGCGATCCGCTGCGCGCGGGGCTCGTCCAGGTCGCCGAGCGCGCCGACGAGGCGGACCGCCCAGCGCACGGAGGGCGACACGATGGCCGAGACGACGAGCGCGCCCTTCGCGTGGCCGTCGTCGAGGATCTCGCCCGCCGTGGTGCACCCGATCACCTTCGCGCCGACGAAGCGCTCGGCGAGCGCGGCCGCGAGCGCGTCGGGGTCCTGCGCGGTCGACGCGAACACGATCACGAGATCGGGCGTCGCGCCGCCCAGGCGAAACCCCTCCGTGGCCTCGGCGACCGCCTGGCGCGCGTCGGCGCTGTGGCTCTTTCCTTGGAAGACCTGCATGGCAATATCCTCGTCCTCGCGCCCCGCTCGCGCGGGCTCACGCTTCATGTGACAAGACTGCAGGCCGCACGTCGACAGGAAAGACGCGCCCCCCTCGGCGCGGAGCCTGGCGTACAGTCGCCCGCGAGATGGACGGCGGGCGCGACGGGTTCCGTGATCCACCCGCTTCCGCGCGTGGATCGCTGCCGCTCGAGGTCGAGGTCGCGCGCGCGCTCGTGGGGGCGACGACGTTGCCGGTCGCGCTGCCGCGGTTCGGGCTCGTGCTCGAGCGTGTGCGCGCGGACTCGCGCTCGGTGTGCCTGGAGCTGTCGGGAGACGTCGTCGCGACGGCGCGCCTCACGCCGCGGAGGGCCCCGCTCGCGCCGCCAGAGCGGCTCGAGATCGAGGTGGGGATCGAGACCAGCGGCGCTCGCTCGCCCGCGCTCGAGGCGCTCGGGGCGCGGCTGCGGCGCGCGATGACGCCCGCGCGGTGGCAGGCGGCCGAGCCCGCGATCGGCGCGCTGCGCGCGCTGCCGATCGAGCCCCCGCTCGCCTTCCTGCGCCAGCTCGTCGCGGGAGTCGGCGGCCGCCAGGGGCTCGTGCGGACGGGCTTCAGGTGCAACCAGGACTGCGGCATGTGCTGGCAGTCGCGCGACTGGGGCGGCCCTGACGCGGCGCAGGTCACGCGCTGGATCGAGGATCTCGCGGCCGCGGGCGCGACGAGCCTGTTGCTGTCGGGCGGCGAGCCGACGCTCGACGCGGCGCTGCCGAGCTACGTGGCGCGGGCGCGCGCGCTCGGGCTGCGCGCGGTGACGCTCGAGACGAACGCGGTGCAGCTCGCCAAGCCCGGCCGCGCGGCGGCGCTGGCGGCCGCTGGGCTGACCGACGCGTTCGTCTCGCTGCACTCGGCCGACGCGCGGGTGTCGGACGCGATCACGCGCACGCCCGGCACGCACGCGCGGACGCTCGAGGGCGTCTGTCGCCTGCTCGACGCGGGCGTGCCGGTGACGCTCAACGCGGTGATGACGGCGGAGGGGCTCGCGACGCTCGCCGCGCTGCCCGCGTTCATCCACGCGACGTTCGGCGCGCACCCCAGGCTCAAGGGGCTGATGCTCTCGCTGCCGACCTCGCCGTTCGACGCCGCGCTGCTCGACGCGATCGTCCCGGATCCGGCGCGCGTGCGCGAAGAGCTTCCGCGCGTGATCGATCGCGCGCTCGCGCTCGGGCTCGACGTGCTCGGGCTCGATGGACCGTGCGGTCCCCAGCTCTGCGCGTTCGGCGCCGACCGGCGCGTCACGTCGGGGTCGCCGGTCACCGAGCGGCTCGAGTTTCGCGTGCATGTGTCCGCTTGCGACGGGTGCGCGGTCAGGGACGCTTGCTTCGGCGTGCGCCCGGAGCAGCTCGCTCGCTTCGGAGACGCATGCGTCGCGCCGCTCGTGACGCGCCCTCGCTGACGTCGGCGCCCGGTCCTCTCAGCGCGCGGTGCGGGCGAGGTTCTGGTGCGCCGGAGCGAAGCGCGCGTCGAGGGCCACCGCGCGCAGATAGTGGGCGCGCGCGGCGTCGAGGTCTCGCAAGAGCTCGTGGACGACGCCGAGGTCGTTCCACGCGCGCGGGTTGCGCGGAGCCTCGCGCACTGTGTTCTCCCAGAGCGCGAGCGGAGAGCGATACTCGAGGTTGCGACGAACCGTGAGCGCCACGAGGAGCGCGCAGCCGAGCGCCGTCGACGCCCCCCGAACCCGCTCGGAGACGCGGACGCGCGCCGCGAGCGCGCCCGCCGCGAGGAAGAGCCCCACGTTCGCGACGTAGGCGTGTCGCTCGTTGATCACGTCCAGCCGCGAGACGAGCGCGTACGGCACGAACGCGTGCAAGAGGAACCACGCGAGCCCGAACGCGACCAGATCCGGGGCCTCGTCGGCCTCGGAGCGCGCAGATCGCCCGCGCGCGACCCGCGCGGCGAAGACGAGCACCAGCGCGGGCCGCGCTCGTGCCGCCTCCCGCGGCGGCTGAACACTGCTTCTTCCCTCCGGTCCCGGCGTGACCCGCGGTGCCACCGGTCCCCGCCTTGCCGCCGCGCCCGCCAGGTACCATTCCATCGTCACAGAACGCAGCGTGTTCGCTGCAGAGCCCGACGCCCGAGCCGCACGCGCCGACGCTCGCGACGGCGCCCAGCGCCGTGAGCAGGGCCCACCTCGCGGGGCCCATCAGAAGCAGTCTCCCAAGCCTCCCAAGCCTCCCACGGTGTGGGACCAGGCGGCGACGGAGGCGACCGAGAGCTCGCGGCTCTCGGTAGCGGCATCGGACGTCACGGCACGTCTCTCAGCTTGAAACGAAACATGCGCCGGCCCGTGGTCGTCTCGATCCACAGGTGCGTGTCAGTGATGCCGACCACCCCGTACAGCTTCCCGAGCTCGGGCGGGAGCGGGAGATCGTAAGGGCCCGGCCAACACTTACGGAAATCATGTGATCTCACTGACGTGGCCTGAAAGTGTAGTTCCACTCTCCGTGAAATGCGTTGGGAGTCATGGCGAGCGAGTCGAGCTCAGCGTTAGAGACCTTGATGCCGGGCTGGTAGCGCTTGTGGTTCGCGCGGGCCTTGATGCGAAGTCCAGTCTTGGTCGTCGCGCTACCGATCAGGTTCACGACCGTCTCGACGCTCAGGAGCGGGCGCCCGCGCCAGTTCTGCGTGATG
>CAUJFL010000375.1 GCA_963169165.1 Myxococcota bacterium | reverse complement strand
ACAGCGGGGTCACCTCGATGCGATCCACGCGACGCCCCCACGGGTCCCAGCTGGTGAGGACCGGCTCGTTCAGGCGATCCTCGAGCTGCATGCGAAAGAGCTTGCCGCCGGCCACCTCGCCGAGCTCGCGCAGGCGCGGCGCCACCGCGTCGAGCTCGCCGCCGAGCGCGCGCGACAGGTATCCCTTGAGCACGCGGTCGTCGTCGTACTGGTTGCCGAGCTCGGGTGCGGTCTGGAAAAAATGCATGATCACTCCGTGAAGTGTGGGAGGGGCTCGCCCGGCGGCAACGTCGGGCGATCGTCGAAGTCGTCCTGATAGTCGAGGGACACCTCGGCCGTGATGTCCTCGAGCGCCAGCTCCTCGCGCGCCTGACTGAGATCATGGTTGGCCTTGTCGAGCCTGTCGGCCAGCACGCCGACGAACTGCCAGAGCAGCTTGATCGCGGTCTCGTGCTCTCGCCGCAAGATCTCGAAGAAGTCCTGTCGCCGCAGGCTGATCAGCTCCGACGGCGCCTCGGCCGTCACGGTCGCCGACCGCGGCGCGTTGCGGATCAACGCCATCTCGCCGACGTGGTTGCCTGGTCCGAGATCGGTGAGGTGCGCGCCCGCCCTGGCCACCGAGAGCTTGCCGGACAGCACGATGAACAGCTCGTCGCCCTGCTCGCCCTCGGTGATGATCCGCGCGCCAACGGGGTATTCTTTGACCGCAGCGACCTGCATCACCCGCAAGAGCTCGCGGTCCGAGAGCCGCGCGAAGATGGGCATCTTCGCGAGCACCTCGCGCTTCTGGGTCACGCGGCGGACGCGGGCGGCGTCCCCCTCGCCGTCCGAGGCGATCTGCACGACGACCGCGGTGATGTTGTCGCGCCCGCCGCGCTCGTTCGCGTAGGCGATGAGGCCGTCGGCCGCCGGCTGCCCGTCGATCTCGAGGAACGGCAGCGCGTCGGTGTCCGCGTCGAACGTCCCGTGCAGCCCGTCCGAGCAGATCAAGAACGCGTCGCCCGGCGCCGTCTCGATGAGCAGCGTGTCCACCTCGACGCGCTCGTAGATGCCCACCGCGCGGGTGATCGCGTTCTTCTGGGCGAGCTTGTCGACCTGCTCGCGAGACAGCTTCCCGCGGCGCAGCAGCTCGTTGGCGACGGTGTGATCCTCGGTGATGCACTCGACCTTGCCCTCACGCGCGAGGTAGACGCGGCTGTCGCCCACGTGCGCGATGAACGCGGTCGCGCCGACCACGAGGAGCGCGCTCGTCGTCGTGCCCATGCCGCGCTTCTGCGGATCGAGCGTCGCCTCCTCGTGCACCCGCGCGCTCGCGCGCTGCACCGCGTGCTCGAGCACGGTCGTCACCTCGCGCGCGCTGACGCCCTGGTCGCCCGCCGCGAACGACTCGAGGGTCTCGCGGTGGCGCTTGACCTCCTCGTGCATCGTGCGCACCGAGAGCGCGCTCGCGATCTCGCCGGCGGCGTGGCCGCCCATCCCGTCGGCCACCACGAAGAGGCCCAGCCGACGGTCGACGAGGAAGTTGTCCTCGTTGTGCTCGCGCACCCGACCGACGTCGGTGGCCGCGAAGAAGCGGACGGTCACCGGGACGCCTTCGGCTTGAACCCGAACGGGTACGACACCGCGCTCTCTTTTCCGCGCTTCGACGCCGGGAACGAGAGCTCTCTCAGCACGTCGATCGCGCAGGCGCCCACCGCGTCGCTCTTGACGTCCGAGTGAGCCTTGTCGTGTGAGGCGCTCTTCAGCTTGCCGTCGGGCGCGAGCACGAAGTCGAGCACGAACGAGCCCCTCTCCCCCGAGGCGGCGACGTCGTAGCAGCAACGAAAGCGATCTCGGTGGCGCTGGATGACGCGCGTGATGTCGTTGGCGGTGCGGTCCGCGCCCGCGTCCGCCGAGGCGTTGATCATCGTGCCGGCGTCGGTGGGGGGGAGCTCGACCTCGCTCGTCGCGGGCACCTGCTTGCAATCCGCCGCGGACCTGGCGTGCGACGTGGCCGCGTCGGGCGGCGGCGACGGGGGCGCCTCGCTCGCCGCGCGCGTCGCGGTCTGCGCGGGCGCGCTCGCCGGGGGAGAGGCCGCCGACGCGTCGCCGGGGGGCGGTGTCGCCGCCTTGCCGCACGCCGCGAGCGACGCTGCGCCCAGGAACACGCCCGCGAGAGCGCCGATCACCAGCTTGCCCCGATCCGTCATCGCGGCAGAATCTACCCGCTCCGCCGCGCTTGCGATAGGAGCCGCGGGGTGGATCTGCGGCGCTGGCTCTGCGTGACAGGCGCGCTCGTCGCCACGGCGTCCGTCGCGGCGTCGTGTCGAGACGTGCAGGTCGAGGAGCCCTGCGGCGCGCTCCCCGACCGCGCGGCGTGCCCGGCCTCGCGTGGAGGGACGTGCGCCGACCGCGAATGTTCGGCGATCTACGCCTGCGAAGAGCGACGCTGGGTGCTGCTCGCAGAGTGTCCGGGCACCCACGGCGCCGACGCCGGCGCGGACGACGCGCGAGACGCCGCCAGGGACGCGCCCACCTGCGACGGCGCGGTCCCCGTGCCCGTCGCGGCGTGCCCGCCGCTGCAGCCTCCAGACTGCGACATCGCCATCGCCGACGGCTGCCCCGCGAGCGCATGCAAAGAGGGGTGCACCGGGTTCTTGCGGTGCACCCCTCAGGGGTGGACGGACGCCTACGTCGCGTTCTGTGACGACGACGGCGTGCTCGTCAGGTGACGGATCTGCCGGATAATTTCGGCGGGTTCGGCTTCGCGAGGGCCGGGTTGAGCCTGGTGGGACCGGTGGGGGCGGGGGGCGCGGCGCCGGTCGCCGTCGGTTTGGTGGTGGGCGTGCCCGCGGGCGGCGTCACCGTCGGCGTGGGAGCGGCGCCACCACCACCCGCCGTCGCGGGTGCGGCGCCGCCAGCGGTCGACGCGCCAGCGCCGAGCCGCGGAGGCGTGATGCCCCCCGTGGTCGGATGCGCGGGCGCTGCGGTCGCGGGTGCGGGCGCGCCGGTCGCGGCGGGGGCCGCAGCGGCCGGCGCGGTCGTGGCCGCGGGCGTCGAGGCCGCCGTCGCGGCGGGCGCGGCGGGCGCGGGGGAGGCGGGCGCGGGCGAGGCCGGGCGGGACGGCTGCCTCGCGGGGCTCGACGGCGAATCGGGGGGTCCCCCCGACGTGACGACACAGCCAGCAGAGAGCGCTCCAATCGCGAGCGCGGGGATCCAAGTCCACTTCATCGGTGCAATCTCCTTAGGTAGCGGACACGGCTCGGCCCGCGCGACGACGTTCGACGGAGACCCCCGGCGGTGCATTCACCGTGCGGGCCCTCCGCCATACAAGCAAGGCTTCGCGCGGCTGACAAGGACGGGGCTCACCCGCGGTCATTTGCCCTCCTTGTAGGCGCGCACCGCGTTGACGATCGCGTCGGCGAGCCGCTGGCGGTACTCGCCGGCGCCGAGGCGCTCCTCCTCGGTGGGGTTCGAGATGAACGACGTCTCGAACAGCACGGCGGGCATCTCGGCGCCGACGAGCACGTAGAACCCCGCGTTCTTCACGCCACCGTCGAGCGTCCCAGGAAACTTCGACAGCGACGCGACCGCCGCGCGCTGCAGCAGCTCCGCGAGGCGCGCGGAGCGGGCGCTCGTGTCCGCGAGCCTGAGCTGCGACAGGAGCTTCGAGACCTCGCGCCCCGCCTGCAAGGTGGTCGCGTTCTCGCGGGCCGCGACGCGCGCGGCGACGTCGTCGCTGCCGGCGTCGAGCACGTAGGTCTGCACGCCGCGCGCGCTCGACGACTCGCTCGCGTTGCAGTGGATCGACACGAACAGATCTGCGTGGAACGCGTTCGCGCGCTGCGTGCGCTCCTCGAGCGAGACGTAGTCGTCCTTGTCGCGCGTGAGCAGCGTCGAGACCCCGAGCTCGCGCGCGAGCACCGGCGCCGCGCGGTGGGCCACGTCGAGCGTGACGTCCTTCTCGCGGAGCCCGGCGGCGCCGATCGCGCCCGGATCGCTGCCACCGTGACCTGGATCGAGCGCGACGCGGGACACGCCGCGCTTGCCGTCGACGCCCTTCGCGGCGGCGGCCCGGGTGCTCACGTCGATGACGACGCGGAACGGCTCGGTCAGGTAGAACACCCTGCGGAACGCCTGCTTGCCGAGGTCGAGCACGACGCGCGCGCCGTCGCCGTGCGGCGCCATCCTCACGCGCTCGACGACGCCGCCGACGACGAGCTCGCGCTTGGCTCCCTTGCCGAGCCGCGCCCGCGCGCTGTCGACGAACACGCGCGGGCCTTCACCGCGCGCGCGCGGCGGGGCGGTGCCGGTGGAGAACGACGTCGAGCCGGAGAGCGACACGACGATACGCGCGCCGTCCTTGTCCCCGTAGGGACTCACGCCGGTGACCTTCACCGGCGCGGCCGAAGGGGGAGGTGGCTCGGGCGACGCGACCGCGAAGTCTTCGGCCTCTCCCTGCGGCGCCGTGTAGACAGCGCCGCCCGATGACGCGGCGGGCGCGGCCGGAGCAGGCGCGGGCGCGCGGGCGGCGTACGGTCCGAGCAGCGCGAGCGTCGCGGCGGCGTCGGTCGCGCATCCAGGCGCGGCGACGAGCTCTCGCGCGGTCACGCCCGGATCTCGCTCGAGCTCGCCGAGCAACCGCGCCCGCTCGACGCGCGCCGAGCAGCGGTCGGGGGTCGCCTCGAGCACCCGGT
This sequence comes from Myxococcota bacterium, assembly GCA_963169165.1. Taxonomy (GTDB): domain Bacteria; phylum Myxococcota_A; class Polyangia; order Polyangiales; family Polyangiaceae; genus JADLFU01. The sequence goes on along the minus strand of CAUJFL010000375.1, from coordinate 6,643 downwards.
CGAGCAGCGCGACCGCCTCGCGCCCATCCGCCTCGAGGCGCGCGGAGCGGTAAGCGTGGATCCGCAGACGCGCCGCGAGCTCGCCGTGCTTCGCGATCGTCGCCGCGTCGCCCTTCATCGAGGAGACCACCAGGCGGTCGGCGAGCGCGACCAGCTCGAACCTGTCGATCGAGGGCTCGGCCAGCGCTCGCTCGGCGCGCGCGAGCTCGGCGGCGACCGGCTCGGCGGCGGGCTGCGGCGGCGCGCTCGACGTGCACCCCGCGAGCGAGGCGAACCCGAGCGCGGCCAGCGCGCCGCGGCAGGCGGGGGAGCGCGCGCCCACCGCTCACTCCACGCGCTGGGGCTCGCCTGCGGGCAGCGTCCCGATGAACGCGTCGGTCGCGCGACCGACCAGCTCGGGGTCGAGGCCGTCGAAGGTGAGCTTGGTCTTGTAGGAAGGATCGGTCCAGGTCGGGTACGAGCCCACGTCGACCTCGGGGTGCGCGGCGACCACCGCGTCGAGCAGGGGCTTGAGCGTGCCCTCGTCCATCCGTGTGTACACCGCGCGCGACACGAACGGGCGATCCGCGCCGAGGAGCCGCTCGGCGATGCGCAGCTTGAGCTTGAAGATCTCGGGGACGCCAGGGAGCACGAGCACGTTCGCGAGCTTCGTGAGCGGCCACACGATGTCCTCGCTCGTCTCCTGGGTCGAGCCCGAGGGGACGAGGGCCATCCTCAGGTGCCCCTCGAGCAGCCGCTCGCCGTAGTGCGCGCGGATCATCGCCGCGAGCGCCTCGTCCTCCACGACGGCGACGCCGAACGCTCGCGCGACGCCCTCGATCGTGACGTCGTCGTGGGTCGGACCGACGCCGCCGCTCGTGAAGACGAAATCGTGCGACGCCGCGAGCGCGCGCACCTCGGTCGCGATCGTCTCGACGTCGTCGAGCACGCAGACCTGCCTCCGCAGCGCCACGCCGAGCCGCCGCAGCGACTGCGCGAGCGCGACGGTGTTCGCGTCCTGGATCTTGCCGCTCAGGATCTCATTGCCGATCACCAGCATCGCCGCGGTGCGCACGGAGACACGAATACACTGGCTCTCGCCGTCCCGTTTCGGTTTCATCGTGGTAGGGTCGGGCGGCCCGCAAGCCTCGCTCGATGGCGCATCGCACCTGCCCGACCTGCCGACGCGATCTCGACCCCGAGGCGCGGGTGTGCCCGCACGACGGCACGCGCCTCGAGGCGGCTCCGACGCCGGCCAACCCGCTGATCGGGGCGCTCGTCGCGGGGCGCTACCGCGTCGTGAAGCGCGTCGGCGAGGGCGGGATGGGCGAGGTCTTCCTCGCGCTGCACGAGGCGATCGAGAAGAGGGTCGCGATCAAGGTCCTCAAGGCCGAATACAGCCTCAAACCCGACGTCGCGGCCCGCTTCCTCCAGGAGGCGCGCAGCTCCTCTCGCATCAAGCACCCGTCGGTCGTCGACGTGTTCGATTTCGGCCAGCTCGACGACGGGCGCTTCTTCCTGGTGCTCGAGTTCCTCGAGGGACACGATCTCGGCGCCGAGATCGCGAAGCGCGGGCGCCTGCCGATCGCGCGCGTGGTCGAGCTGATGCTGCAGGTCACGAGCGCGCTCGCCGCCGCGCACGACAGCGGGATCGTCCACCGCGACATGAAGCCAGAGAACATCTTCCTCGAGGGCGAGCGGGCGAAGATCGTCGATTTTGGCATCGCGAAGGTCCGCGAGCTGGGCGAGGGCTCCTTCGCCGACTCGCCGACCGAGCTCGCCGGCGCGGTCCCGGCGCGCAAGCTGACGAAGGCCGGCACCGTGTTCGGGACGCCGGAGTACATGGCGCCCGAGCAGGCGTCTGGGAGAGAGGTCGACGGGCGCGCCGACCTCTACGCGTGCGGGTGCATCCTCTACGAGCTGCTCTGCGGCAAGGTGCCCTTCCAGGGCGACTCGGTCGTCCACACACTGACCCTGCACATCACCGAGCCGCTGCCCCCGCTCCGCTCCGTCGCGCCGTGGATCGACCTGTCACCCGCGCTCGAGGCGGTCGTCGCGCGCGCCCTCGAGAAGGAGCCTGCCCGGCGGTACGCGTCGATGCGCGAGTTCGGCGAGGCGCTCGCCGCCACGCCGGAGGCCGCGGGCGCGCCGTCGGCGACGCTGTTCGCGCGGCGCGGCGGCACGGTGCCGATCGACGCGGGCGCGTCGGTCAAGCCCATCCCGCTGGTCGCGGCGCGCGCGCGCACGTCGACGAACCTCCGCGCCGACACGCTGCCCGAGGTGCCGATGTCGAAGGGCAACGGCAAGCTGATCGCGGTGGTGCTCGGAGTCGCCGTGTGCGCCGCCGCCGCCGTGTTCGTGGGCACGCGGCGCCTGCGCGAGCCGCCCCGCGAGGCGCCGCCCGTCGCGACCACTTCGGCGCGACCCACGCCCGAGCCCGTCGTGTCGCGAGAGGCGCCCACCCCGAGCGTCTCGCCGTCGGCCTCGCCGCCGCCCGCTGCCACGATCAAGCTCCGTGTCATCACCGAGCCGCCGGGCGCCATCGTGAAGAAGGGCGGCTTCCAGGTTTGCGACTCGAGCCCCTGCGACGTGCTCGCCGAGCCGCACGAGGCGGCCGAGATCACGGCCGAGAAGGGCGAGCTGCGCGGCGCCGCGAAGGTCCTCGCGCAGCGCGATCAGACGATCACCGTGAGGCTCGCCCGCGCGCCCACCGTCGCGCCCCCGACCGTCCCGTCGGGCTCGAAGGGCGCGGGCGGGCGCGGCGTGGCCCCCGTGCCGATGTGCGAGGTGCTCGAGGGCGACCTCAAGATCCTCCGCCCGTGCAGGTGAGCCGTCAGAACGCGCCCGCGTCGGCGCGCAGGCTCGAGTCGACGGAGAGCGACAGCGGGGCGAGGGCGTCCGCGCCGGCTTCCAGGTAACTATACCTAGCCAGGTTGCCCATCACGCGGCTCACGTAGGCGCGGGTCTCGCCGTAGGGGATGCGCGCGACCAGCTCGTCGAGCTCGATCCCCGGCGCGCCCTCGAGCCACCGCGAGACGGCCGCCGGGCCCGCGTTGTAGCTCGCGATGGCGAGCGGGAGGTTCCCGCGCCAGGTCTTCAGCAAGATCCCGAGGTAGCGCGCGCCGAGCTCGATGTTGGTGGCGGGCCGCGTGAGCCAGGCGTCCTCGAAGGTGACGTTCGCGCGCTTCGCCACCTCGCGCGCGGTCGTCGGCAACAGCTGCATCAAGCCGACCGCGTGCGCTGGCGAGACGACGTCGACGTCGAAGGCGCTCTCCTGGCGCATGATCGCGTGCACGAGGCCCTTGGGGAGCTGCTCGCGCGCCTCGACGTCGCGCACCGCGGCGAGATAGGGCGCCGGATACAGGCACTCCCACGCCCAGCGCGTCGCCTGGCTCGGCGCGCGCAGCAGCGTCTCCGCCTTCACTTGCTCCTGCGCCACGCGGTACCTCCGCGTCGCCTGGTCGAGCTGGCCGTACGCCGCGCACAGCGCCTCGACGCCGCGCGGCTGATACGCGCTCGACAGCGACTTCTCGGCGGCGCGCAGCGCTGACTCTGCCTCGGCGTCGAGCCCGAGCCCGTGCAGCACCTCGGCGTCGGCGGGCAGCGTCGGCGTGAGGGGGGCGACCGTGGCGTCGGCGGCGGGCGAGAGACGCGGCGGCGGGGTGAGCCCCATCGAGGCGAGCCGCGCCTCGGCGGCCTGGGCGAAGAACGACAGCGGCTGGGTCTGGATGACCTCGACGAACGCGGCCTCCGCGCGCTCCTTGTCGCCCGACTTCAGCGCGGCGACGCCCTCGAGCTCGCGGAGGCGGGCGCGCTCCGCCTTGTTGTCCTCTGCGCGCGCGAGCTCGGCGAGCGGACCGACCGCGGCGGCTGGCTTCCCCGCGGCGAGCTCGACGAGGGCGCGCTCGTAGGTCGCGGCGCTCGCGTGCTTGCCCTTGCCGTATCGCTTCGCGTAGCCGCGGTAGCGGGCGCGGGCGTCGTCGTGCCGGCCGAGCAGCATCGCGAGGCGCGCGGCGAGGTAGGTCGCCTCCTCGGCGTGCTCCGTGCGCGGGTGATCTCGCAGCAGCCGATCGTAGGCGGTGATCGCGTCGGCGTCGCGGTGCGCGCGGGACAGCGCTCGCGCCGCGAGGAACGCGTCGTCGTCGGACGCGCGGAGCTTGGCGGCGCGGTCGAGCGCGCGGGCGGCCTCGGCGTACCTGCGGAGCTTGAAGAGGACGCGCCCCTCTCCCGACGCGTGCTCGGCCTCGCTCACGCCGCCCCGCGCCGCCTCGACGTCGGCGAGCGCGAGCTCGGCCTTGCCTGCCTGCGCGAGCTTCTCGGCGCGCTCGAGCAGCTCCTTCCCCGAGAGCTTCGCGCCCGCGTCGAGCCGCCGCTCGATCGCGCGCGCCTCGTCGGCGCTGGCGTGGCCCGGCGCCTCGCGCGAGAGCCAGCGCGCGTCCGCGAGCCCGCCGTCGCCCAGCTTCGCGCGGCTCGCGATCGCCATCCGCAGCGCGCGCAGCCTGATCTCGAGCGCGCGGCTCTTGTTGGCGGCGAGCGCGCGCGTGAGCACGCCCCGCGCCTCCTCGGCCTTGCCCGCCCGCTCGAACGCCTCGGCCGCCCGGAGCTGGTTGGCCGCCCCGGGCTTCGACGCGAAGTGCTGCGCGGCCGGCTCGAACGGCCCGATCTTCGCCTGCGCCTCCGCCCTGAGCTGCGCGACGCGGTCGGCGATCGCGGGCAACGTCAGCCCCTCGAGCAGCGACAGCGCGCGCGCGTCGTCGCCGAGCTCTCTCGCGAGCCTCGCGCGCAGGTAGCGCAGATCGGGCCGACGTCGCGCCGCCTCGTCGAGCGCGTCGAGCTCGGCCGCGGCCTCGCGCCACCTCATCGCGCGGACATGCTCGCGCCACGCCCCGCTCGGCGGCGGCGGTTCGGGGGGGAGCCGAGCGCTCGCGGACGTCGTCGCGGCGACGGCCGGCGCGGGAGAGCTCGACGGAGCAGGGCGCTTCGCGCACGACGCGCCGACGAGCGCGAGCACGGCGAAGGGCAGGGTGCGGCGCACGCTCGGACCCTACCCCGCGGCCCCGAGGAGGGCGAATTGTCGGGGTCTTGCGGCCGCGCCCGCGTCGACGCATGGGGCCGCGCATGCTGAAGCACAACACGTACTTCGAGGGCGGCGTCCAGAGCGTCGGGTTCGAGCGCAACGGCAGCCGCGCGACGGTGGGCGTCGTCGACACGGGTGAGTATCGCTTCGGCACCGACGCGGCCGAACGGATGACCGTGGTGTCGGGGGAGCTGTGGGTGCGGTACGGCGACGACGCGGACTGGGTGCGATATCCGTCGGGCGCGACGTTCGAGGTGGCGGCGAAATCCCACTTCCACGTGCGCGCGTCGTCGCCGGCCGCGTACCTGTGCGTCTTTCTCTGACGCGGGGCTCGGCTCAGGGCGCGGTCGCGCTCGCCGACGGCGTCACCGCCAGCCCGTCGGCGCGGGCCTGGATCTCGGCGATGGTGTCGGTGAGCTCGGTGCCCTTGCGCATGCACGGCCAGCAGTCGCCTCGGCGCAAGAAGCCGCAGCCGGAGGTGTGGCGCAGCACGCGGAGGCCCGACAGCACGCGGCGATCGCCGTGTTCGCGGGCGCGGGGCAAGAGCGCGCGCTTCGCCTCGCAGGAGAGGGCGGCGCGCAGATCGAGCGCGATCGCGATCGCGGGGGACGCCTCGCGCACCTCGGGGCGCGACAGCGCGGCGATCGCCCGCGCGCCTGCCTTCTGGCTCGACTGCAGATCGTAGAGCAGCTCGGCGCCGGCCGCGCCCAGCGGGCCTTGCATCAGCTCGAACGCGGCGTCCGCGGCGTCGGTGTCCTCGGCGGCCGCGCGCGTCGCGCGCTGCATCGCCTCGTCGTCGGCGGCGGTGCGGTCGAGCTCGAGCAGCGCGCGCAGCTCGCGCATCGCCTCGACGCGGCGCTTCTCCTCGTTGAGCGCGGTCACGAGCGCCCGGGCGACGCGCGGGTCCTTCGGGAAGCGCGCCCGCAGCGCCTCCAGCGCCGTCGCGCCCTGGCGCCGCGCCTCGCGCAGCTCGTCGTCGTCGGCGGCCGGCGCGTCGGTCCGCGCGACGGTCGGTCGAGGCGTGTCGGCGGCCGCCGCGGGCTTGCGGAGCGCGAGCGCGGCGACGAAGGCCACGAGCGTCATCAGGCCGAGGAGCGCGAGCGGCGCGGCGACGAGCGCCGGAAGCGGCACCGCTCGGAGCGGCGCGGGGAGCTGCGCGCGCAGCCGCTCGAGCCCCGAGATCGTCGGAGAGGCGATCGCGAGCTCGGTCCGGGCGCCAGTCGCGACCTGAGGTGCGCGCGGCGTCACGCCGGCGTGACCGACGCTCGACGCGGTCGAGCGCGCCACCGACGACGCGGGACCGAGCCCCAGCGCCTCGATGAACGTCACGACGTCGCGGGCCTCCTGCACGCGCCGCGCGGGCTCCTTCTCGAGCAGGTGCAGGACCAGCGCCTCGACCTCGGCGCTCGCGCTCGAGGCCCGCTGACGCAGCGGTGGCGGCGCCTCGCTCACGTGCATGGTGATGATCGCGACGCGGCTGTCCGCGACGAAGGGGCGCGCCCCCGCGACCAGCTCGTGGAGCATCACGCCGAGCGCATACAGGTCCGCGCGCGCGTCGATCTCGAGCCCCAGGATCTGCTCGGGCGC
>CAUJFL010000374.1 GCA_963169165.1 Myxococcota bacterium | reverse complement strand
TGCGCCTTGCGCAGGCCGTCGAGCACCTGCAGCGCGACCAGCGCCGCGCGCGCCGGGCTCATCAGACCCCGCGTCTGCATCCTGTCGGCGAGCGCCTCGCCGTCGAGGAACTCCATCACGATGAAGCGCGAGCCGTCCTCGAGATCTCCGAGGTCGAGCACGTCGACGATGTGCTTCGAGCCGATGCGCGCGGCCGCCTGTGCCTCACGCTCGAAGCGCGTGACGAGATCGGTCTTCCGAGCGATCTCGGGGTGCAGCACCTTGATCGCGACCCGCCGCTTGATGCGGACGTTCTCCCCCTCGTAGACGACCCCCATGCCCCCTTCGCCGAGGACCTTGACCACCTTGTACTTGCCGTCGATGACTTGACCGGGTTCGAGGGACATCTCGCGTTCCTAACTTGGCGCAGGCGCCAGGGGTAGCTGTCGACGGATCGAAGGTCGCGACGAGCCCCGCCGGATCGGTCACGGAGGGGTCGGGGATGCAGAAGTGCGTCGCGTCGTCGACGATCACGTCGACCACGTAGGGGTTGCCGACCTCGATCATGCCCTTGACCTTCATGCTGTCGCCGTCCTTCGCCTGGGGAAACCGGTAGAGCACGGCGGTGTGCTTCGACCCGGTGTCGATGATGCGAAGCTCGACGATCTTGGCGCTGCCGAGGTTCTGCAGCTTGATCTCGGCGGGCGTGAAGAGCTCCTTCGCGGGGTCGTTCACGCCCTTCGGGTACTGGTCCAGGTCCGTGAAGTCGAAGTTGTGCGTGAACTCGATGACCACCTGGCCGTCCTTGTTGGCCTTCGCGAGCGGCTCGATGCGCCACGCGTGGTCGTTCGAGGACACCGAGTCGATGCCGTCGAAGTTCCCCGAGTTGTTCACGTCCGCGTAGAAATCGAGGCGGAACGGCTTGCTGTTGCGCGGCACCGCGCCAGGCGCCCGCAGCTCGAGGGTCGGGACGCCGAGCGGCTTGATGAAGCCCTTGAAGTAGATGACGTTGTCGTCCGAGCCGACGACGCGGTACTCGAGCATCTGGTTCTGGTGGGCGGTCATGCCGGTGAGCCGCAGCACCAGCTCGTCGTTCTTGCCGACCTGCTGGGGGCCGGTCGTGGCGCTCGACGTCGACTCCTTGAAGCGATCGACGTCGACCGCGAGCGTGCACCCGGCGCTGAGGGCCAGGGAGGCGAGGACCAAGGTGGGGAGGAGAGCTCGTTTCATCTGGATCATTCCTCGTAAGAACGCCACGCGGACGGAGCCGAGGCAGCCGTTGCCCGTGCACATCGCGCCGCCGGTCGCGCGCGGCGTCGCCGCGCCGGTGCTGGATTTACCGCTGCTCGACGAGATGAGCCACACCGCGCCGCCCGCGACCATCGCGCCGCCGCTGATCAAGAGGACGTCCGTCAACGTGCGAAAGGTCTTGGCCGAGCTCTTCTTGTCCTCGAAGTCGGAGCCCGCGGGGCACTGGTTGTCGGGGCAGAGCTTCTCGAGATCCTTGACCTTGCCGAGCGTCATGAAGCCCGTGACCGCGCCGCCGACGACCATCGCGCCGCCGATGCCCATCAGCACGTACGAGCCGGGAGGGGCCTTGCGTGGCGGCGGCGGAGGGGCGGCGGTGGCGGTCGCCGTGGAGGCGACCTTCGGCGGCTTCAGCTCGAACGAGCGCTCGTGCTTCGAGGCGGCGGCGGCGTCGATCTCCCAGGTCTCGTCCTTCATCCCGGGCGCGCGGACCGTGAGCAAGTGGCGGCCCGGTCGCACGCCGAGCGACACCGAGCCGGCCGAGACGGCGTAGATGTTCGAGACGTCGGCGCCCTTCACCGGCTTGCGGGTGTCGATGATCGTCGCGGTCGCGGGCGAGACGGTGATGGCCACGCGCACGACCGACGTCTGCATGGCGGAGAGATCGCGCGAGATCTGCTCGCGCTCCTGCGGGGGGATGTCGCTCACCTCCTTGAGGTAGCGCGAGTACGCGTCGATGGCCTCGCCCTCCCGCTCGAGCTTCATCGCGCAGAGGCCCAGGTTGCCGAGGATCTTCGGCGAGGGAGACGCGGCGTAGGCCGCCTTGAACGCGGCGTAGGCCTCCTCGTACCGAGCACCGTCCGGGTCCTCGAGGAACGAGATGCCTGACTTGAACTGTTTCTTGGCCTCGTCGGAGATGGGGACATCGGCGGCGAGGGCGGACGAGGAGATCATGACCGCAGTCACGAACCCCACGGCGAAGGAGAGGCGGGTCACTCGGACATGGTAGCGGAGCGCGCACGAAATTCGCCATTCTTTTCGCAGACCTCTGCGCGGCGCTGTTTCTTCGTCGACGTCTTGCTCTCGATCAAATCGTCGGGCAAGATGACCCTCTGGCCTGCCTGCGGCCTGCGAAAGACCCACGATGACGAACACCAGGACGAAATTGGGTTGGTTGGTTGGGCTCACGGTGTGCGCCGCGGCGGCGTGCGGCGGGGGCGAAGACTCTCCGCCTCCGCTCACCGGCGGCGTGGGAGGCAGCGGAGGAGGCGGCGGCGGCTCGACCGGCGCGGTCGCGTCGGGGCCCAGCAGAGGCTCGGCGCTCGCGCTCACCGAGGACGACTCGATCGCCGTGTCGGTCAACCGCGACGTCGGCAGCGTCTCGGTCTTCTCCGTCAGCTACACGTCTGGCGCGCCCCAGCTGTCCCGCACCGCCGAGGTCGCGGTCGGCGCCGAGCCGTGGCAGGTCGTGGTCCACCCCGACGGCGACACGGCCTTCGTCGTCCTCCGCCGCGATCAAAAGCTCGTGAAGCTCACGGGGCTGAAGTCCACCCCGACGGTCGCCGGGAGCGTGGCGACAGGCTCCGAGCCCACCGCGGTCGCGCTCACCCCCACCGGCGCCGTCGCGTGGGTCGCCAACTGGGTCGACGGCACTCTGATGGGCGTCGACACCGCCACGATGACCGTGAAGTCGACCGTTGATCTCAACAAGGCTCTCGCGGCCTCCGGCTACCTCGGAGGCGTCGAACCCCGCCCCGCGCTCGCGCACCCTCGCGCGCTGACCATCACCAACAAGGGCGGCGCCGACGACGACCAGACGATGCTGGTCACCGAACATTTCTCACAGCAAAAGGAGCCGCTCGCGGCCGACGGCTCCAACGCGGACACCAACCGGGTGGGCGTCGTCTACCGGATCGCGCTCTCCGATCTCACGGTCAACGTGGTCGAGCTGCCGCCCGTCGCCGACATGGGGTTCAAGGATCACAACGGCGGCACGGCGGGCTGCTACCCCAACCAGGTGATGGCGATCACGACGCGAGACGCCTTCGCCTACGCGGTCTCGACGTGCGTGTCGCCGCGCGGCCCCGTCGGGACGTTCACCGGGCCGGCCTTCGCCTCGTGCTCCGACGACTCCAAGTGCCCGGGCGCCGCGCCCGGCAGCTGCGTCTCAGGGAAGTGCACCACCAACTGCGCGACCCCAGCCGATTGCGGCGCCAACGGCGGCGTCTGCTCGGCCAACAAGTGCACGATCAACTACGCCGACGTGAAGACCACGACGGCGCCCATCGTCACCGTCCTCGACCTGCTGAAGAAGTGCACGCCGCCCGCGCCGTGCACCGGCGCCGTGCTCGCGACGGTCAACCTCAACGCCGAGATGAACAAGCAGTTCGAGACGGCCGGGACGCTCGAGGACGCGCGGCTGTTCCCGCTGATGCCGACCGACATCGGGTTCACCTACGGCGGCACCGAGCTGGTCGCGTTCCTGCCGGCCAACGGGAGCGACGCCGTCTTCCGCGTCAAGTTCGACGAGTCGTACCAGGCCGACGCGATCAAGGCGGTCGGCTGGGGCAACAAGAACCCGTTCGTGTCGCTCGGCGGCGGCGCGACCCCCGGCCAGCTCCCGATCGGGATCGCCGTCACGCACAAGCCTCGCCCCGACGACATGGGCTCGACCTACGGGTTCGTCGCCAACGACGCGACCCGCAACGTCTCGGCGCTCGATCTCGACACCGGCAAGGTGCTGTCTGCCGCCTCGTCGGCCGATTTGCCGACGGATCCAGCCGCCAAGATGGTGCTCGAGGGACGGAGGCTGTTCCAGACGGGGCTCGGCCGATGGTCGCTCGATCAGCAGGGCTGGGCCGCGTGCCAGTCTTGCCACCTCGATGGCCTGTCCGACGGCGTGACCTGGTATTTCGGGCGGGGGCCGCGTCAGTCCCTGTCGCTCGACGGCACCTACGCCGCGTCGGGCGCGCAGCGGGTGCTGAACTGGACCGCGCCGTTCGACGAGGTGATCGACCTCGAGAGCGTGGTGCGCACCACGATGGGTGGCATCGGCCTGATCGTGAAGGACGCGAGCTTCTCGACCGGCAGCCGGTTGCCCTACGACACCCTCGGCCACTCGGGCCTCAACGGCTCGTCGACCGCGGCTGCCAACTCATCCAATCCGGCCGGACTGGCGACCGCCTGCGTGCTCGATGACTGGTCCAAGGTGGTCGAGTACGTGAAGACGGTCCGGTCACCCCGCGCGCCCTCGAACCTCGACGCCGCCAAGGTCGCCGACGGGCGCGCGCTGTTCCAGTCCGGCAAGTGTACCGGGTGCCACTCGGGCGACGGGTGGACCACCGCCGAGCTGTTCTACACGCCCGATCCGACCGGCAAGCTGAACAACTCGCTCAAGACCACCTCGTGGGGCGCCGCTGTCTCGAAGTCCGGCCTGCCGACGGCCGTGTGGCCGACGACGGAGGCGCCCGCCCAGATGATGCGCTACGCGGGCTCGAGCCCTGGACCCAACGATCAGCTCACCTGCGCGCTCCGCAACGTCGGCACCTACGGGGTCGGCGAGGGCGGGCCGATCCCGGAGCTGAAGCAGGACATGATGTCCCCCGCGCAGGGCAACGATCCTGACGGCCGCGGCTTCAACCCGCCCTCGCTCGTCGGCGCGTCGCTGGGGGCGCCGTTCTACCACGCGGGCAACGCGCGGACGCTCGAGGGCGCGCTCAGCGGGCCCTTCGCGCAGCACCACGCCTCGCTCGCGTCGGGCTTCTTGCCGGACAGCGACGGCGCGCGCGCCGCCAACGTGGCCGCCCTCGTGCAATTCATCCTGTCGATCGACGACTCGACCCAGCCCATCCCCACGCCCGCCCTCGGCCCCGACGGCGGCAGCTTCTGCGCGACGCCATGAGAAACTACTCGCTGATCGGTCTGATGGCGCTCCTCGCCGCGTGCGGCGGGGAGTCTGACTCTCCCTCGACGAAGCCCGGAGCCCAGGCGTCGGGCGACTCGCTCGGGAGGCTCGGCTTCTCGCTCACGTTCAGCCAGAAGCCCCACACCGACGAGCTGAACTGCCACTACATCAAGACCAAGAACGACGATCCTGCCGAGGTGCGCCGCGTCCGGGTGAAGTTCCCCGCGGGGAGCCACCACGTGCATATCTATCAAAGCACACAGCCCGAAGACAAAGACTACGTCGTGCCGTGCACCGGCGGCATCGACTGGGACCGGTGGCGGCTGCTCGTCGGCGTCCAGACCGAGAACATCGACTGGTCGCTGCCCGACGGCGTGACGATCGCGCTCGAGCCGCACCAGCAGCTGCTGATCCAGGTGCACTGGGTCAACATCACCAACGAGATCGTCGAGCCCACCGTGCAGGTCGATTTCGAGGAGGTCCCGGTCGGAAACAAGCACCTCGGCGTCGGCTTCGGCGTGGCCGAAGACGTCCGGATCGATCCGCACCTGAAGAAGCAGGTAGGCGGTTGGGTGCCGCTGCCCGAGGGCTCGAAGGTGATCGCCGTGATGGGGCATTTCCACGAGCGCGGCGAGTCGTTCACCGCCGACATCCGCAAGCGCGGCGCGCAGGGCGGGCGCAACATCTACGACGCGCTCGACCAGCAGACGTTCGTGTTTCGCCACTACGAGACGCCCGAGCCCATCGGCGCCGACGAGGGCGTGGCGTTCATCTGCAACATCAACAACTTCACCCAGAAGGAGATCACCTTCGGGGCGAACGTCGCGGACCAGGAGCACTGCAACATCGCCGTCTACTACGAGCCGCCGGGGATCGAGGCGCTGTCGACGGTGTACAGCCAGGGCTTCATCCTCCCCGCGCAGACCGAGATGGTCGACGGCAAGGTCGTCAAGATCCCCGGGACGAGCGGCCTCACGACGTCGGTGGCGACCGCGGTGGCGGGCGAGACCATCACTGGCAAGGTCGAGCTCGCGCGGCCGGCTGGTCCCATCCCGGTCGAGGTCTATTTCCCGCCGCAGCCGAGCCGCCTCGACGTGCCGCGAATCGTCACCGTCCCGGCCTGGGAGAAGTCGGTGACGTTCCCTATCCGCGCGCTGCGTCCCGGGGCCGAGGTCGAGCTCGCGGCGACGACGACGGGCCGCGTTCGCGAGTCGACCACGTTCGCCGTCTCGGGCCTCGCGCTGTCGGAGGTGATGTACGACGGCGCCGATCCGCAGCGTCGGTGGGTCGAGATCGGGAACTACTCGACGCTGCCGGTGAACCTCTGCGAGTACAGCCTCGGCGCGGGGACCACGAGCTACGCCGATCTCGCGCGGCCGCTCGCCAACTGCCAGGGCTCGACGCCGGTGTACTTGCAACCGTCGGGTTGCCTCGTCCTCGGCCTCCCCAGCGCGCAGGCCAACCCGGCGACGGGCATGATGGTGATGTCCGATCCGTTCGCGCCAGCGTTCGCGCCCCCGGCGAGCGGCGCGCTGGGCGTCGCGCTGATCGACAACGTGCTCGGCGAGTGGCGGTGGGATCCCGCCTCTCCGCCGATGGATCCAGAGACTGGCCTGCCGATGTACCCGCGCCCCGGGGTGCTCGACGCGGTGGCGTTTGGCAGCGCCGCCAACCCTGATCTCTATGGTCCCGGCGAGGCGGGGCTGCCGCCCGAGCAACGAAAGGGCGTCACGCCGCTCGCGCCGGCGCCGACGGGCGGGCACGAGCGCCGCGACTCGCTCGCGTGGGCAGGTGACGCCACCATGACCCCTGGCATCTGCCGCGTGAGGCCGTGAGCATGTCCAAGCGTTGGCTCTGGTTGCCGGGTCTAGCCCTGGTCGGCGCGTTGTCTAGCGCCAGCGGCTGCGGCTCGAAGGACTCGGGCGGTCCCGCGCCGCTCGATCCGACCTACGAGAACATCCACAAAGAGGTCCTGTCCACCAGCTGCGCGTTCAGCTCCTGCCACGGCGGGCGCGCGCCGGCCGCGGGCCTCGATTTCACCACCGTCGACTCGTGCTCGCAGCTCGTGTGGCGTGACTCGTGTGTGCGCAACGACCGCTCGCGCGTCGTGCCCGGGTCACCCGAGGACAGCTACCTCTATTCCAAGGTGACCGGGACCGATCTCGGCACGCCGACGACGGCGGGTGAGTGCGCGCCGAAGGGAGATCTGCCCTCTCACATGCCGCCGACCGATCGGCTGCCGGCCGACCAGGTCGAGCTCATCCGCGCGTGGATCGACATCGGCGCGCCGTGCAGCGCGGGCGTCGACACGGCGCCGGTGGACGCGGGGATGGACGCCCCGATGGAAGCGGGGATGGAGGCGTCGATCACGCTCCAGCCGCCCGTCTCGATCACGAGCGAGTCGCCGACGGTTGGCGTCGGCAAGCAGGCGGTGTTCACCTTGAAGCTCGCGGGCGTGGTCGACTATGGCCCGACCTCGGCGGCGCCGCTGAAGCTGCCGGAGTGCGTCGGCGCCCCGGCAGACAAGCCGTGCTGCACGCCAGAGGTCTGCCAGATGCATGGCCTCGCGCTCTGCTCGTCCAACGACAGCTGCGTTCCGAGCGGCGGGCAGGTCGTCGCGCTCCAGGTGTCCAACCCCGACGCGCTCGCGGTGCCTCCGTCGGTGCTCGTTCCTTACTCCGCCGCGGGCAACGACACGGGTCAGTTCGCGGTCCAGGGCCTCGCGCCCGCGACCGGCGTCGTGATCACGGCCAAGGTCGGCGACGTGTCGGCGAAGCTCACCGTCGACGTGACGCCGTGAGCGCGCTCAGGTGAGCTCGGACAGTCGGCGCAGCGGCTCACGCAGCGCCGGGTAGAGTCGGGCGTAGACCTCGTCCAACAGGCGCGAGTAGACGGCCGCGGCGGCGCTGGGGCTGACAGCTTCGCCGTCGCGGCACATGGCCCGCGTGGCGTCGGCGTGCTCCGCATGCGCGCCCACGCCGACGGCCGCGAGCATCGCCGCGCCGAGGGACGTCGCCTCGGGCGAGCTCGCGCGGACGAGCGTGCGACCGAGCACGTCGGCGCAGACGCGGACGAGGAGCGGGCTGTTCGCGCCCCCGCCGAGCAACACGATCTGCTCGATCGCGCCCGCTTCGCGCGCGACCGCGTCGAACGCGAGCCGCTGCTCGAACGCGAGCCCCTCGAGCGTCGCGCGGAACAGGTGAGCGGCGGTGTGGTGGCCCCTCCAGCCGATCACGGCGCCGCGCGCGAGATCGTCCCAGTGCGGGTTCATCACGCCCGACCAGTACGGGAGCACCATCAGCCCCTCTGCACCCGGCGGCAGGCGCGAGGCCTCGCGCGCGAGCGCGTCGAGCTCGAGGCGCCCCGGAAAGAGCCGCTCGACGAGCCAGGTCACGGTGAACATCCCTCCCTTGAGATCGGTCTCGAGAAAATAGGCGCCCGGCGTCGCCGCGAAGAGCGTGCGGAACGCACGGGAGACGCGCGGGGTGGTCGAGGTGACGCCGCCGACCAGCGCGGTGCCGAGGTTGAGGTACGCGCGACCTGGCGCGTCGATCCCGGCGCCGAGCCCCGCCGCTTGCCCGTCGCCCGCCCCCGCGAACAGCGGCGTGCGGAGCGGGAGCCCGCTCCGTCGGGCCGCGTCGTCTGTCAGCGCGCCGAGCCATGCGCCGGGCTCGACCAGCTCGGGCAGCTGCGACGCGCCCACGCACGCGGCGTCCAGCGCCTCGGGATCGTAGCGGCGCGCGACGAGATCGACGAGCCCCATCGGATCGGCCGCGGCGAGCGAGGTGCGCCGCGCGCCGGTGAGCCTCCACGCGAGGAAGCCGTGCACGTCGAGCACGAACGGCGCGCGCGCCGCGAGCTCGGGGCGCAGGCGCCGCATGAAATACCGCAATTTATAGAGCGACGGAGTGGTGCACGGCGGTTTGCCGGTGGTCGCGTGGAGGCGCGCCGAGTCGAACGCGGCCTCGACCTCGACGACCTCGGGGGCGCAGCGGTCGTCCATCCACGTCAGCGCGGGCGCGAGCGGCGCGCCTGCCTCGTCGGTGACCACGAAGGTCTCGCGCTGGCACGCGATGGCGACGCCGCGGACCCGGGCCAGATCGACCGTCGCTCCGAGCGCGCGGAACGCGGCGTACAGCGCGTCGACGTAGGCCTCGGCGTCTTGCTCCCAGGCCCCCGGCGCCGGGTTGTCGAGAGAGAGCGGCGCGCGCCCCTCGCCCACGGCGTGCCCGTCGGCGTCCCACGCGATCGCCTTGATCGCCGACGTGCCAGCGTCGACGCCGACGAACAGTGGGCTCACGCGGTGGCCCCGAAGCGCTCGAGCGGGAGCGACACCGGGCGGCCGTCGAGCGCCACCTCCATCAGGTGCGTGAGCAGCGGCAGGGCGCCCGGCGCGAGCCGTCCGCTCGACTCGAGCGCGGGCACCGCGCGCCGCAGGACCGCCAGGATCTCGAGGCACTCGAGCGTCGCGCCCTCCATGCGCCGGATCGCCTCGTCGCGTCCGAGGCCGAGGCCCAGCAGCCGACCGAAGCGCCCGGTGCGGCCGCCGTTGCACGTGACGTCGAGATCGCCCGCGCCCGGCGGGCCGAGGGCCGCCTCGGCGCGGCCGCCGACCGCGACGGCGACGCGCGACATCTCGATCACCGCCTGCGCGAACACCGCCGACTCGAGGTTGTGCATCGCGACGCTGCCCGGCGCGCCCCCCCTGCCCTCGTGCATGCCGCTCGGGAGCGCGACGCCCATCGCGAACGCGTTCTTCAGCGCGGCGCACACCTCGACGCCCTCGACGTCGAGCGACGTCAGCGGCACGTAGTAGTCGGTCTCGAACAGCGCGCGCAGGCGGTCGAGCGTGGCCTGGTGGCGCCCGGTCAGCACGACGACCGACGGCACACGACGCGCGAGCTCACCGGCGATGCAAGGGCCGGCGACCGCGACCGGGAAGGTCTCGTCACGCACCGGCTCGGGGAGCGCGCGCTGCACGACGTCGGGCAGCGGCACGAGGCGCTCGCCGTCGAGCACCAGCCCCTTCGTGATCATCGCGATGGGGCGACCTCGACGGGCGAGCGGCCCGAGCGCCTCGCACGCCCACGGGATGCCCGCCGAGCTGACGCCGAGCACGAGCACGTCCGCGTCCTCGGCGACGGCGGGCAGCTCCGAGACATCGTGGGGCGTGACGCCATCGGGCAGCGAGGTGCCCATCTTCGGGTGGAGGCCCGACTCGCGCAGCGCGCGGACGACCTCGCCGTCGAGCGGCGTGCCGACCAGCCGCACGTCGTGCCCGCGGTCGGCGAGCGGGGTGGCCAGCGCGGTGCCCATCATCCCCGCGCCGAGGATCGCGATCTTGGTCATGAACGCGCGCCAGCCTCGCCCAGATCCGAGGCATAGTCACGCCGATGGAACCCGCCCGGACCCCGCGAGAGGGCAGCGTGCTCGCCGGCACGTGGCGCCTCGTGCGCGTGCTGGCGCGCGGCGGGATGGGCACGGTCTGGGAGGCAGAGAACCAGAAGATCCACAAGCGCGTCGCGGTGAAGCTGCTCGACGCGCGCGACGAGCCGGCCCGCGCGCGCTTCCTGAGAGAGGCCCGGCACGCGAGCCGCGTCGAGAGCCCCGAGATCGTCGAGGTGTTCGACGTCGGCGAGGCCGACGACGGGGCGCCGTTCCTCGTGATGGAATTGTTGCGAGGTGAGACGCTGGGTCAGCGCCTCCGTCGCGACGGACGGCTCTCGGTGACCGACGCCGTCACCGTCGTCGCGCAGGCGGCGCGCGGCCTCGCGCGGGCGCACGCGGCGGGGCTCGTGCACCGCGATCTCAAGCCCGACAACCTGTTCCTCGTCGACCGCGGCGACGACGCGATCTGGCTAAAAATACTGGATTTTGGGGTCGCGAAGGTCACGGCGGCCGACATCGGAGACGGCACGCTGACGGGCGACGGCGTCGTGCTCGGCACGCCGCACTACCTGTCGCCCGAGCAGGCGATGGCCGAGCCGCTCGACGCGCGGAGCGATCTCTTCTCGCTGGGGACGATCCTGTACGAGTGCCTCACCGGGCGCACGCCGACCCACGGCGTCACCGCGTACGAGGCGGTCGTCGTGACGATCTGCACGAAGGACACGCCCGACGTGCGCGCGCTCGCGCCCGATGCTCCGCCCGAGCTCGCGCGCGTCATCGCGCGCGCGCGCGCCCGTGACCGTGAAGCGCGGTTCGACAGCGCGGACGCGCTGTTCGCGGCCTTGCGCGAGGCGATGCCGAGCGTGGTCTCCGCGAGGAGCGGGCGCTCGGGGGCAGGTGGCGTCGTCGACGTCGACGCGCCGACCGAGGTCGCGCCCACGCGCTCGACGTGGTCCAAGCGGCGGCAGTCCAAGGCTCCACCTCGGCGCGCGGCGGTCGCGCTCGGCGTGGCGGCGGCGCTCGGCGCGTTCGTCGCGACGGTCGCCTTGCTTCGAGCGCGCGCCCCCGCGTCGGACGCCGCGACGCCGTCGCCGCGCGCGACGCCGGTGCTGACCATGCGCGTGGTCGCGCCCCGCAGGGCCGTGGTGAAGATCGACGGCGTGACGAGCGACACGCGGCTGGTCACCGGCGCGGCGCTCACCGAGCATGACGTCGTGGTCGAGCTGCCGAGCGGCGCCCGCGTCGAGCGGCGCGTGCGCCTCGACGGCAGCGCAGAGCTGTTCATCGAAGACGATTCCCCCGCGCCGTCCGCCACCCCCTCGGCGCCGTCGGCCGTGGCTCCCGCGAGCACCGCGCGCCACGCCCCCCACGTGATCCCGGGCGTCCGCGCGTCGGCGTCGGCGCCGTCGAGCGCTCCGACGCTGCAGCTCAAGGTCGAGCCGTGAGGGCGCGCTGGGCCGCGACGCTGTCGCTGTGCGCGGGCGTCGCGCTCGCCGAGCCCCCTGGGATCGCCGAGTTTCACGCGGGCGTCGCGGCCTACCAGGCGCGCGACTACGCCACGGCGCTCGAGCGCTTCGAGGCGTCGTACGCGGCGCGAAGGGCCGCGTCCGCGCTGTCCAACGTCGCGCTCACACAGAAGGCGCTGGGCCGCCCAGCGAGCGCGCGCGCGACGCTGCTCCGGCTGCTTCGAGACCACGCGAGCGAGCTGTCCGAGGCCGATCGCGCCGCCGCCGAGGCGACGCTCATCGAGCTGGCGAAGGGCGTCGCGCGGCTGTCGATCGAGGTGAGCCCAGGCGACGCCGTGGTGGTCGTGGACGGCGCGCGCGTCGAGGGCGGCGCGGCGCGTGAGGTCGAGGTCGATCCGGGGGCGCGCGAGCTCGTCGTGTCCGCGCCTGGGTTCCGCGACGAGCGGCGCACGGTCGACGCGGCGGGGCGGACGCGCGTCGAGGTGCTGCGGCTCGACGAGCC
>CAUJFL010000373.1 GCA_963169165.1 Myxococcota bacterium | reverse complement strand
CACGGCGGCTTCCAACGCCGGGGGGATCTCGGGGCGGTACGTGCGCAGCGGCGTCGGCGGCTCGTCACCGAGGATCTTCGCGCACAGCGCGGCGGTCGACTCGGCCTTGAACGGCGGCCGCCCGCAGAGGACTTCGTACAGGATCGCGCCGAGGGACCACACGTCCGACCGCGCGTCGACGTCGACCGAGTTGCGCAGCTGCTCGGGTGACATGTACCGCGGCGAGCCGAGCACGGCGCCCGCGCTCGTCAGCTCGTCGTCCTGCGAGGCGCGCGCCTTTGAGACCCCGAAATCAAGAATCTTCACCAGGTCCGACCCGTCGAGACGCTTCGTCAAGAAGAGGTTCGAGGGCTTGAGATCGCGGTGCACGACGCCCAGCGCGTGCGCCTCGGCGACGCCCTCGCACGCCTGCGCGACGTATTCGATCGCGATCTCGATCGGGATCTTGCCGAAGTGGTTCAGCGTCTCGCGAAGATCGGTGCCCTGCAACCGCTCCATCACGATGTAGGGCGGTCCGTCGTCGGGGACGCCGAAGTCCATGAGGCGCACGACGTGCTCGCCGCGGAGCTTGGCCGACACCTGCGCCTCGCGCAGGAACCGCTGGCGGAACTCCTTCGCGTCCTCGCCGGTCGATAGCAAGAACTTCAGCGCGACCGTCTCTTTCAGCTGCAGGTGTTCGGCCGCGACGACCACTCCCATGCCTCCACGACCGATGATCGACTCGACCTTGTACTTGTCGGCGATCACGTCTCCCACCTGCACCCCGCGGTCCGACGCGGGCGTGACCGCTGAGACCACGCGGGTGTCGCTCCCACTGTCGGGCGCGGCTGCAGGCTGAGGGCTCGTCGTCAAGGGGAGCGGCGATAGTATACTGGCCATCGGCCGTCGCTCAACGTGACCGACGTCATTCCGGCTCGACCGTTGATAACGTGAGGGTTGATGACCACCGAGCTCGAGCAGTTCACCTTGCGCTCCGGCGACACCGAGGCGCGCGTCGCGCCGACGCGGGGGGGGCTCGTCACGGCGCTGCGAGTCTCAGGCCGGGAGGTGCTCTACCTCGATGAAGCGACGCTGCTCGACGAGACGAAGAATGTGCGCGGCGGGGTCCCCGTGCTGTTCCCGTCTCCGGGCAGGCTCTCGGGCGATCGGTACACATGGGCAGGCGTCGAGCGCGCGCTCGGGCAGCACGGCTTCGCGCGAGCGACCGCGTTCGACGTGGTCGAGGCGCGGCCCGACTCGCTGCGCATGAGCGTCGGCGCGAGCGACGCGACCCGCGCCGTGTACCCGTTCGAGTTCTCGCTCTCCCTCGACGTGCGAGTGACCGCGGGCGCGCTCCACCTCGACGCCACGGTGTCGAACGAGGGCGACGCGGAGCTGCCGTACGGGCTCGGCTACCACCCGTACTTCGCCGTGCCTGCCGCGGACAAGGCGCGCGCGAGGGTGCCGACCGCCGCGACGCGCGCGTGGGACAACGTGAAGAAGGAGACGCGCGCGCTCTCGGAGATCGCGCTCGGCGACGGCGAGGTCGACCTACACCTGCTCGACCACGGCGCCTCGCGCGCGGAGCTGTCGCTCGCCGACGGGCGCGTGGTGGTCTCCGGCGACGACGGCTGGCGCCGCTGGGTCGTCTGGACGCTGCCTGGTCGCGACTTCGTCTGCCTCGAGCCGTGGACGTCCCCCGCGGACGCGTTGAACACCGGCGAGGGACTCTCCAAGCTCGCGCCAGGCGAGGCGCGCGAGCATCGCCTGACCATCAGTTGGGAGCTGGCAGCTTCGG
Organism: Myxococcota bacterium; assembly: GCA_963169165.1. Classification (GTDB taxonomy): domain Bacteria; phylum Myxococcota_A; class Polyangia; order Polyangiales; family Polyangiaceae; genus JADLFU01. The sequence goes on along the minus strand of CAUJFL010000373.1, from coordinate 60,229 downwards.
GAGCACGATGACGCCCTGCTCGGGGCTCTCGCCGTCCAGGGTGTCGCGGCAACATCGAAAGCCCACCTGATAGAACTCGAACGTCGGCCCGTGGCTCGTCGTCGTCAGGCGGCACGTGTCGCGCACCGGCCCCCAGTAGCCGCCGTTGAGCGTCGACGGGTGGTTCGTGCCGGGGTTGTCGAGGCGGTCGTCGGTCCACTCGTCGACGTTGCCGGACATGTCGTAGGCGCCCCACGCGCTGACGCAGCCGGGGTGCGAGCCGATCGGATCTCCCTGCCACAGCCGCGCGAGCTCCTCCTCGCGCTGCTCGGGGTCGATCATCGCGTAGACGTCGAAGTCGATCGACGCGCGGTCGATGTTGCACGGACTCGGCTGGCGCACGTAGCCCCACGGGTACGGCAGGCGCTTCGGGCCCTCGCACGCGAACATCCACTCGGTGCGGCGGCAGAGGCGCTTGTCCACGCTGTCGCAGAGGCGCTTCGCCTCGTGCCAGCTGACGTAGACGCTCGGGTTCTCTCCGACCCGGTTCGGCCACTCGTGACGGTCGACGCAGTAGCGCTTGCGGACCACGGGCACCTGGCAGGTCGCGTCGCGGGCGTACTCGGCGCAGCGGTACGGGTTCGACGCATCGACCGGCCGCCTGCACGCGTAGGTGAGCGCCGGGCAGAAGTCGCCGTCGACGAGCACCATGTCGTCGGGGCACGGGGAGGAGGCGGGCCTCGCGGGCTCGCCGTCCGCGACGCCGCCGAGCGCGACGAGCGTCAGCGACACGAGGGCGAGGCGCGACCGACGATCCATCGACCTCTCGCCGTACACGCGCGCGCGCCGCCGGGCGAAATTTTGGCCTAGCGAGCGCGGAGGCGGGCGAGGCGCTCGCGGATGGTCTGCTCGAGGCCCTGGTTGGACGGCTCGTACACGCGCGCGCCGACGAGCGCGTCGGGCAGGTAGGTCTCGCCGGGCGCGAAGTGATCCTCGTGATCGTGCGGGTAGCGATAGCCCGCGCCGTGGCCCTCCTCGCGCGCGAGGCGCGTCGGCGCGTTGCGGAGCTTGTTCGGGACGTCGAGCGTGCCGTGGCGGGCGACCAGCTCGCGGGCGGCGGCGATCGCGCGCTTCACCCCGTCGCTCTTCGGCACCGACGCGAGGAACAGGCACGCGTGGGCGAGCGGGTAGAGCCCCTCGGGCATGCCGAGCCGCTGGAACGCGCGATCCGCGTCGACGGCGACCGCGAGCGCGCGAGGATCGGCGTTGCCGACGTCCTCGCTCGCGAAGATGAGCATGCGTCGCGCGACGAACAGCGGATCGTCGCCGGCCTCGAGCAGGCGCATCATCCAGTAGAGCGCCGCGTCGGGATCGCTGCCGCGCATCGATTTGATGAACGCGCTCGCGAGATCGTAGTGCGCGTCACCGTGCTTGTCGTGGCGCAGCGTCCGCGCGCCGGCGCTCGCCTCGACGTGCGCGCGGGTGAGCGTCACGCCGCCAGGATCGACGCTGCCCGCGTGCTCGACCGCGGCCTCGAGCGCCGACAGCGCGCGCCGCGCGTCGCCGTCGGCGAGCGACACGAGCGCCGCGACGGCGTCGTCGTCGGCCGTGCGTCCGCGCGCGCCGAGCCCGTCGATCGAGTCTGCCAGCGCGCGCTCGACGACCTCGGCGATCGCGGCGTCGTCGAGCGCCGAGAGGTGAAACACCCGGGCGCGAGAGAGGAGGGCCGCGTTCACGGAGAACGACGGGTTCTCGGTCGTGGCGCCGATGAGCACCGCGTCGCCCCGCTCGACCGCGGGCAAGAGGGCGTCCTGCTGCGCCTTGTTGAAGCGGTGGATCTCGTCGACGAAGACGATCGTTCGCTCGCCGCGGAACGCGCGGCGCTCGCGGGCGGCCTCGAGCAGCGCGCGCAGCTCGGGCACGCCGCCGCCGACCGCAGAGAACGGCTCGAACACGGCGCGCGTGCGCTCGGCGATGACCCGCGCGAGCGACGTCTTGCCGCAGCCGGGCGGGCCCCACAGGATCATCGACGGCGCGCGGTCCTCGGCGATCGCGCGCGCCAGCGCCTTGTCCGGCGCGAGCAGGTGACGCTGGCCCACGAGGTGCTCCATCGCGCGCGGGCGCATCCGCTCGGCGAGCGGGCCGTCGCGGCGGGCGCCGCCGTCGAACAGCCCGCGGTCGCGCGGGACCGGTCGCCGCGCCGCGCTCACCGCGCCCCGAAGATCGCGGAGCCGACCCGCACCATGGTCGAGCCCTCGAGGATCGCCTCGCGAAAATCGTGGCTCATCCCCATGCTCAGGTGGCGGAGCGCGCGCGCGCCGCCGTGCGCGTCCCGCAGCTCGCGCAGCCGGGCGAAATAGGGCCGCGCGTGGATCGGATCGTCCGTGTACGGCGGCACGGTCATCAGGCCATCGAGCGCGAGCGAGCGCTCCCTCGTCACGGCGTCGAGCACGGCGCCGAGCGCGTCGGGGCGCGCGCCGTGCTTCTGCGCCTCGCCTCCGACGTTCACCTCGATCATCACGCGCAGCCGGCGCCCCTCCGCCTCGGCGCGTCGCCCGAGCTCCCTCGCGAGCTCGGGGCGATCGATCGTGTCGACCGCGTCGGCCACGCGCGCGACGAGCTTCGCCTTGTTCGACTGCACGTGACCGATCATTCGAAGCGACAGGTCGGAGAGCTCGGCCAGCGCGCCGCGCTTGTCGGCGAGCTCCTGCGCGTAGTTCTCGCCGAAGACGCGCTGCCCGGCCTCATGGGCCTCGCGCAGCGACGAGACGGGCTTGGTCTTCGACACCGCGCAGAGCTCGATCTCGTCGGGCGAGCGGCCCGCCGCGACGGCTGCGGCGGCGATCTGCGCGCGGACCGCGGCGAGCGCGTCTCGAATCATGCGCCGTGCTTGCCACGGCGACGGGCGCGGAAGAAGGGCGCGACGCGGTGCTAGGCTCCCGCGACGCTCGTGCTCGCCCGTCGCCTGTCGCTCGCCTGGATCCTCGTCGCGTGCGCGTGCGGAGACGGTCGCTCGAGGCCGCCGCCGCTCGGGGCGGGCGCCGCTGACGCTGGCCCGGACGCCGGGCGAGACGCCGCGGCGCCCGACGCGGGCTTCGTCGACGCCTCCACGAAGCCTCTGATCGACGGCTCGTGCGAGTACCACTCGGTCGCGTCGCGTCGCGTGCCGGTGCGGCTGTACTTCGTCGTCGATCGCTCCGGCAGCATGAAGGAGGTCGTCGGCCAGAGGCGCAAGAGCGACGCGCTCTACACCGGGCTCGTGAACCTCGCGCGCCGGATCGGCCACAAGGGCGAGATCGGCGCGGCGATCTTCCCCTTCGGCGGCTCGTGCAACGCGGGGGCCGAGGTGCTGCCGCTTCAACCGGGCGATCCTCGCTCCTTCTTCGACGCGGGCAAGGTCGGCCCCGTCGCGCAGAACCTCTCCACGCTGCTGTTCGCCGCGCCCCCCGAGGGCGGCACGCCCACCGCGTCGACGCTGGTCGCCGTGCGCAAGCAGCTCGGCGGGGCACCGACCGACACCTTCGTCGTGCTCGCGACCGACGGCGGGCCCAACTGCAACTTCAACTCCAGCTGCGGCCCCGAGGGGTGCATGGCCAACATCGAGAAGCAGTGCAAGGTGTCGAACTGCTGCGATCCGGCCGTCAATCCGCTCGGCGGCGGCCCGAGCGGGTGCCTCGACGACGGGCCGACGCTGTCGGCGGTCAGCAGCCTCGCGTCGGTCGGCGTGCGGGTGCTCGTCGTCGGCATCCCGGGCTCCGAGGCCTACGCGTCGCTGCTCGAGGCGATGGCGGTCGCCGGCGGCGCGCCGCGCCCGGTGAGCCCGCGCTACTATCGCGTCGACGATCTCGAGCAGCTCGAGGGCGTGCTGTCGCTGCTCGGCGACGCGATCCCGGCCTCGTGCAGGTTCGATCTCGACGCGCCGCCCGCCGATCCCGGCCTCGTGAACCTCTACTTCGACGACGAGGTCGTCCCGCAGGATCCGTCCGACGGCTGGACCTATGGCTCGCCGACGAGCCTCGTCGTGCACGGCGCGGCCTGCGAAGTGCTGAGCTCGGGATTGATCCAGCACGCCGAGGTGTTCGTGGGGTGCCCGAGCGTCGTCGAGTGACGCGAGGCCGCGCGCCCGCGTCGGGCGCGACCGAGGAGCCATCGATGAGCCCACTGCCGATTCCCGTCCCCCAAGAGATCACATCCGCGCTAAGTTCCGGGGTCCGCGGCGCGCCTGATGCGCCGGCTCCCACCATGGACACCGATCCGAGCGACAACCCCGCCCAGCCACTCCGTGAGGTGCCGATCGACTGGGAGGCGCTCGAGGACGCCTTCGAGAACAACGCGCCCGAGGTCCACAGCTACCTTCACCTCGCGACCGGCGACGTGCTGCGCGTGGTCGACGGGGTCGCCGACCCCCAGATGCACGCGCGGATCAACGTGGACGCCGCGTACCTCCGCGTCGCGCCCGTCTCGAGCCGCGAGCAGTACCGCTGGATGGAGCGCTTCATCCCGATGGTCGACGACGCCGAGCTTCGTGGCAAGCTCGCGGCCAGCATCGACGGCAAGGGCGCGTTCCGTCGCTTCAAGGACGTGCTGATGAGCTACGCGTCCGATCGCGAGCGCTGGTTCGAGTTTCGCAGCGAGCGCCTGCGGACCTTCATGGAAGCGTGGCTGGTCGCGCACGCGCTCACCTCGGTGCCGCGCGCGGCGTGGCCTTCGCCCGCCGAAGAGGGCGCCGAGCGCGCCGAGCCGACCGAGTCCGACCGGCAGGAGGCGCGCGAGGCGCGCCGCGCCCGCACGGCCGACGGGCTCCGCAAGCACATCCGCGACGCGATCGAGGCGCTCGGGCCCCGCGAGCTCGAGACGCTCGCGGCCTTCGCCGAGTTCTTGAGGGCTCGCCGCGCCGCGCGCGCCGCCGTCGCGCCGGCCGCGGCCGAGAGCGCGCCCCAGGAAGAACCTCCCGCGTCCGAACCGTCGCTCTGAGCCGCGGTGCGGGCGCTCGTCCGAGCCGCCGCCTGGGCTGCCGCGATGTCGGTCTGCGCGTCGACCGAGGCGCGCCCGGTCGACCGCCTGTTCTTGCTCTTCGACTCGCCGGAGACGGGCGGTCCCGAGAAGCCCCTCGGGATCTTCGAGCGTGAGCTCGCGTTCGAGGCTCGCGTCGAGGCGCTGGCCGCGGGGGAGCCCGCCGTCGACGCGCGGGGGCGCTATTCGCCGCGCTACCTGCGCGCGGCGCTCGATCGACACATCGCGACCGCGCTGCTCGCCGCGCTCCCGATCGAGTCGCGCGCGGAGACGCCGGTCGATCCTTGCGACGGACCGGCCGACGCCAAGATCGACGACACCGAGCGCGGGCTCTCTGTGTCGCGAGGGCTGCTGCTGTCCCGCGTCGGCGGCGCCGCGAAGCTCGGCGAGGCCGCCGCCGCCGAGGGGATCGGCGAGGCAGAGATCGCGCGCCTCGTGAGGCGTGAGGCGCGCGCGGCGCGCTACCTCGACAGGATGGTCACGCCGATGCTGGCGCCGACGAACCTCGAGCTGCGCGAGGCGTACCGCGCGCCGAACCCCTACCGCAAGCAGCCGTTCGACGCCGTCCGCTGCGAGCTGCGGCGCTGGGTGCTCGCCGGGCGCCTCGGGGCCGCGCTCGGCGAGTTCCTGCAGTCGTCGCGCGGACGCGTGCGCGTGTCGTCCCCGCGCTGAGCCGTCCGCGCGCGCCGGGTGGCTGTTCGCGGCGCGCCGCGCGTGGCAGGTACATCGCGCCGCATGCCAGACCGTCGCGTGGTCCTCGCCGCCGTGGCGCTCTCGCTCTCGTCGCTCGCGCTCCCGGCGCGCCATCGCGACGACGCCCGCGCCACCCGTCCCGGCGCACCTCGCGTGGGCCTCGTGTTCGACGTCGGCGGCCGAGGGGACAAGAGCTTCAACGACGCCGCGTACGAGGGGCTGTCCCGCGCCGCGCGCGACCTGGGCGTCGCGTTCGAGCTCGCCGAGCCGCTCGGCGCCGAGGACCGCGAGGGCGCGCTCCGCCTGTTCGCGGCGCGCGGGTTCGACCTCGTGATCGGCGTGGGGTACATCTTCTCCCGCGACATCGGCGAGGTGGCCGCCGATTTCCCTGCCGTGAACTTCGCCTGCGTCGACTACGCGCCGGGGACGCGCGCGGCGCCGCCCAACCTGGCCGGGCTCGGCTTCCGGGAGGAGGAGGGCTCGTTCCTCGTCGGCGCGGCCGCGGGGCTGCTGACGCGCACGTCGAAGGTCGGGTTCGTGGGCGGCATGAGCATCCCGCTGATCCTGAAGTTCCAGCTCGGGTTCGAGGCGGGCGTGCGCGCCACTTGCCCGGAGTGCTCGGTCGCCGTCGCGTACGCGGGCTCGACCGGCGAGGCGTTTCGTGATCCGGCCAAGGGCAAGGCGATCGCGGCGAGCCAGATCGCTTCCGGCGCCGACGTGCTGTTCCACGCGGCCGGCCTGACCGGCAACGGCGTGTTCGAGGCGGCCCGCGAGCGCGGCGCGCTCGCCGTCGGGGTCGATCGCGACCAGGCCGACGAGGCCCCCGGCGTCGTCGTCACCAGCATGATCAAGCGCGTCGACGTCGCGGTGTTCGAGATCGTCCGCGCGGCGGTCGAGCGGCGCTTCTCTGGCGGGCTCCGCTCGTTCGGCCTCGCCGAGGGCGGCGTCGACTGGGTGCACGAAGGGCCCCACGCGGCCGCCCTCTCGAGCGAGCTCGTCGCGCGCGTGGAGGCCCTGAGGTCAGACGTCGCGCGGGGGGCCGTGCGGGTCCCGGCGACGCGCGGCGACTAGCGACCGGCGGCGGCGTTCATCGCCTTGCCGAGGATCTGCAGCACCTCGTCGTGCGAGAACCCGAGGCCCTGTCCGAGCGTCTGCAGCGCAGCGCCCTCTTGCGCGCCGACGCCCCGCTCGGCGCAGGCCACCAGCGCGGCGAACGACACCGCGAGCCGGCGATCCCCCTCGTCGGTCAGCTGTTCGCCGATCGTCGTCACGGCGCCGTCGGTCCCGTTGTTGGCGATCCAGTCGACCTCTGCCTGCAGCTGATCCCACGTGTACTCGGCGCCGGTGAGGCAGACCTGGATCTCGTTGAGCTCCTTGAACTCGCTCTCGGTGATCGGTCCGTCCGACTGCGCGATCAAGACGGCGCAGGTCACGAACGGGGAGAGATCTCGATCCTGGCTGAGCCCGGCCTCGCTGGCCCAGCTGGTGATGGCGGTGCACGCGTTGGCGATTGACATGGTCTTCGGTTCCTCCTGTGGAGCCGCCAAAGCTAGCAGCGCTCCTCGCCCGCCGCTCCGGAGTTTCGTCGAGGAGAACAGAGGTGACGGCGCGCTCGTCGCGACGTACACGCTCGGTTCATCGTGGCGTCGTCGGCCGAACCCGTCATCGTCGTCGAGGGGCTCGCGAAGACCTTCTTGCAAGGGTTCTTTCGCAGGCGCGTCGAGGCCGTGAGGGGCGTCTCGTTCGAGGTCCGCAGCGGCGAGATCTTCGGCTTCGTCGGCCCCAACGGCTCCGGCAAGACCACTGTCATCAAGATGCTGACCGGCCTGATCGCGCCCACGAGCGGCCGCGCGACGCTGTTCGGCGAGCCCATCCCCTCTGCCAAGGCGCGCGCCCGCATCGGCTTCTCTCCTGAAAATCCTTACATCTATCCGTACATCACACCGCGCGAGTTCGTCGAGATGTGCGGCGCGCTGTCCGGCCTCAGGGGCGCCGAGCTGCGCGCTCGCGCGATGGCCTCGCTCGAGCGCACGGGCGTCGCGTACGCGGCCGATCGCCCCGCGCGGGCCCTCTCCAAGGGCATGCAGCAGCGCACGAGCATCGCCGCGGCGATCTTGCACGAGCCCGAGCTGCTGATCCTCGACGAGCCGATGAGCGGGCTCGATCCCGTCGGCCGCAAGGAGATCCGTGATCTCATCCTCGAGGAGCAGGCGCGGGGCCGCACGATCTTCCTGTCGACGCACATCCTCGCCGACGTCGAGAGCATCTGCCAGCGCGTCACGGTGCTGAAGAAGGGCGAGGTCGTCGTGAGCGGCACGCTGCGGGAGCTGCTCGGCGGCGAGGTGCTGCACACCGACATCGTCGTCGACTCGCTCCCGGACCAGCTCCGCGAGGCGCTGGTCGCCGAGGGGCTCGTGGTGTCTCCGCGCGGCGTACACGTCCTCATCGAGGTCGCGAGCTCCGCCGCCGCGAGCGCGGTGCTGCGGCGCCTCATCGAGGCGGGCGTCGAGGTGGTCGAGGTCAGCCCGAAGCGCGAGAACCTCGAAGATCTGTTCATGCGACGCGCGATCTGAGGCGCGTTGCGCGTCACCGCAGACTGCCGGTACCGTCGGCGCATGGGATCTTCGCGCGCGCCCACCTACGCCGCCGTCGTGCTCTCCGTCTTCGTCGCTGCATGCGGTGGTGACGGCGACGACGGGGTCGCGGCCCCGAGCGGCGGCGCGGGCAAGGCGGCCGGTGGCAGCGCGGGCAAGGCGGCCGGTGGCGGCGCGGGCAAGGCGAGCGGCGGGACCGCTGGGACGAGCGGCGCGAGCGGAAGCAGCGGCGGCGCGAGCGGGAGCAGCGGCGGCGGGACCGGCGGCGCGAGCGGGAGCAGCGGCGGCGGGACCGGGGGTACGAGCGGCGGCGCGAGCGGGAGCAGCGGCGGCGCCGGCATGGCGGGTGGTGGCGCCGGTGGGTCGGCGTGCGTCGCGAAGGCGTTCGTCGAGTCGCTCGGCAAGTCTCGCCTGCTCGTCGGCGGGTCGATGACCGACGCGACGGCCGCGAGCGCGCCGTTCGACGCGCGCTATCTGTACCTCGCGGGAGGGCTCGGCCCGGGCTGCTCGTCGTGCGACGACGCCGGCTGCGATCCCGGACCGTGGTGGGGCTGCTGGCAATCGAAGAGCGACCCGCCCGGCCAGTACATCAAGGGCTTCGTGTCCCGCGCGAAGGCCGACGGACAGATCCCGTGGATCACCTACTACGAGATCCTTCAATCGTCGCAGGGCGCCGAGGGCAAGGCCGAGGTCGACGCGATGGCGCAGCTGCCCCTCGCGAGGCGCTTCTTCGACGACCTCAGGTTCCTGTTCCAGACGATCGGAGGCGAGCCCGCGATCGTGCACGTCGAGCCGGATTTCTGGGGCTACGTGATCCAGAAGGGCCCCGATCCGCACGCGATGCCCGTGCCGGTGCCGACCGCCAACGCCGCCGACTGCGCGAGCGAGGAGGCGAGCGTGTCGGGGCTCGGCCGGTGCATCGTGAAGATGGCGCGCAAGCACGCGCCCAACGTCAAGGTCGCCCTGCACTTCTCCCCGTGGGTCCCGAAGTACGACATCGTCACCAACACGATGGCCTCCGTCGATCCCGCCGCCGAGGCGCAGAAGCTGGTCACCTACATGGCCCAGGTGGGCGCGCTCGACGGGGATCTCGTCGCCGTCGACATCAGCGATCGGGACGCCGGCTACGACCAATCGAAGGGGCAGGACACGTGGCTCGACGCGACCAACTCGAAGCTCCCCGATTACCACCAGGCGCTCGCGTGGTCGAAGGCGCTCGCCGACGCGTCGGGCAAGGCCGTCGTCTGGTGGCAGTTGCCGGTAGGCAACGCCTCGCTGCCCGATCAGCCGAAGCGGTGGAAGGACAACAAGGTCGACTACTTCTTCGCGCACGCGAGCGAGTTCGCCGCCGCCAGCGTCGCGGGCGTGCTCTTCGGCGCGGGAGACGGCGACCAGACCACGCCCGAGACCGACGGCGGCAACCTCGTCTCAAAGACCCAGGCGTTCGCGAAGGCGCCGCCGCCGCTCTGCCCGTGAGCGTTGCGTTTACGCAACGATGTGTTGCGCGCTGCCGTCGTGGCCCCCCCGGGCGCCGACGGCTAGAGGGCGCCGATGCACTCCCGCTTCTTCGCCGTCTCGCTGACGGTCGCCGCCGTCGTCGCCGGCTGCAGCCAGACCCCCGCTCCCGCTCTGCCTCCGTCGGCGTCGGCGGCGCCCGCGGCCTCCAGCGCGCCCGCGCCCGCGCCCGCGCCCACGACCAGCGCGCCCGCGCCCGCCACGAGCGCCGCGCCGGAGAAGGTCGTGACGCCCACCGCCTGGGCGAAGGGCCTCTCGAAGCCGCAGCAGGTGGCGTTCATGAAAGAGGTCGTGATGCCGCGGATGAGCAAGGTGTTCCAGGGCGCCGACGCGAAGAAGTACGCCGAGTTCGGGTGCAAGACGTGCCACGGCCCCGACTTCAAGGAGCCCGACGACTTCTTGCCGCACCTGACCATGAAGAACGGCAAGATCACCGCGTTCGCCGAGAAGCCCGCCGTCTCGAAGTTCATGGCCGAGAAGGTCGTCCCCGAGATGGCCGCCGCGATGGGCATGAAGCCGTACGATCCGAAGACCCACGAGGGCTTCGGCTGCGCGGGCTGCCACAAGATCGATCAGAAGTAGCGTGGCCTCGCGCCGGTCGCCTCGGTGGGCGGCCGCGCTCGGCTGGGCATCGGCGGCGTCACCCGCGATACGGCAGGCGGCCGACGCGCAGGCCGGGGGGCAGCGGCGCGTCGTCGTCGAGATCCACGCCGCGACACCGCCCGCCGTCGATCGCGTAGCGCAGGCCCGACTCGGGGCAGGTGAGCACGTCACCGTCGGCTCCGACGAGCCGCGCGCCATGCCGACTCATCCAGGCCGTGCGCCGCGCTGGCACGCCGACCATCAGCGCGTACGGCTCGACATCGTGGGTGACCACCGCGCCTGCGCCGACGAAGCTGTGTCGGTCGAGCGTCACGCCGCACACGATCACGGCGCCCGCGCCCACCGTCGCGCCACGACGCACCAGGGTCGGCTCGTAGAGGTGGCGCCGGCTCACCGCTGCGCGCGGGTTGGACACGTTGGTGAAGACGGCGGCGGGGCCGACGAACACCTCGTCCTCGAGCGTCACGCCCGTGTACACCGACACGCGGTTCTGCACCTTCACGCCGCGACCGATCTGGACGTCGTCGCCGACGTGGACACCCTCGCCGAGCGTCGTGCCAGCGCCGACACGCGCGCCGCGCGACACGTGACAGAACGCCCAGACCTTCACGTCCTCCTCGAGCGTGGCGCCCTCGTCGACGATCGCGGTCGGGTGGACGAACGGCGGGCTCAATTCTTCTTGTTCTTTCGGGCGTCCGCGGCCGCGTCGCGCAGGATCCGCTCCATCTCCCGCTGCACCTCGTCGGGCATCGGCGGCGGGTCTGCGTCCTCTCGCGCCGCGCGCCGCTTCGCGCGGTAAGGATCGAGCGGCACGACGACGCCGCGCTCGCTCGCGCGGGCCTTGGCGCGCGGCGAGGGACCCGAGCGGCGGCGACGCCACCACTGCCCGATCAGCGGCCACGCGGTCGCGCCGTCGAGCCCCGGCAGCGGCAGCAGGTTGATCCCCGCGATGATCAGGTTGTTCAGGATCAGCATGTCGAGCAGATCGGCGCGGAAGGTCGACGACGGCGCCACGAGCCCCGACCACCACGCGACGAACGCCGCCGCCGCGAGCAGCCCCTGCGCGAGCACGCCACCCCACGCGATGACGCCCGCCTGGGTCGGCGACGTCGGCCCCGCGAACCGGCACAGGCCGCCAAACCCCGAGAGATCGATGCCGAGCACGGTGAGCCCGGCGCGGCGCACGAGGTAGGCGTGCCCGAGCTCGTGCAGCAGGATCACGATCAAGAACCCGAGCCACACCCCGGGCGCGACCCGCAGGCGCGAGAAGAACAGCAGCCCGAGCGGCACCGACCAGTGCGCGCGCACGGGGATCCCGGCCACGCGAAACAGCCTGAGATAACCCTGGTCGAACACGCGGAGAGGAGCCTAGTCGATCCGGCGGCGCGCGCACGTCGGTGACGCGCGACGAGCAGGGGTGATAGGACGCGGTGCATGCGTCGCGCCCTCCTCGCCGCCTCCCTCGTCCTCGCCTCGCTTTCCACCTCAGCCGCCGCGCTCGCCGACGGCTCGGTGATCGGCCGCCCCGGCGCGCACCCCAACTACGCGCTCGATCTCGAGCCGCACCTCTTGCTCGGCACACGCGACGGCGTGCTCGGCGACTCGGGCTACTGGGGGCCGGGCGTCCGCGGGACGCTGATCCTCGTCGACAACGGGTTCGTGAAGACGATCAACAACTCGGTCGGGATCGGCGTCGGGCTCGACTACCTCAGCTACAAGCACGGCTCGGTGTTCTATGTGCCGGTCGTGATGCAGTGGAACTTCTTCCTCAGCGAGTCGTGGAGCGTGTTCGGCGAGCCGGGGATCGGGTTCTTCCTCGGAGACGGCGCGGGCGTGCGCAAGCACGACGACGACCGCGTGCTCGATCCCAACATCGCCGTCGGCGGCAGGTACCTGTTCAACAAATCACTCGCGCTGACGATGCGCATCGGCTGGCCCGCCGCCTCGGTCGGCGTGTCGTTCCTCTATTGAGCCGCCCTCAGCGCTGGCTCTGCCGATCGCGGTGCAGGATGCGCGTCAACGCCTCGGCGGCGGCGCGCGCCACGTCCTCGGCGCGCCTGGTCGCCAGCATCGTGTCGTCGAGCTCGGCCTGGAGCGTCAGGAGCGCGAGCACGCCCTCGACGCGCACGGGGATGATCGCGATCTCTCCGCACGGGGCCCCGAGCACCTCGCGGAGCGTGTCGTGCACAGGCGTCGTCGGCACGGGCCCGAGGTAGTGCCCCATCAGCGCCGCGGTCGCGAACACGCTCGGCCCGTCGGTCGGCACGGACAGCTCGCGGACGCGCGCGTGGCTCGCGAGCGCCTCGGACGCGCGGACGCCTCGGTACTCGCCCTTCTTGGCCGCGAACACCGCCGCCTTGCCCGAGACCATCGCGAGGCCGTTCAGCATCAGATCGAGCAGCTCGTCGCGGGTCGCGGACTCGCGCAGCGCCGTGAGCACCGGCCCGGGATCGGCGTGGCGCTCGCGCAGCGGTCGCTCGGAGAACGGCGCGCGGCTGGTCGCGGGAGCGATGGACTCGAGGCGAGGGGCGGTCGAGAGCTTGGGCGCGCTGCGGCGCACGAGCGGGATCGGGATGTCGCTCTGCGCCTTGAGGCGCGGCACCGACGCGGACTGGTGCTCGTCGAGCGCGGGCCGCGCGAGGTACGGCGGCGTCTTGCGATCGACGCGCGGGAACGGCGGCGCTGACACGACCGAGAATTCGCGCGTCCCCGTGCCCTCTCGCGCGAGCTCGAGCAGCGACGCCTCGAGCCCGGACAGCGGCGCGCCGACGACGCGCACCGGCGCGCCGAGGTGGTGGCCGAGCTCGCGCGCGACGTGGGCGTCGAGCGGGTCGGCGGCGGCGACGTCGATGGTCTGCGTGCGTGAGTCTTGTCGGATCGGCAGCGCGAGCAGCCGCGACGGGAGCTGGGCCGGGAGCGCGTCGCAGAGCTTCAACAGCGGCACCACCCTGTGCACGACCGGCAGGTCCATCGCCTCGAGCTCGGCGAACAGCGCCGTGTCGGTGAGCGCGCCGGAGGCGACGATCGCTTGCACGAAGTGCTGGTCGCCCCGCGCGTGCCTCGCGAGCGCGGTCGACGCTTCGTCTTTCTGGAGCAGGCCTCGGGAGACGAGCCGGCGCGCGAGATCGAGTGCCAAGGCGGCTGGAGGCTACCACCTCGACCCGTGCGACGCTCAGCGATCGCGCACGCAGCGGAGGCCGAGCGCCGGGTGGCGGGTGCCCGCGGAGACCTCGCGGCGGGCGTCGGCGCCCAGCTCGACCGGGGTCGTCGCCTGCCACGAGCCGCCCCGCGCGATCCTCGCGCGATCGTCACCGCTCGACGTCCACTCGGCGACGTTGCCGAAGAGATCGAGCAGCCCGCGCCCGTCGTCGTCGACGTCGCCGCGCGTGGTCGAGCACGTGCCTTGCCGGGGCATCCCCATCGAGGAGCACACGCCGGCTCGGTCCGATTTCTTGCTGGCGTGCGCGAGGCGGCTCCACTCGCCGTCGGTCGGCAGCCGCGCGCCCGCCGCCGCGCAGTAGGCCTCGGCCTGCTTCAGATCGACGCAGTTGACCGGCATGCTCTGGCCCTCGAGCGAGTCCTTGTTGCAGCCGCGGCCCTCGCTCGGAGCGGAGCAGAGCGCCTTGCCGACGCAGTCGAGGTACGCGCCCAGCGTCACCTCGGTGCGATCGACGCAGAGCGCCCCGCCGCGATCGGCGAGCTCGACCGTGTCGGCGGGGCAGCCCTTCGCGCGGGGCGCCTCGGCGCGCCTCTCGGCGCCGCCGCACCCGGAAGCGGCCACGAGCGCGACCAGCGCGAGCAATCCATTTCGAGCGGACACGAACCCCGTTATCGTCGAGCCTCGCGCGGCGTTGCAAAGAAATCTGCGCGAGCACGAGGACACCAGCATGACCCAAGCTCGCTATGACGTCGCGATCCTCGGGGCGGGCCCCGCCGGCTACGCGGCCGCGATGCGCGCCCACGATCTCGGCAAGCGCGCGCTGCTCGTCGAGCGCGGCAGCGTCGGCGGGACCGGCATCCACAAGGGCGCCCTGTCGTCGAAGACGATGTGGCACCTCTCCAACGACTTCGCGACCGTCAAGCGCGTCGACCGCGGCTACCGCGCGCGGGACGTCGAGCTGTCGTATCAGGCCGTGCTCGACGCGGTCCGCGCCGCCATCCACGATCGCCGCGAGACGCTCGCGTTCCAGCTCTCGAGGCTGGCGACCCCGAGCCCCCGCGGCGGCGTGGTCGAGCTGGTCGAGGGCGCCGCGCGCTTCGTCACGCCGCGAGCCATCGAGGTGAGGGCCCGCGGCGGGGAGACGCGCTTGTTCGAGGCCGAGCGCTTCCTCGTCGCGACGGGCTCGGCGCCGCGCACGCCGCCCGGCATCGAGGTCGACGGACAGCACGTCTTGACCAGCGATCACATCGAGGATCTGCCCGATTTCCCGGCGAGCATGGTGATCGTCGGCGCGGGCGTGATCGGCTGCGAGTACGCGACGATCTTCGCCAATTTTGGCCGCACGGCGATCTCGATCATCGATCGACAGCCGCGCATCCTGCCGTTCGAGGACGAGGACGTCGCCGACGTCATCGCGACCAACTTCGAGCGGCTCGGGATCCGCATCCACCGCGAGGCCAAGCTCGAGAGCCTGCGCGTGCGCGACGGTCAGGTCGAGTACGTCGTCACCTCGCCCGCCGGCGTGACCGAGACGATCCGGGTCGAGCGGGCGCTCGTGTCGGTCGGTCGCGCGCCCAACACGGCGGACCTCGGCCTCGCCGAGATCGGCGTCGAGCTCGACAAGGGCGGCGGGATCGTCGTGACCTCGACCCAGAGCACCGTCCCGCACGTGTACGCGGCGGGCGACGCGACGATGGACATCGCGCTCGCCAACGTCGCCGAGCTCGAGGCGCGCCACGCGATCGAGGCGATGTTCGGGCTCGCGCCGCTGCCGATCCGCTACGAGGCGCTGTCGGCCATCATGTTCCTCTCGCCCGAGGTGGCGTCGGTCGGGCTCAACGAGCTGCAGGCCAGGAGGCGCGGCGCGCACTACCGCGTCGGCAAGGTCTGCAACGCGCTCGTCAACCGCAACATCGCGATGCGCCAGACCGGGGGCTTCGCGAAGCTGCTCTGCGCGCCCGACGGGCGCCTGCTCGGGCTGCGCGTCGTCGGCCCCGAGGCGTCGAGCGCGGTGCAGGGCATCGCCTTCTTGATCGACAAGGGCGGCACGATCTCGGACATCGACTACTGCGTGCACCCGCACCCCGCGATCACCGAGGGCGTGCAAGAGTGCGCGCGCCTGTTGCTCGGACGCTCGATCCACAAGTGCGAGGTCTTCGGAGAAGAGCTGCTGCGCGTGGGGGACGCATGAGGCGCGCCGCCGCGCTCTCCCTGCTCTTCGTCGCGACGGGCTGCGCGTCGATGTCCGATGTCCTCGCCGAGCGCGATCGAGGCGGCGGCGTCGTGCGCTCGTACGCCGCGCCAGCGCAGCTCGTGCACGCCGAGGCGCGCCCCGCGCTGCTCGAGGCCGGCGCGGACGAGGTGACCGAGCACCGCGAATACTTCGCCGCCGAGTCGGGGATGTCCCTGTTCAGCATGGGCGCCGTCGGCGCGCTGTTCCTCGAGCCGACGGGGCCCTACGAGACGCGGGTCACGGTGGTGGTCAAGCGACGCGTGGCGACCAGCATCGTCATCCCGTTCGACGAGGACGACGTCCACCGCCGCCTCGCGACCCGCCTGTCGCGCCGCGCGCTCGCGCCGGTGCCCGCCCCCTCCGCCCGCCCGGGAGGTCCCGTGTCGCCGCCGCCCCCGCCGCCGGCGTTCACGCCCCCGCCGGGGACCATCTAGCGCGTGCGGAGGTTCGTCGTGATCGGGCGCACCGCGCGCTCGACGCCTGACTTCAAGCTCCAGGATCTCCCCGGCACGAGCGGCAGGCTCGACGTCCTGGTCCGGTGCGTGCGCGCGGCGCTGCTCTGCTCGCACACGATCCGCGATGACACCATCGTCTACCTCGTCATGCTGGGCGGCCCGCCGCGCGCGCTGCGGATCGACGGCGCGCTCGCCCAGTATGTGCGGCCCGACGAGCGCAACCTCGCCGTGCTCGTGCAGAAGGCGCTCTCGCGCGTGACGTCGGCGGAGGGCTTCGTCGAGCTGCGCCAGGGCATCGCGGTCGCCGCGGGCGGCCTCGACGTCGTGCTCGCCGATCTGGGCGAGTCCAGCCCCTACGTGCTCGACGAGGCGGGCGTCGACGTCCGCGAGGCCACGCTGTCGACGCCTCGCCCGGTGTTCTTCTGCGGCGATCACCTCGGCCTCGACGACGCCGCGCGCGCCGCGCTGTCGCCGCTCTCGCCGTCACCCGTGTCGGTCGGGCCCGTCAGCGTTCACGCCGAGGACGCCATCACGATCGTCGCCAACGAGCTCGACCGACGCCGCGCGAACTTTCGTTGACAAATGTCAGCGAAACGGGATGATGAGCCGGATGCCGCCGCTAGACTTCCCCGCGCTCACCCGGTTCATCGCGCTGTCGGTCGCGGGCGGCCTCGGCATGTACTGGGGCATGGGGCTCTTGTTCGAGCGCCTGTACTATCGGCGCCGCGCCGAGGCCGACCAGAGGAAGTGCCAGCCGAAGCGGTGGCCGTCTCCCAAGGCGCGCCGGCGCGAGATCTTGCTCGGCTCGGTCAACATGACCGTGGGGTCGGTCGCGTCGGGGTGCTTCGTCTACTGGGTGTCGAAGGGCGGGGCGACGACGATCTACTTCTCCACCGAGGAGCGCGGCGTCGCGCACGCGGTCGTGACGGGGCTCGTCTACATGCTGTCGACCGATCTGGCGCTTTATTTCGCGCACCGCGCGTACCACACGCCGACGCTCTACCGGCTCGTGCACAAGGTCCACCACCGGTGGACGTCGCCGACGGTGTTCACCGCCATGGCGATGCACCCGATCGAGTGGGCGACCTACCAGTCGATCATGGCCGTGCCGCTGTTCTTCTTGCCGGTGCACGTCGGCGCGGTGATCTTCACGCTGCTCTTCACCAACTATTACGCGCTCGTCGATCACTCGGGCGTGCGCCTCCACTCGTGGCTGCCGTTCGTCGCTCCGACCGCGTTCCACGACGATCACCACGCGCACTTTCACGTCAACTACGGGCAGACCTTCCCGCTGTGGGACCGCGTGTTCGGCACGATGCGCCGCAAGAACCGACAGTACGGGCCCGCGGTCTTCGGCGGAGCGGGCGAGGGTGGCGGCGCGTCGGACGAGGTGTGGGACTACCGCCGCCCCGCCGCGCCTCCTCCGGCCGAGGTCACGGGCCGCGCGCAGCCCTGATCCGAGAGGCGCGTCGAGGGCTGGGCGGGGGCGCCGAAGGCTCCGCGAGCGACACGCCAGTGAAGAACAGCGCGATGAGCCCGGGCCGCAGCACGTCGACAGAGGGACGCCCGGTCGTCGACCAGGTCATCAGCGCGGCGAAGACCTGCAGCAGAAACACGTCGGCGAGCATCTCGCCCGGCAGCGGGGACGACAGCTCGCCGCGCGCGGCGGCAGACGACACGCGGCGACCCAGCTCGAGCCGCAGCGGATCGGCCTCGCTCTCCTCGCGGACCGCGGCGATCCGGCGCAGCGACACCGCGCCCGCGTACGGCAAGAGCGCGCGCCGCGCCCGCCACGCCTCGAGGAACGCGTCGATCGTCGCCTCGAGCACGCGCCGCAGCGGCGCCCGGGGCCCGAGCGCCGCGACGCGCCGGAGGATCAGCGCCTCGCCCCGACGCACCGCCTCGAGCAGGACGTCTTCCTTGGTCGCGAAGTGAAAGTAGAAGGTCCCGCGCGCGAGCCCGGTCGCGCGGACCACGTCGTCGACGCTCACGGCCTCGTAGCCGCGCTCGTCGAAGAGGCCGAGCGCGGTCGCGTACACGAGCTCGCGCGTCTCCTGCTTCTGCTGGCTCCGCGTCCGCTTCGCCGCGGGGCGCGCCGCGCTCAACGCGCCTTCTTCGGCTTCGCGCGGGGGCCCGACGCGAACGCCTGGCGCGCGCGCTCGGCGACCTCGGCCTTCTCGGCGCGGCGCCCGTCGAGCGCCGACTCGATCGCGAGGTTGGCCTCGACGTCGGCGGCGAAATCGTCGGCGATGACGTCGGCGAGGGCCGCGATGCGCTCGCCGAGCCGCGCGTGCAGCGCCTCGCGCAGCGCCTCGCGGAGCAGATCGCCGAAGGACTCTTTCACCAGCTCAGACGCCTGGCCCGCCAGCATCCTCGACAGCTCGAGCTGCAAGAACTCGGTGCCGTCGGGGCCGTCGTCGTGCTCGTCGTGGTGGTGGTGCTCGTCGTCGTGGTGACAGTGCTCGTGGTCGTCTGCGTGGCCCATCCCGCGTCTATAGCGCGGCTCGCGGCCCGGTGTCGCCGACCGACGTCAGGGCTTCACGCCCTTCGGCACGACGATGTCGTCCTTGGAGCCCTCTTTCTTGTCGGGGCCGGCGGACATGACGACGACGTCGTCCTCGGTGCACTGGATCTTGTAGGGCGAGCCCCACGCGTCGTCGGTCTTCGACGCGCTGTCGATCTCCTTGTCCTGCACCAGCTGCGAGATCGTCGGGCAGTCGGTCCCGCCCTTCAGGCCGCGCCAGCGCTGCACGGCGTCCCGGATGCCTCGCGCGTTCTGCTCGGTCGTCTTCACCTGCGCCTCCTGGAACTTGGGCAGGACGGCGACCGTCACGCCCGCGGCGATCAGGCTCAGGATGGCGACGACGATGAGGACCTCGATCAGCGTGACGCCGCGGAGGGCCGCCCGAGCGAGCTTCGTGGGGACGGGGTGACGCATCTGGATTGCCGCCTTCCTACAGGGCACGGGGCGATCGTTCAACCTCGATGACCGCGGCGCATTCCCGCGCTACTTGGGATCGACGACGGTCGTCTCCTGGTCGGTCGGCTCGATCTCCCAGCGAAAGTCGTCGATCAGGATGGAGCTGTCGAGGATCGCGTCGGACTCGTCCCAGATCGCGAGCCGCAGCGTGAACGTCTCGCCGGGCGTCACCGGCACCGTCGTCGTCACCCAGTCGGTCGCGCCGTGCGGTCCCCCGCTGTCGGCCTTCCCGTAGCCGGTGCCGTTCATCGTTGCGGGATCGCCGGTGCAGCCAGAGTATTTCTCGCTGTTGGCGCAGATCGTCCAGAACGCGACGTTGACGCCGAGGAACTCTCCGTTCGTGTCGTGCGCGACGTTCTTGCCGTTCTTTCCGGCGTAGTAGGTCGAGCGCATCACGGCGGCGAACGCGTCGTTGAAGGACGAGCAGAAGTACTGCGGGTACTCGCCGCTGAGGAACCTGAAGCTCACCTTGAACGAGCGGGCGTTGGTCGGCGCCTTCAGCTTCAGCTGGAGATCGGCCAGATCGTGCACCGACGCTTCTTGCGCCTTCGGGCACTTGGGGTTGTCGGCGTAGGCCGCGGGGCGCGGAGACTCGGTGCCGATGTTCGTGCCGCTGCCCGGCGCGACGAAGCCGGCCTCCTTCGGGGCGGCGGCGACGCCGTTCGAGAGCATCAAGAACGAGCTGCCGGCGCGCGGCTTGACGGGCCCGAGGGTCGCGCGGATGGCGCGCTGATCGGCGCGGGTCTGGGTCTCGACGAACTTCGCCTCGAGCAGGAACTTGTCGACGTCGCAGAGGTTCATCGCCGCGGCGAGCTGCAGCGGGTCGGCCGCGTCGGCGCCCACGGCGGCGTCGCACTCGACCGGCGCCTCGTCGATTTCCTGGTCGCAGTCGTCGTCGATCCCATTGCCCACGTACTCGAACGCGCCCGGGTTCTTCAGCGGATCGTACTCGTCGCAGTCGCCGGTCTGCGGCGTGTAGCCGTCGTGATCGGCGTCGCTGGGGTCGAACGGCGAGGCGTCCGTTCCCGCGTCCTCCACGTGCGACACGAGCGGCGCGGCGCGGTTCTTCACGTCCTCTCCGCACGCCCCGGCGGCGCACGCCGCGCCCAGCAACGCCGCCCCTCCCACGTTACGCCACCACGACATCGAGCCAGGTTACCGCGAGCGCGGGGCTCCGTCCGAAAGTTTGGCCACGCGGGCCCCTCACGGCCTAGACCGGCGCGATGCGCGCCCGCTCGCTCCTCTGCCTCCTCGCCGTGGTCGGGTGCAAGGCCCCCAGCAGGGACGCGCCCAGCGACGTCGCGGTCCCGACCGTGTCGGTCCCCGTCGCGTCGTCGTCCGCCGCGCCGTCGTCCAGCGCGGCGCTCGCCTCGTCGAGCGAGCCCGCGCGGCCCGCGTTCCCCATCGCCGCCGACACGCGCGGCTGCCCGGACGGGATGGTCCGCGTGGAGGGCGAGTACTGCCCCGCGGTCATCCAGAACTGCGTCGAGCACCACAAGGAGTACCGCGCGCACAAGGCTGACAAGAATGTCAGCGAGCGGTGCCTGCGGTACGAGGAGGCGTCGAAGTGCCTCAGCAAGGCGCGCAAGCACCTCGCGTTCTGCGTCGACCGCTTCGAGTACCCGAACCGGATCGGCGAGCTGCCGAGGGTGCTCACGTCCTGGGTGCAGGCGAAGAAGCGCTGCGAGGCCGATGAGAAGCGCCTGTGCACGGAGGACGAGTTCAACTTCGCGTGCGAGGGCCCGGAGATGCGCCCCTACGTGAACGGCTCCGTGCGCGATCCGGCGATGTGCAACATCGACAAGGACTACCGCTTCCCCGATCACTCGAAGGTGCTGCCGACCTACGACAAGTGCCTCGAGACGCCGTCGTGCCGCGAGGAGCTCGCGCGGCTCGATCAGCGCGAGAAGATCGGCGAGCGCACCACCTGCGTGTCGTGGGCTGGCGTCTACGACCTGAACGGCAACGTGAACGAGTGGGTCGAGCTGCCCGGCAAGAAGCCCCCCGACCGCAGCGGCCTGAAGGGCGGGTGGTGGGGACCGGTGCGCAACCGCTGTCGGCCGACGGTCACGTTCCACAAGGAGGGCGACTACGGCTACGAGGCCGGTTTCCGCTGCTGCAAGGACGCCGCGCCGTAGCGCTGGCCCTCGGTCGGCGCGACCTCGGCGCTTGACCGACGCGGCGGCGCCCGCTACACGCGGCGTCGCCCGACCGGCACTGAACCGACGTTCCGTCTCGACCGGGTCCTTTGCATCCCGCCGAGACCCGGCACCGTGGCGCGCACCCGTCAGCTCCCTCTCTCGTTCGGTCCGCCCGGCGGGTCGGGAGAACCCCCTTCCATGGATGAGCTAGAAACCCTCCTCTCCGACGAGGCCCAGCGCAGGTACATCGCGTACGCGCTGTCGGTCGTCACCTCTCGCGCGCTGCCCGACGTGCGCGACGGCCTGAAGCCCGTGCAGCGCCGCATCCTGTACGCGATGTGGCTCGGCAACCTGAAGCCCGACGCCAAGTTCAAGAAGTGCGCGAAGGTCGTCGGCGACGTGCTCGCGCAGTTTCACCCGCACGGCGACACGGCGGCGTACGACGCGATGGTGCGGCTCGCGCAGCCGTGGGTGATGAACCATCCGCTCGTCGACGGGCAAGGCAACTTCGGCTCGCCCGACGGCGACGGCGCCGCCGCGTACCGCTACACCGAGGCGAAGCTCTTGCCGATGGCGGTCGAGCTGCTGTCCGAGCTCGACAGGCAGACCGTGGGATTTCGCCCCACCTACGACGGCTCGAACGAAGAGCCGGTTGTGCTCCCGGCGCGGCTGCCTCACCTCTTGATCAACGGCTCGCAGGGCATCGCGGTCGGCATGGCGACCAGCATCCCGCCGCACAACCTCAACGAGATCATCGACGCGTGCATCGCGGAGATCGACGCGCCCGAGCCGCTGACGACGAAGCAGCTGCAGAAGTACGTGAAAGGGCCTGATTTCCCCACGCAGGGCACGCTGCTCGCGACCAAGGACGAGCTGCACCAGATCTACGAGACGGGGCAGGGCACCACCAAGCTGCGCGGCGACTATCGCACCGAGGAGAAGAAGGGCGGCGCCGTCGACATCGTCATCACCTCGACGCCGTACGCGGTCGAGCGCCGCGCGATCGTCGAGCGCATCGCCGAGGTCATCGTCTCGAAGAAGCTGCCGGGCCTGCTCGACGTACGCGACGAGTCGACCGCCGAGGTGCGCATCGTGCTCGAGCTGAAGAAGGGCACCGATCCCGATCTCGTGATGGCGTACCTGTACAAGCAGACGCCGCTCTCGACGACGGTGAGCGTCAATTTCACCGCGCTCGTCCCGCGACCCGTCGAGCCCGGCGAGGCGCGCGACGAGCTGCTCCCGTGCCAGCCCGCGCGGCTGTCGCTCGGCCAGATGATCCGGCATTTCCTGGATTTTCGGATGGAGGTCGTCGAACGGCGCCTGCGCCACGATCTCGGCGGGCTGCAGAAGCGGCTGCACATCCTCGAGGGCTTCGCGAAGGTCTACGACGCGCTCGACGAGGTCATCCGCATCATCCGCAAGAGCGACGGCAAGGCCGACGCGAGCCAGAAGCTCATCGCCCGGTTCGAGTTCAGCGACGAGCAGGCCGACGCGATCCTCGAGCTGCGCCTGTACAAGCTCGCGAAGCTCGAGATCCTGGTCGTACAAGAGGAGCTCGACAAGAAGCGCGCCGAGGCGAAGCGGCTCGAGGCCCTGCTGAAGAGCGAGACGAAGCGCTGGGAGGTCGTCAAGACCGAGCTCACCGAGCAGAAGGCGCGCTTCGGCCGCCGACGCCAGACCAAGATCGGCGGCGTCGAGGAGCAGGAGTACTCGGCCGAGGATTTCATCCAGGACGAGGACGCGACCGTGATCCTGACGCGCGAGGGCTGGCTGAAGCGCGTCCGCGAGGTGAAGGATCTGTCGAGCACGCGCGTCCGCGAGGGCGACCAGGTGCTCGCGGTGACGGCCGGCTCGACGCGCGCGTCGGTCGCGTTCTTCTCGAGCGCGGGGGCCTGCTACGTCCAGCGCATCCACGACGTCCCGGCGACGGCGGGCTACGGCGAGCCGGTGCAGAAGCTCTTCAAGATGAGCGACGGCGAGCGCATCGTCGCGATGGCGTCGTTCGATCCTCGCCTGCTCCCGGTGCCCGAGGCGGTCGAGGGCGCCGAGCCGCAGCCGCCTTACGCGCTCGCGATCACGAGGGGCGGGCTCGGGCTGCGCTTCTCCTTGTCGGCGCACCGAGATCCGTCGACGCGCGCGGGCCGAAAATTCGCGCGCCTCAACGACGGCGACGAGGTCGTGTTCGTCGCGCCGGTGGGCGACAAGGACGCCGTCTTGATGGCCAGCTCCGACGGTCACGCGCTCGGCGTCGCCGTCTCCGAGATCAGCGTGCTCGGCGGCGCGGGCAAGGGCGCGCTCGCGATGAAGCTCCACGACGGAGAGCGGGTGCTCGGCTGCGTGCTCGCCGTCGCGCGCCGCGACACCATCACGGTCGAGACGGAGAAGGGCCGCTCGCTCGATCTCACGTGGATGGGCATCGAGGGCGGCCGCGCCGATCGCGGCCACGCCATCGTCAAGCGCGACCGCTTCGCGCGCGTCGTGCTCGGCCTCCCCGTCGTCCCCAGCCTCGAGAAGAACTGACCATGACGACCTCCTACAGCGCGAAGGACATCGAGGTCCTCGAGGGGCTCGAGCCTGTCCGCAAGCGGCCGGCGATGTACATCGGCGGCACCGACGGGCGGGGCTACCACCACCTCCTCTGGGAGATCCTCGACAACTCGATCGACGAGGCCATCAACGGCCACGCGCGGCGCATCGAGGTCGCGCTCGACGCCGACCACAAGGGCGCGGCGGTCACCGACGACGGCCGGGGCATCCCGGTCGACATGCACCCGCGCTTCAAGAAGCCCGCGCTCGAGATCATCCTCTGCACGCTGCACGCGGGCGGCAAATTCGGCGGCGGCAACTACAAGGTCTCGGGCGGGCTGCACGGCGTCGGCTCGAGCGTCGTCAACGCGCTGTCCGAGGCGCTCGAGGTGACCGTCTGGAAGGACGCGCAGGAGCACGTGCAGACGTTCTCGCGCGGCGTCCCGACGTCGAAGCTCAAGGTCGGCAAGGAGAAGGTCCGCAAGCGCGGCACGCGCGTCTACTTTCGACCCGATCCGCAGATCTTCGGCAAGGAGCGCTTCGACGTCGCGCTCGTGAAGGAGCGCCTCGAGGCGAAGGCCTATCTCCACGCGGGGCTCGAGGTCACGTTCGTCGACGGCGCCACCAAGGAGCGCCTGACCTTCACGCACCCGAACGGCATCGTCGACTACCTCCCCATCCTCGTCTCGCGACGCGGCCACGCGGCGGCGCACGCGACGCCGTTCACGTTCTCGCGCGACACCGGCGACGGCGAGGCGGCGCCGTTCCGCATCGAGGTCGCGCTGCAGTGGACCGAGGACACGACGGAGCACGTCCGGTCCTATGTCAACGGCATCCCGACGCCGCACGGAGGCACGCACGAGAGCGGCCTGTCGACGTCGATCGTCAAGGGCGTCCGCGCGTTCATGGAGGCGAAGAACATCGCCCCGCGCGGCGTCACGATCACCGCCGAGGACATCCGCGAGGGCGTCGTCGCGCTCGAGAGCGTCTACGTCTCCGACCCGCAGTTTCAGGGCCAGACGAAGGACCGCCTGAACAACCCCGAGGTCGCCGGCCAGGTCGAGGCGCTCGTCCGCCCCGCGCTCGAGAACTGGCTGCTCGCGAACGGCTCGATGGGCGAGCAGATCGTGATGCGCGCGATCCTCTCGGCCCGCGCGCGCGAGGCCCGGCGCGAGGCCACCGCCAACGTCTCGAGAAAATCGGCCGTCAGCCACCGGCTCAACCTCCCCGGCAAGCTCGCCGACTGCTCGTCGACCGATCCCGGCGACAGCGAGCTGTTCATCGTCGAGGGCGACAGCGCAGGCGGCTCGGCCAAGCAGGGCCGCGACCGCAAGACGCAGGCGATCCTCCCGCTGAAGGGCAAGGTGCTCAACACCGAGCAGGCCACGGCCAGCAAGCTGATGGGCAACAAGGAGCTCGGCGATCTCGTGCAGGCGCTCGGCTGCGGAATCGGCAAGGACTTCGACGTCACGAAGCTCCGCTACGGCAAAGTGTTCTTGCTGATGGACGCCGACAGCGACGGCTCGCACATCGCGACGTTGCTGCTCACGTTCTTCTACCGGCACCTGCCGGGGCTCCTGCGCAACGGGCACGTCTACCTGGCGACGCCGCCGCTCTTCAAGATCACCGCGGGCAAGGAGACCCACTGGGCGATCGACGAGAAGGAGCGCGACCGCATCCTCGCGAAGCTGCCGCGCAACGTGAAGCCCGAGATCATGCGCTTCAAGGGCCTCGGCGAGATGAGCGCGGACCAGCTGAAGGAGACGACGCTCGACCGCCGCCGCCGCCGCGCGCTGAAGGTCGTCGTCGACAACGAGCTCCACACCGATCAGGTCCTCAACGATCTGATGGGCAAGGATCCCCAGGCGCGCTTCCGCTTCATCATGGAAAAATCCCGTGAGGCCGACGCGGACAGCCTCGATGTTTGACGTCGCGAGCGCTGGTGACCGCTTGATTCGGCTTGCGGTCGTCGCGAGGGCGCAGGTAGTCTCCGTGCCCGTCTCGCTCGGTCGGACTGCTCTGCCGGGGGATCGGTGTTCGGAGTGTGAAACCTCGCGGGTCGACGCGGGTCACGGATCGTAGGAAAGGAACCTCATCAGATGAACCTGTTGATGTTGGCCGCGGCGGCGGCGTCGAGCGGCGGTAGCGATGTCTCGTTCACCGCGGCGATGAAGGAGAACCCGGCCTTCCTGGTCGGGAACCTGATCACCTCCGCCGTCGTGCTCACCATCGTCATCGAGCGCTTCATCTTTCAGATGACCAAGTACCGCGTGAACTCGAAGGAGTTCTTCGCTCAGGTCAAGAAGCTCGTCGCGGCCGGCAACATCGACCGCGCGATCAAGCTCTGCGAGGCGAGCGACTTCCCCATCCTGCAGCTCGTCAAATCCGGCCTTACGCACGCCAACAAGGGCGAGAGCGAGATCGACGCGGCGCTCAGCGAGAAGCTGTCCGAGCTGAAGCCCGCCGCCGAGAAGCGCATCGGCGCGCTCTGGTCGCTCGCGAACATCGCGACGCTGATCGGTCTGCTCGGCACCGTCTCCGGTCTGATCGGCACGTTCGCCGCCGTCGGCCGCCCGGGCCTCTCGGCCGCAGACAAGCAGCGCCTGCTCTCGCTCGGCATCGCAGAGGCCATGTACAACACGGCGCTCGGCCTCGGCATCGCCGTGTTCTGCATGATCACGCACGTGTTGCTGCACACCCGCGCGAAGAACATCCAGCACGATCTGGAGAGCATCACCGAGCGGACGTTCAACCTCCTCACGATCACGAACAAGCCGAGCTACTGAGCGAAGCGCGCCCCGGGACACCCGCCATGGCCGACGCACCGCTCAGCCCCTCTCAGCGCTCCAAGATCCGCCGCCTGTCGCAGCCGCACGAGCACGATCCGGCCGAGGCGGGGGGCGAGCTCAACATCGTCCCGTTCCTCGACATCGTCACGAACGTGCTGATGTTCGTGCTCGCGACGATCCCCGCCGTGTTCACCTCGACGATCGAGTCGAACCCTCCGTCGAGCGGCGGCGCTGGCACCCGCGCCAAGGAGAAGAACAGCCTGAACCTCTCGCTGCTCATCGTCGCTGACGGCGTGTCGCTGAAGGCGTCCGGCGGAAACGTCGGCCCCGGCTGCGAGATCGGCGCCGGCCTCACCGTGCAGAAGCGCGAGGGCACCTACGACTGGGCGGCGCTGAAGGCCTGCGCGAAGAAGCTGAAGGACGCGTCCTCCGACTTCAAGGAAGAGACGAACGTGCAGATCATCGCCGAGCCCGGCATCGACTATCAGACCGTGGTCGGCGCGATGGACGCCATGCGCGAGACCGAGGGCGAGAACCCCGAGCCGCTGTTCCCCGACGTGAACTTCGGCGTGGCCAAGTGAGCTGACGAAGAGGATCGCATGAGCCAGCAAGGAGCCCCGGGTCGCCCCGCGAAGAAGGTCGAAGCCGCCTCGGTCGTCAAGTTCAAGGCCGAGCTGCGCAAGGCGATCCGCCGGAACGCAAAAGACCCCGAGATCGACTTTCTCAACATCACCGCGATGATGGATATGATGACCATCATCCTGGTCTTCTTGTTGAAGAGCATGTCGTCGTCGCAGGCGGCGCCGCCGCAGAGCGAGGATCTCAAGCTCCCGAAGTCGGTGATGACGTCGCAGCCCAAAGAAGAGTGCATCGCCGTCATGATCTCGAAGAGCCAGATCTTGGTGGGCGACGATCCCAGCCCGATCCTGATGCTGCCGAGCCGCGAGGCGCTCGCGCAGTCCGGGGTCGACGCGCGCCACAAGCCGAGCCCAAACTCGCTCGAGATCATCCCGCTCCGCAACGCGCTGCAGTCGGTTCGAGAGGTCGACAAGCAGGTCCGCAAGGCCAAGGGCCTCGACGACAAGAGCGAGGCGATCATCATCGCGGACGCGACCACGCCGTACCGCCTGCTGCTCGAGGTGCTCTACACGCTGGGGCAGTCGCAGTTCGGCAAGTTTCACCTGATGGTGATGACGGGCGCGGGCTCGAACGCCGCCGCCGGCAAGTGAGCGCGGGCCCGGCGACGTGCCTGGCCCGCTGACGCTGCTGCCGCGAGGCGCGCTCACGCTCGCGAAGGAGGTCGGGCGCCACATCCTGCGTCGGCCTGTCGTGGGCTTGTGCGTCGTCGCGCGGCGCTCCAACGGCGACTTGCTGCTCATCCGTCGCGCGGACACGGGGACCTGGGCGTTGCCGGGGGGCACGGTCGAGTGGGGAGAGACGCTCGTGTCGACGGCCCACCGCGAGCTCGACGAAGAGGCGGGCGCGCGTGTGGTGTCGCTCGGGGCCGTGCTCGGCGTGTTCTCCCGGCCCGATCGAGATCCGCGCTTTCACGCTGTCACGACGGTCGTGGCGGCCGTCGTCGACGACGTCGCGCGCGGCCCGAAGAACCCGCTCGAGATCCGCGAGGCGCGCTTCTTCGCCGACGACGCGAGGCCGAGCGCGCTGGCGATGGGCTGCGAAGATTTTCTCGCGGCCGAGCGCGCGCCTCGTCCGATCTTCGAGTAGCCCGTCGAAGTTGGCCCCTCGAGTCACGGGGCGATATCTCGGCGCCTGGGCTCATGGCCACGCTCTTCGCTCCCCGGCGCGCCGCCGTCTCCGACGGCCCGGCGACGAAGGACTCGGACCCTCCGCCGCCGCCCTTCGACGACCGCACCGCGCGCGCGCTCGCCCGCGGCAGGGAGACCGCCGCGCTCTTGCTGTTCGTCGGCTCGATCGCGACGGCGCTCGCGCTCCTGTCGTTCCGTGGGAGCCCGCACGACCCAGAGCTCGCGGGCGCCGACTGGATGGGCCCGGCGGGCGCGAGCTGGGCGCGGATGCTCCTCGGCACGGTGGGCGTCGCCGCGGTGGTGCTGCCGTTCGAGCTGATGTGGTTCGCGTGGCCGCTGCTGAGAGGGCGCGCGGGGATCACCAACGTCGCGCGGCTCACGGGCGATTTCCTCGTGCTCTTGATCGGCTCGGCGCTCGTGCAGGTCGCGGCGCCCAAGCTGACCGCGTTCGGCGAGATGCCCGCGGCGGGCGCGGTCGGCGAGCTGTTCGGCGAGATCTTGCGCTCTGCGTTCTCGACCGTCGGGAGCTTCCTGATCGGCCTCACCGCGATCGGCCTCGTGCTCATCGCGCGCCGCAGCTTCTCGTTCATCGACTCAGCCGATCGCGCGATCCGTGGGACGACCGAGGCGGCGACCCGCGCGAAGAGCGGCGCGCGCGCGGTCGCCGAGGCGTGGGAGCGCGCCGCCGAGATCCGCCGCGCGCGCGAGGAGGCGCAGCGGCGTGAGGCGCAGCCGCTGATTCACCCTGCCGTCGACGCCGACGAGTTTCTGCCGCTGCTCGACAAGGAGACGCCGGACGCGCCACCTGTCCTCTGCGTCGACGCGGCCCGCGCCGCGACGCCCGTCGAGCCGGACGCGCCCGTTGACAAGCCGAAGAAGCGCGCGGTTCGCCGCGTGAAGGAGCCTAGCCCCACGCCGCCTGCTGCCGACTCGGACGACGACGACGCGAGCGATGACGATGAAGGAGCGCCGGACGAGTCCGCGCCGCCCGCCGCGCCGAAGCCCGCTCGCGCGGTCGCCGCGCCCGCGGGGCCGATGATCGTCGATCACGCGCAGGAGCTCGCGCCGGAGAAGCCGAAGAAGCGCCTCGTCGAGCCCCAGCCCGACAAGGTTGGGTTCGTGATGCCGAGCTCGGAGCTGCTCGAGCGGCCGCCGCCCACCATCGTGCGCGAGGATCGCGACGCGCTGCTCGAGCGCGCGAAGAAGCTGGAGAAGGTGCTGTCCGACTACGGCGTCCGCGGCACCGTCGCCGACATCCACACCGGGCCGACCGTCTCGACCTTCGAGGTCGTCCCGGCCGAGGGCACGAAGGTCAGCAAGGTCGCCGGGCTGGCGGACGATCTCGCGCTCGGGCTCGAGTGCAAGGTGCGCATCATCGCGCCGATCCCCGGCAAGGGCCGCATCGGCTTCGAGCTGCCGAACCGCGAGCGCATCCCCGTCAACCTCCGCGAGCTCGTCGAGGACCGGCGCTTTCAAGAGCTCGCCGCGCCGCTGCCATGCGTGCTCGGCCGCGACATCGTGGGCGCCCCGTTCTACGCGGATCTCGCGTCGATGCCGCACGTCATCGTGGCGGGCGCGACCGGCGCCGGGAAGAGCGTCGGGCTCAACGTGATGCTCGTCAGCTTGCTGATGCGGCGCACGCCCGAGGAGCTGCGCCTCTTGATGATCGATCCGAAGGTGGTCGAGCTGGCGCCGTTCGATCGCATCCCGCACCTCTTGCTGCCGGTCGTCACCGACATGAAGCAGGCGGCCAACGCGCTGAAATGGGCCGTCGACGAGATGGAGCGGCGCTACCAGCTGTTCGCGACGGCCGGCACGAAGAACATCGGCACCTACAACGCGTGGGTCGACCGCGCGCGCCGCGGCGAGGTGAAGGGGTTCGAGCCGCCGCCCGAGCCGTCGACCGTCACCGAGGACGGCGTGGTGGTCGAGCTGGGCGCCGAGCGCGAGCCGCCGAAGCTGCCCGAGCGGATCCCGTTCATCGTGATCGTCGTCGACGAGTTCGCCGACCTGATGATGCAGCAGGGAAAGGACGTCGAGAGCGCGATCGCGCGTCTCGCTCAGAAGGCCCGCGCGGCCGGCATGCACGTGATCCTGGCGACGCAGCGCCCGAGCGTCGACGTCATCACCGGCATGATCAAGGCGAATTTCCCGACGCGCATCGGCTTCCGTGTGGCGCAGAAGGTCGACAGCCGCACGATCCTCGACGAGATGGGCGCCGAGCACCTGCTCGGCCGCGGCGACATGCTGGTCAAGCTGAACGGGACCAACGACACCCGCCGCGTGCAGTGTCCGTTCGTCAGCGAGGAAGAGGTCGACCGCGTGACGGCGCACCTGCGGTCGCAGGGCGAGCCGGTGTGGGACGAGTCGATCGTGAAGAGCCGCGACGACGACGACGACGGCGGCGCCCCCGACGAGGACGGGGAGCTCGATTCTCGCTACGACGACGCGGTCCGTGTCGTGGCGGAGACTCGACGATGCTCGACTTCGTGGCTACAACGCAAGCTCGGTCTGGGCTACAACCGGGCCGCCAAGATCGTCGAGACGATGGAAAAGCGCGGCGTGGTGGGCCCGGCCAACGGGTCGAAGGATCGTGAGGTGCTGATTGGCCCACTCTGAGGTCGAGACCCGGCTCGACGCGCTGATCGCGCGCGTCTGCGCCGAGGATGAGTGCGAGGAGGGCCGAAAGGCGCAGCTCGCGGCGCTCGCCGAGCTGCTGTGCCACCCCGAGCTGTCCTGCTGCGAGCTGCGAGCGCGGGCGATGGCCACGATGGGGCAGCTCGCGCGCCGCAAGCGCGACGAGTCAGCGTGCCAGCGCGGCCTGCTCACCATGCAGGCGCGCTTCGGCGACCGGCACGGGCCCAAGCCCTGAGCGCGCGCGCGGCGACGACCAGCGACAGCGCGACCGCGCCGAGCGTGACGCCGACCCCCCATTCGTAGCCGCGCGGGCGGTACCACAGCCGCACGCGGTGACGGCCCGGAGGCGCGCGCACGCCGAGCTGGTGCTCGACGACCTCGAGCGTGGCGCCTTCGACCCGCCAGCCGCGATAGCCGTTCTGGTTGACCGCGACGCGCGCCGCTGACGCCAGATCGAGGTCGAGCGAGATCGAGGTCGGCGACCACGCGACGAGCCGCGCGACGCCTGCTCCGCGCGGCTCGACGCTGAGCTCGCTCGGCAGGCGCGCGCGGAGCCGCGGCGAGCGCTCGACCGTGACCTCGTCGAAGCACGCGAGCGTCCCCAGGTTGCGCGGCGGGTAGCGGTACATCGCGTGCGCCTCGCCGCGCTCCTGTCGGATCGGCGCCGGCGGCTCGTCGCGCGGCGCGGGCGGCGTCTGCATCGCGCCGGCGAAGATCGCGATCCCGTTGGTCTGCACGAGGTCCACGACGACCCACGTCGAGGTGAACAACAGCGCAGCGTACAGCGGAGGGGCCCACCTCCGTCGGGTGAGCGAGAGCCGCGCCCCGCCCATCGCGACGGCGAGCGCGAGGCCGAGATCGACCAGGATCCAGTGCCGGGTCGGCACCCGCAGCGACGAGAACATCGGCAGCTTGCGCAGCCACGCGTAAGGCGACAACGGCCCGTGGTCGCCGAGCACGAGCGCGAGCCCCAGCGCGGCCAGCGCGAGCGCGACGCGACCTCGCTTGCCCGACAGCGCGGCGAGCGTCGTGATGAGCGCGAGCCCCGCCCAGCCGACGTAGTTTCCGTACTCACCCCACCACGCGTAGATGTACCCGACGTGCGGCCAGAGCTGCGTCTCGGTCGTGCGCCGCTCGAGCAGCATCGGCAACAGCAGCGACGGCGAGATCGCGTCGTCACGACCGACGGGGCGCCCGTGATCACGCAGGAACTCGAGCATCGGGGCGAGCTTCACCGCGGCGAACGCGGCGAACGCGGTGAGCGACGCCGTCGCCGCGATCGCCATCCGCGCCCACGCGCGCGGCGATTCGAGGATCGAGAAGGCGCTCAGCGCGCCGATCAGGAGCGCGCCGAACGCGGTCGGGTACACGCCCCCCGACAGCGTCATCGTCGCCAGCACCCCGCCGGCGGCGAGCGCGAACCGCAGATCTCGCCTGGCTCGGAGCACGAACAGCGCGAGCCACGGCAGGCCAGCGAACGCGGCCATCGAGGTCTGACCGTTCAGGTGCCACCCGAGCGTCCCGGAGCAACCGAACAGGACCGCCGCGACGAGCGCGAACGGTCCGCGCGCGCGGTGCCAAGCGGCCAGCTCCCACATTCCCCACAGCGCGAGGAAGGTGCAGAGCGCCAGGTAGCACTTCATGGCGAGGGCGGTCGGCAGCGGCAAGAGCAGCCAGAACAGCGGCGAGAACCCGAAGCTCTGCGGGTTGGCGACGCCCAGCGAGCCGCCGCACGCGTAGGGGTTCCACCACGGCAGCTCGTGAAAGCCGACGATCGTGCGGCGCGCGCTGTCCCACGTGAAGTGGAACCAGAGCCAGTCTCCGTGTCCGAGGTGCATCGGACGCGAGAACAGCGGCGACGTGAAGGCGGCGGCGAGCAGGGCGAACGCCGCGAGGGGGAGCGCCCTCTGTCGCCCCGCGCGCGTCATCGCCCGCGATAGAACCAGCGCAGCGCGGGCACGAGGCGGCGTCGCCACGACGCCTCCGAGTGGGTGCCGCGCGCGTCGATGCGGACCTTCAGGTGTTCGTCGTCGTAGCCCTGCTCGGCGAGCGCGCCGGCGACCCTCTCGACCAGCGGCGCCATCTTGCCGTCGCCCTCGCCGCGCCCGCAGTCGAGGTAGATCTGCGAGACGCCGGGCCGCGCCGCGCGCGCGAGCGACTGCATCCGCGCGCCGCCGACCCAGAACGACGGCGACATCGCGAGCGCGCCGCCGAACGCGTCGGGGTGGGTGAGGTGGCCCCACGTCGCGGCGAGCCCGCCCATCGACGAGCCGCCGAGCAAGACCCCGAGCGGCCCGTCGACGATCCGAAATCTTCGTCGGAGCGTCGGCACGAGCTCGCGCGCGATGAAGCCGACGAAGTCGTCCGCGCGACCCGGCTGACCCTTGATGGGCCACGGTGACAGCTCGGACAAGCGTGAGTCGCCGCCGTGCTCCACGCCGACCACGATCGGGTGCGGGCGTCGGCGCGCCAGCCGCTCGACGGCCTCGTGCGCGAGCCAGCCTCCCGAGAACGATGACTCGTGATCGAAGACGTTCTGCCCGTCGAACATCACGAGCAGCGGCCGCAGATCGCGGTCGTCGTGGCCAGCGGGCAGGTACACGCGCAGCCGTCGGGGCGCGAAGCCAGGGATGGCGAGCGGCTCGGAGAACAGCCTGCCGACGCGCGCCGGCGCTCGTCGCGTGATCTTCATCGCGGCCTCGCGTCGTCGAGGAGACGTCGGAGTCGCGGCGTGATCTCGGCGACGGCGCCGTCGCCCTTGATCGAGCCCACGATGAACCGGGTCATGCGACCGTCTGGGCCGGGCGCCGCGAACAGCGGGATGTACTTGCTCGCGTAGCCAGCGCCGAGCAGGCGCGCGCGATCGGCCTCGACGTCGAGCTCGAGGAAGGTGACGCCAGCGAAGGCGTCGTCGAGCTTGCCGGCCTCGACCGCGCGGTGAAAGTGCTGGCAGGGCTCGCACCACGAGGCGCCGACGTAGACGAGCAACCTCCGCCCCGCCGACTCGGCGGCGTCGCGTCGCGCGCGCGCGATGGCGGCGAAGTCTTCGCCCGCGGGGGCCTTGTCGAACCGCGGCTTCGACAGCGGCGATGACTTGGTCGAGGTCGCCGGCTCCGCCTTCGGTGTGGGCTTCGAGTCGCAGGCCAGCAGGGCGACGACGACGACGGCGAGCGACAGGTGACGCATCGACGATCGCGTCTACCTCGGTTTGGTGCGGGGCAAAACGCCGTGGCCCGCCGTGACAGCGGTGAGGTCGAGCTCGGGGCCGCGCTGCTCGAACCCGCCGACGAACGGCTCGTCGACGAAGAACATCGGTGTGTCGAGATCGACGAACGAGAACCCTCCGAGCCCTGCCGCGAGGCACGCGGACGTGGTCATCGCGAGGCGGCTCTCGACCATCCCCCCGATCATCAGGCGCAGCCCGAGAGCACGCGCCGCCAGGGCGGCGTCGAGCGCCTCGACCACGCCGGCCTTCATGATCTTCACGTTGACCACGTGCGGCGCGGCGAGCCCGAGCCGCGGGACGTCGGAGGCGAAGACAGCGCTCTCGTCGGCGGCGACGGGCACGTCTCCCGCTGCCACGCGCCGGAGGCCGTCGAGATCGTGCTTCGCGACCGGCTGCTCGAGCAGCGACACCGCGACGCCCCGCGCCGACAGCGCGCGCGTCAGCGAGAGCGCCCCGTCGGCGTCGAGCGACGCGTTGGCGTCGAGCAACAGCGCGCATCCGGGCGCGCTCCGCGCGATCGCCTCGACGCGCGCGACGTCGTCGGCGCCGGCCTCGCCCACCTTGACCTTCAGCGCGCGAAACCCACGCGCGTGCCACCGCGCGGCCGACTCTGCCGCGTGCTCGAGCGAGCCCGTGGGGATCGTCACGTCGGTCACGAGCGC
The DNA here is from genome assembly GCA_963169165.1 of Myxococcota bacterium. Classification (GTDB taxonomy): domain Bacteria; phylum Myxococcota_A; class Polyangia; order Polyangiales; family Polyangiaceae; genus JADLFU01. The sequence continues at coordinate 25,257 of CAUJFL010000373.1, read as the reverse complement.
GCGTGACGCTCCGCCGAACAGCGCCCACAGCGGCATGCCAGCGCGCTTCGTGAGGGCGTCGAGCACCGCGGTCTCGAGCGCGCAGCGCGCGGCGCCTGCAGAGGGCGCGGCGCGCGCGATTTCGGCCGCGAGCTCGCGCCACGCGCGCGCGTCGGCGCCGAGCGTCGAGGGCGTCGCCCTCGCGAGGGCGTCGAGCGTCTGCCGCTGAGTCTCGCCGTTGTACGGGGTCAGCGGCGCGCCCTCACCGTAGCCGCGCGTGCCGTCCGCGAGCTCGACCGTGACCAGCACGTTGCGCGCGACGTCGGCCGCGCCGCCCGCGATGCCGAACGGTTCGTGCAGCGCGGCGTCGAACGGGCGCGCGTCGACGGCCGTGATCGTGGTCGGGTTCACAGCGTCGCGAACCTCCCCGTTCGAAACGCGGCCTCGAGCAGCTCGGTCACCTTGCGCTCCAGCGCGCGCGCGCGCGGCTCGGGGTGCCCCGCGAGCGCGCCGCGCACCTCGCCGAGCGCGGCGAGCGCAGCGAAGAGCTGCACGTCCGACGGCGGCGCGCCTTCGACCAGCACGCGGCGCGCCCGATCGATCTCGGCCGCGAGCGCGTCGAGCCCCTGCGCCACCGCGCCGCCGCGTCGCCGCGCGGGCTGCTCCACGTAGAACGCCTCGAGCAGCGGCCCGACGATCCCCGCGACGATCGCGCGCTGCTCGTCGGTGTTCCACGCGTGCCGAAGGACCCAGAGATCGCCGTCGTCGGGCTCGGCGCGACCGTCGAGCCACGCCGAGGCGACCACGAGCTTCAGCAGCTTGACTACCCGACGATCGGAGAGGCTGACGCCCTCGGCCCGGAGCTGGAAGACGAGGCTCTTGTACGTCGACAGCAGCTCGGCGCTCGGCCGCGCGATCGACGAAAAATCCCGGCGAAACTCCCCGAGCGCCGAGAGCTCTACCAGCGCCTGGGGCGTCGCGTGACGAGCCTCGCGGTCGAGGCCGCAGGCGACGAGCGCGTCGAAATGGAACGCCTCGAGGCTGTCGGTGCGCACGCGCAAGAGGAAGCGATCGTACACCGCGGCCAGCGACTCGTCGGTCGGCACCTCGTTGCTCGCGCCGATCACCGACACCAGCGGAACGGCGAGCGCGCGCCCGCCCACCGTGAGCGCGCGCTCGTTCAGCAGCGTCAGCAGCGAGTTCAAGATCGCGCTGTTGGCCTTGAAGACCTCGTCGAAGAACGCGATCTCGGCCTCGGGCAACATCCCCGCGGTGCGTCGCTCGTAGCGACCGTCGCGGAAGGCCTGGATGTCGACCGGGCCCAGGAGCTCGCTCGGCTCGGTGAAGCGGGTCAGCAGGTACTCGAAGTAGCGCGCCGAGATGAGCTCGGAGAGCGCGCGGACGATGGCGCTCTTGGCCGTGCCGGGCGGGCCGATCAAGAGCGCGTGCTCCCCCGCGACCACGCAGACGAGCAGCGCGCGGATGGCCTCGGCGCGCCCGACGAAGCGGGCGTCGAGCGCCGCCGCGACCTTCGCGATGTCTGCCGCCACCCGCGTCACCCGCGGGTTGTAGCCGTGATCGTGGCCGCGGGTCGAGCGCGTTGACCCGGCCGCGACGCCGGATGAGAGCCGCGCGCATGCACCCTCACACGACCGTCATCCTCCCGATGAAGAAGATGCTCACGAACCTCGACCGGTGGCTCGATCTGGCCGTCGCCTTCGCCGAGAAGAAGAGGTTCCCCGTCGAGAACCTCCTGCAGGCGCGGCTCGCTCCAGACCAGTACCCGCTCGTCGCGCAGGTGCGCGTCGCGTGCGACAACGCGAAGGGCGCCGTCACCCGCCTCGCCAACCAGCCGGTGCCGTCGCACCCCGACACCGAGACGACCGTGCCCGAGCTGAAGGCCCGCATCGCCGCGGTGCTGCGGCTCCTCGACGCCGCCGGCCCCGATGACTTTGCAGGCTACGCCGCGCTGAAGATCTCGTTGCCCTGGATGGCAGGCAAGTGGATCACTGGCGAAGAATACTGTCAATTCGTCGTCGCCAACTTCTACTTTCACCTGGTCACGGCGTACTCGATCCTTCGCAGCAACGGCGTCGAGCTCGGCAAGATGGACTACATCGGCGCGCTCGACATGCGCGAATGAGTAGGCGGGACAGGCTTCGAACCTGCGACATCCGGCTTGTAAGGCCAGCGCTCTACCCCTGAGCTACCCGCCCGAAGGCGCGGGCTGCTTCTCGCTTCGCGCGGCCGACGTCAAGCGGTAGCGCCGAGCAGGTCGCCTTGCGTGATGGCGCGCCCCGCGGCGAGCTCTCTGCCCGCGAGCGCCTTGCGACCCTCGAGCTGGGCCGTGACCAGCTCGAGCGCGCCCGCGCCGCACGCGACGACGACGCCCGCCTTGTCGGCGCGGAGGACCTCGCCCGGCGCGCCGTGCGCGTCGACGGGGCGCGTGGTCAACAGCTTCAGCGCTCTGCCTCGCAGCGTCGTGTGCGCGCCGGGCCACGGGATCATCGCGCGCACGAGGTCGTGGAGGTCGACGGCGTCGCGCGACCAGTCGACGAGCCCGTCGGCGCGCGTGAGGATCGGCGCGAGCGTCGCCAGCGCGTCGTCCTGCGGTACGGGTGACAGCTCGCCCGCCAGCAGCCGCGGCAGCTCTTCGCGCACCAGCTCGGCGCCCAGCGGCGCGAGGCGACGCGCGAGCTCTGGCGCCGTCTCGTCGGGGCCGATCGGCAGCGCGCGACGCGCGAGCACCGGGCCGGTGTCGAGCCCTTCGTCCATCTGCATCAGGCACACGCCGGTCTCCTTCTCGCCGCGCGCGATGGCCCAGTTGATCGGCGCGGCGCCGCGGTACCTGGGCAACAGCGACGCGTGCAGGTTCACGCAGCCGAGGCGCGGCGCGCGCAGCACCTCGGGCGTGAGGATGCGGCCGTACGCGAACACCACGGCCACGTCGGCGCGCGCCTCGCGTAGCAGCGCCGCGAGCTCGGGGACGCGCACCTTGGCGGGCTGGTGCACCGCGAGGCCGAGCTCGAGCGCGCGTCGCTTCACAGGGCCGGGTTCGATCTTCTGCGCGCGTCCGACGGGCTTGTCGGGCTGGCAGAGCACGAGCGCGACGTCGCAGCGCTCGGTGAGCGCGTCGAGCGCGCCGACCGCGATCTCGGGCGTGCCGAAGAACAGCGCGCGCGGCCGCGCCTCGCTCATCGCGCGGGTCCCGCGGGGAGCATGATCGCGAGCGCGAGCGCGACCTGCATCGGCACGAAGAGGTTGCCCTTGGTCTTCACCGACACGTCCTTCAGCGCCTCGTCGGGCCGCTTCGACAGCGACATCAGCTGCTCGAGCACGCTCATCGGGAGGCTCACCTCGGCGTCGGTGCGCTCGACGTCGATGCGCGCGGCCCTGGCGCCGGCGCCGAACGCGACCCAGAGCGGCGCGTCACCGAAGCCGATCAGCTCGGCGCGCACCGATCCGCTCACCATCACGAGCCGCCGCAAGAGCTTGGGGTCCGTGACCGCGGGCACGGCGCTCGGCTCGCGCACGTCGGGGAGGAGCCTGCCGTCGCCGAGCGCGTCGTCGAGCGCGCGCGCCGCGCACGAGGCGTCGGTCGCGATCCACAGCTGTGCCTTGCCGACCTCGCCGTGTTCGACCGACAGCGCGCGCCCGCGCACCGTGATGGTGTAGCTGTCGAGCCCCTCGATGCGCGCGTGTACGACGAAGGTCTCGGGGCCGTCGTCGGCGACGCGCGCCTCGTGCTCCTTCGCGAGCACCTCTTCGACGAACGACGTGACGGTGGTGCCCGCGGGCAGCTCGATCGGCTTCACGCCGCCGCGATAGCGCCCTTTGTCGCGCGCGTCTCGCCCGCGGCGAGGCCGCTCGGCCGCGCGAGCGCCACCACGACCTCGCGCCTCCGGCGTACATCCGCCTCGCGGGCGACAGGAGGCGGTTGTTCCGGCGGCTGGACAGTCCGGCGACTCGACGATCACCGCGAGCCCGTGGCTCCCTGAAGACGACGCGCTCGTGTACGAGGCGGCGAACGACCCCGACGGCCTCCCAGCGCGCTTCGCCGGTGTCCGCGGCGAGGTCGTCTCTTCAACACCAACGCCAACGGCGACTCGGGCATCGCGGGGTCCGAGGCGACAGGCGTCAAGCCGCCCTTTCGCTTCTACGGAGATGCGACCCGCATGCCAATAGATGGGGCGCCGACGGCGAGGGTATGGCGTGGTTGTATGGTGAGGGGGCGACTGTGCCGAGAGCTTCGTTGTGCGTTCGAGAGACGATGCAAGTGAAGGGAGCTCCCTGCCCCATCGAAGACGTCCTGTATGTCCTGTACCCCTTCTCCGTCGCGATCGAGCTGGAGTCGCTGTGACGAGAGTCAGTTCAGCCCGCGCGCGCGGTCGAGGCCGCGCTCGGCGTCGCGCAGCTCGGCGGCGAGCGCGACCTGCATCGTTCGCCGCGCGTCCCGCGTGCGCTTCAAGAACGCCGTCAGGTGCTCGCGCGCGATGGCGTGCTCGCCGAGTTGCAGGGCGAGCATCCCGAGGACGTATCGCCCATAGCCGTGGCCGCAGGGCGCCTGCGCGAGGCGGTTGTAGACGCGGCGGGCGTCGCGGACGGTCTCACCCGACGCGAGCCGCGCCAGCACGGCGTGCGCGCGGTAGAGCGGCTTGTCGGTCGAGCCCCACCGTGTCGCCCGCTCGAGCGCGCTCTCGGCCTCGGATGGGCGTCCCAGCAGGAGCAACGTGCTGCCGAGCGTCCAGTAGTGGAACGCGCGGCGCGAAGGGGGCGACGTGCGCGCCGCGAGCCTGAGGTGCTGCACCGCGAGGTCATCCCACCCGAGCGCCGTCGCCGCCCGTGCCGCGTCCTGGTGCATCACGTCCGGCATCACGCCGGTGGCGATCGCCTGCTCGGCCGCCGTGTACGCTCGGCGGAGGTGGTTCAGCTCGAGGTGTCCGAGGTAGAGCTGTCGCAGCAACATCGCCTGCGTCGTCGGATCGAGCGGTCCGCGCAGCGAGAGACCCCGGCGCGCGAGCCGACGTCGCTCCTCGGGCGACGCGGCCTCCATCGCGAGGGCGAGCCAGTCTTCGGCGAGGACGGGTGCGGCCTGCCGCTCGCGCGGGAGCGACGGCGGTGGCGGAGGAGTTTCGCTCAGGCGAGCCAACGACACCAACCCTAGCAAGGCTCACGAGAGCCGCCAGATTCGCGGCAAAAGTGGCCGTTTACTTGGCCTCGTCTGCGCGCTTCTTCTGCAAGTCGTCGAGCAGCTTGCGCAGATCGGCCTCGCTGACCGGGAGCTTCTTCAAGAACGCGTTCTGCTCGGCGATCTGGCGCTCGAGCTCGGCCTTCGACGCGCGCGCCCGCGCGGCCCACGCGCTGTGCTCGCCGACGCGCTCGCTCATGCGGACCGTCGCGTCCATCATCTTCAGGCCCTTCTCGAGCAGCACTCGGTAACGCAGCCGCATCGCGCCCTCGAAGAGCTGCTTGTCCTTCTCGGTCTTCGCGGTGCTCGGGAGCTTCAGCACCATCACGTCGGCGTGCAGCGCGCGGTACAGCTCGCCGACCCTGAAGCCGGACATCGTGGCCCAGAGCGGATCGGTCGCGCGCATCGCGTCGGTGTAGGCCGCCTGCGCGTCGAGCAGGCCCTGCGCGCGCTCCTCGAACACGGCGCCGAAGTTGGTCGGCGGGGGCTCGAACTTGATGCGCTCGCTGCGCGCCTTTCTGACCTCGCCGAGCGCGAAGAACACCTGCGCGACCTCGTGCGGGACGCGCCCGACCTCGCCGATGTGGTGCTTCTCCATCAGGTCTCGCCCGTGCTCGACGACGCGGGCGGCCTGGTCGACGTCGCCCTGGGACACGAGCGCGAGCGCCTTCTGACCGTTGGCCTCGATGGCTTCCATCACGGTGAGGTCTGCCCGCGCGAGGAGGGCGTCCGCGCTCGTGACGGCGTCCTTCCAGTCGCTCGTCCCGACGCTGACGCGGCCGATCCGCAGCCAGGCGAGCTTGACCAGCTCGTCCTTCGGGTGGCCGTCGATGAGCGCGCGGTACCTCGCCTTGGCCGTCGCCTTGTCGTCGGCGCCCTCGTACGCGAGCCCCGCGTGCAGCAGCGCCTGCGCGGCGAGCTTGCCGCCGGGATCGCCGCGCTCGACCACGTCGAACGTGGCTGCGGCCTCCTTGTAGCGCTCCTCGACGAGCTGCTTTCTGCCGCGCTCGAACAGCTCGGTCGCCGTCCCCGCGTCGCCCGCCGTGACGATCGTGGTGCCGACCTTCGTCTCGGGGGGCGGCGGCGACATGGGCGACGCGGGCTCGCGCGCGGGTGACGAAGCGCAGCCAGCGAGGAGGCCGCACGCCAGCAGGGTGACCGAGAGTTCGGTTCGCATGGGTGACAAGGAGGCTACTCGAACGGCGAATGTTCCCCGAGCGCGAAAGGCCGGCGTGCGCGGCGCGCGCGCGGCTGCTACTCCTCCGTTCGATGGGCCTCGCTGCGCTGCTCGCCGCCGCGCTGGCCGCGGTGGTCGCGGTGTGCTGGTGGTTCGTCCGCGCGCGGCGCCGCCCCGTGGTCACCGAGGCCGCGCCGCCGGCGCGCGGGATCGTGCTCAGCGATGGCGGGCTCTGGTTTCATGACGGTCAGGGCGGTCGCCCGACCGAGCTCGCGTCGCTGCTCGAGCCCTTCGGGCTCACGCTCCTCGCGAACCGCGCGCGCACGCGCCTCGCGCTCGTCGTGACGACGCCGTCCCAGGCGGTCTACATCGCGGGCGCGGCGCCGCACGGGTGCCTGCTGCTCCACGGGCTGCCGCGCCTTCACACGGTGGCGAGCGACGAGCGCGCGCTGCTCGCCGCGGCGCCCGACGGGGGATCGCTCACGCTGCCAGTCCACGAGATCGTGACGCTCGTGTCCGAGCTCGTCGCGCGAGATCCGCGCGCGCCCGGCCGCGTGTTCACGATCGACGCGCGCGGCGAGGCGCTCGCGCTGTCGCTCGACGCGCTGACGATCGGCGCGTCCCGCTTCGACCTCACGCAGCCCCTCCGGTGGCGCGCCACCATCTTTCGCGAGCGAGGCTTTGGCGGCGTCGACGCCGTGTACCAGGCCACCTACCTCGAGCAGGGCGGAGACGAGGTGGCGCTCGTCTCGCTGCTCCCCGCGCTTTCCTCGCCGCTCGCGGCCGGCGATCTCCCGATGGGCGGGGCGGGCGCCGAGCGCGCGGTGCGCGAGGACGTCGAGCTGCTCGAGCACACCCCGAGCCAGCCGCCGTCGATCGAGCGCCGGGTGGCCATCGACCGCGTCTTCGTGTTGCCCATTCGTCACGCGCTCGCGAGGGCGCCGCGCGCCCGCCGCGCGCAGGCGCGCCGTCAGCGTGACAGTCTGTCGAATTGAGCCGATCGAGCGAGGGCCGCGCGCAGGCGCGCGGTCAAGCGTCATGACTTGTCAACGGTAACTGATCGAGCGAGCGCCACAGATAGTGGGCGATGAGCGTCCGGTACGGCGCGAACGGCGCGCCGAGGCGCTCCAGCTGCGAGGGTGACGGGAGCGCGCGCGTACGAAAGACCAGCGCCGCGCCCTTCTGGACGCCGAGATCTCCCGTCGGCCACACGTCGAGCCGCCCCAGGTGAAAGATCAGGAACATCTGCGCCGACCACACGCCGATGCCCCGCACCTTCACGAGCGTATCGATGACCGCCTGGTCGTCGAGCGCGTCGAGACTGTCGAGCTGGAGCGAGCCGTCGACGATCCGCTGGCAGAGATCGCGCACGCTGAGCGTCTTGCCCATCGACAGCCCCGCGCCGCGCAGCGTCTCGATCGGCGTCGCGAGCACCCGCGCAGGGGTCGGGGGCGCGCCGCCAAAGAGCGCGAGGAACCGGCCGTGGATCGTCGCCGCCGCCTTGCCCGAGAGCTGCTGGTACACGATCGAGCGCAGGAGCGACGCGAGGTGCGGCGCGCCACGGCTGACGCGGAGCTCGTGGCGCCCCACGCGATCGATGAGCGCCGCCATCCGCGGATCGGCCGCGCGCACGTGAGCGAGCGCGCCGCGCGGGAGGGTCAGCCGCTCGCCGATGTTCACGCGAGCACCTCGTCGAGCGCGGCCTCGACGGTGGCCACGCGCCGCAGCGTCGCGCGCGGTCCGGTCGCGAGCAGCCCCTCGCTGACCGCGCGATCGGCCCACGCGAAGAGGCCGTCGAAATAGCCGTCGGGATCGAGCGCCACCGAGGGTTTGTCGTGCAACCGGAGCAGCTGCGCGGTCAGCATCTCGAACCACTCGTCGAGGGTCCCGTAGCCACCCGGCAGCACGACGAACCCGCGCGACAGCTCGTCCATCCGCGCCTTGCGCGTGGCCATGTCGGGGACGATCTCGAGCCGCGTGAGGCCGAGGTGGCCGATCTCTCTCGAGCGCAGCCCCTCGGGCAGCACCCCCCACACCTCTCCGCCCGCCTCGAGCGCGCCCGCGGCGACCTCGCCCATCAGCCCGACGCTGGCGCCGCCGTAGACCAGCCGCGCGCCTCGTCTGGCGATCGCCGCGCCGAGCCCGCGCGCGAGCGGCGCGTACCGCGCCGAGGGCGCCGACGCGCAGAAGACACAGATCCCAGGCGGCTCAGCGTGCATCGTCGCCACCGCAGAGGCCATGGTACGGTCCGCGCGCCTTGCCTGCTTCGAACGTGATCGGGCACGCTCCGCCGGGGCGGCCGAGCATCCGCAAGAGATCGAGCACGACCGGGTTCGCCCAGTCGCGCGCGCCGTCGACGCGCAGGCGGATGAGCCCGCTCCGATCGATCAGCCACGTCTCGGGGTAGAGCCGCGTGCCGAACTTGTCGAACACGACCGCGGCGTCCGGATCGATGAGCGTGCGGAAGTTTGGCTGCTTGCCGAGCGCGGCGGCGAGCGTCGTCCGCGCGTCGTCGGCCGACGCGTCGGTGGAGATCGTGACGACGTCGACGGCGAGCCCCTCGCGGCGGACGATCTCGGCGAGATCGTTGAGCGCGGGCATCTCCTCGAGGCAAGGCCGACACGTCTTGGTCCAGAAGTTGAGCACGACGACCCGCCCGCGCAGCGACGCAGAGCTCACCCGCTTGCCGTCGAGATCGGGCAGCTCGAACGCGGGGATGCGGCGATCCTGGTTGGCGTACGCGGGACCGAGCAGGCACACCGAGGTGCAAGCGCCGCGCGCGTCGGCGTCGCGCGCCATCGACACGAAGAAATAGACGGCCATCGCCGCGACCGCGATGAACACGAACTGCGCGAGGCTCTTTGCGTTCACGTCGGGCGACGTCTACCTCAACACGCGCGGGCGGGCGACGTCAGCTCGCCTCGGGCGGCGACGCGCACGCCGTGCGGCGCGCCAGCAGGAGCGACTGCGCGCGCACTCGGAGGCGGCCCCGACGGCCTCGCGCGCACCTCGGTCCGTCGCCGCCGACCGACGCGGAGGTGGCGCCGCTCGGCCGGGGACACCGACGCCGTGACCGCATGGCGCAACACCGCTACGCACTTCGCGCCTTCCGCGGCAGCGGTTGCCAGGGCCCGAAATCCTCGAGCCTGTAGCGGAGGATGGCCTTGCCCTGGATACCCCTGGATACCAGCGATGGGCGGCGTGTCGGGCAGGACTGTTGGTGAAATCTCTCCCTGCCGGAGATCGACAGATCGGAGGATCGCGACCCGTGGCTTCAGTGGGGCGGCCGGCAAGTCGCCGAGGTCCTGGTAGCTCGAGCGAACCGTGTGGTTGCGTCCTCGTTCCGCAGGTTCGCGGGTCGTCGTTCTCGAGTGTTCACTTGTGTACTGTCTCGCGCACAGGCGAACGAGCGGCGTCACCTCCTCTGCGCACGGCGCTGGCTTCGCTCGGGGGCGGCCGACGGCGCGGCTCATGGCGAGCGCGCCAGCGAGCGCGGACGCACGGCTCCGCTCTGCCCAGTGGACGCTCGCGTCTTACCGACCTGGTTTCGATGCGGAGCAGGGTCCGTGGACCGGTGCGCCGAGCCGCGCGACGCGGAAGACACCCGCGCGCGCGGCGCTCGGCGTCACGTCGGGCGACCCTCCACCTCGACCACGCGCAGCCGGCGGCGCTCGCGCCCCTCGGGCAGCCTCGCGAACGCGCGCTTGTAGCTGGCGTACGACGCACCGTCTCGGACCGCGTCGAGCAGCGCGCGGCCCTCTGCCGCCGCGCCCTGCGCCAGCACGTACTCGACCCACGCCCACTTGGCGCTGGTCGCGCGCACCTCGACGCGCCCCCTCAGGCCACGGCGCAGGCGGTCCAGCCGATCGTCGACCACGTCGACGCCCGCGAACGGGGCGCCGTCCATTGGCGTGTTGCGCTTGGCGCAGAACGGCGCGATCCCGAGCGACAGCGGCAGGACGCGCGACAGCTCGACCGACAGCCGCACGCACTCGTCGATGTCCTCGCTCGTCTCGGTGGGCAGGCCCAGCATCAGGTAGAGCTTGAAGCGGCTCATCCCGTGCGCCTTCGCTCGCTCGGCGACCCGCACGAGGTGAGTCTCCTTGGCGTTCCGCTCGAGCATGCGGCGCAGTCGCTCGCTCGGGCCATCCATCGCGGTCGTGAGCGCGCGCGAGCCGTTCGCCGCGAGCGCGGCGACGAACGCGTCGGACAGGCGATCCGGCCGCAGGCTCGACAGCCCCACGCTCGCGCCGCGCTCGGTGAACGCGGTGACGATTTCGACGATCTTCGGGTGATCGCTGACGGCGGCGCCGACGCGGCCGACCTTGTCTGCGTCGCGCGGGACGCGGTCGAGGATGGCGTCCATCGGGACGAGGCGCATGCCGCCGTTGGTCGATCTGCGCATCACGCAGTAGGTGCACTTTCGGGAGCACCCGCGCTCGGTCTCGATCAAGAACATCCCCGAGAGCGCGGTGTCGGGCGTTCGGATCGGCGCCCACGCGGGCAGCAGCGACGCGTCCGCCTTCGCGCTCTCGGGCAGCTCGGCCCCGTGCGCCTCGGGGACGAACACGTGCGGCAGCTTCGCGAGCGCGGCGCGCGCCGCGGCGTTGGTCGGCGAGGCGTCGATGGTCCGGCACACCTCCGCGATGAGCCCCTCGGCCTCGCCCATGACGATCGCGTCGACGAACGGCGACAGCGGCAGCGGGTTGGAGAACGTCAGCGGGCCGCCCGCGAGCACGAACGGGTGACGATCGTCTCGCTCCTCTGCCAGCGCGGGCACGCCCGCGAGATCGAGCAGCTGGACGACCCCCGCGATCTCGAGCTCGTACGCGACGCTGAACGCCACGGTCCGGTGCGCCGAGAGCGGCCGACCCGACTCGTACGTCGTGGCGCCCGGCCCAGGCTCGCGCAGATCGTCCGGCAAGAAGATCCGCTCGCACATCACGCCCGTTGCTTCCTGGAGCGCTCGGTAGACGCGCTGGAAGCCGAGGCTCGACATCGCGACCGGGTACGGCGACGGATACGCGAGCGCGACCGCGACAGGCGCCTGCTTCTCGATGCGCCCGATCTCCATCGCGAGCCGGGCGCGCACGCGGGCGCGGGGATCAGCCACTCAAGCGCGCAGCAGCCGCGCGAGGTGCGCCCGCTCCCACTTGGTCGCCTGCTCGAACGCGGCGAACTGCGCCTCGCGCTCGCGAAACTCGGGGGAGTGCAGCCGCTGCTGCCGACCCGCCAGCGCGTGATGCAGCATCTCGTGGAACAGCACGTACTCGACGAAGTAGCGCGGCACCCAGGGTCGATCGAGCACCGGGTGGATGCGGATCAGCCGCTCGACCGCGCTGTAGCTGCCGAGCTTGATCGACTTGCGGGGGTGGGCGCGCCGCGAGCGGGTCTTTCGGCCCCAGGAGACGAGCGCGTCGTGCGCCCCGCCGAAGTAGCGCGCGTTGAGCCGCTGGAAGAGCCGCGAGAGATCGTGGCACTGGCCCTTGGTCTGCAGCGGCAAGAAAGGAGCGCGCTCGGCCCGCAGGCGGTGGTGGTGCGCGTCGACGAACTGCCCCACCAGGATCGAGGCGTCGCGGTCTCCTTCGACGACGTACCGCGCGAGCGCCCCGAGCACGGGAGCAGGCGCGTCGAGGAACATGTGGTGGACGCCGACCCGCAGCTGCCCCTGCCGTCGACGGACCGTGACGACGCTGCGCACGTTGTCGTTGACGTGCAGCGCCGCGGGCGCCCCGAGCGCCGACTCGATGCGCCGCTCGAGCGCCTGACGCACCCCCTCGTGGACGAACACCTGAGGCCGCTTCGGCGCGAACGGGACCGGAGAGCCCCTGAGCTTCGGGTGGGGCACGCGCACCGCCGACGGCGCCATCCGGGGCGCGAGCCCGACGAGGTGCTTGCTCCGCGCCGGGGAGGCCACCAGATAGGCGGGAGCGAAGTGACCCAACATGCGCCTCTCCATGGGGTACGGGAGGGGGCCGGATGAGTCAAGGAAGCACCACACGAGGTCAATGAAATCAACTGCTTGTCGCTGTTCTGCGCGAGCCCCTCGAACACCCCTTGGGGGCCAACGGCCGACCCGATACGTTAGCCGGGATGTGGGTTCGTCGAGCCGCGATCCGTCCTGTCCCGCCGCACGCGCGGGTTTCGTCCGCGACGCTCGAGCACGTGGAGGGCCTGCTCGCCGAGGACGATGACGAGAGCGAAGCGCGGTTCGAGGAGGCGTTCGCGCGCTTCGAGGAGACGCAGGGATCGCTGTCTGCGCGGGTGGCCGACGCGCTCGCTCGCCCGATGCCCGAGACGGCGCTCTCGCTCGGCTACTTCTTGACGCTGTCGGTGTGGATGAGCTTCGACGAGCTGTTCGGGGCGCGGCTCGGTGAGGTCTCCGAGCAGGATCTCGCCGCGGTCGAGGAGTCGCTCGCCTTCGACGCGGAGCTCCGACGCGGCGCGCCCGACGATCCGGTCGAGACCGATGACGTCGTCGCGATGGAGCAACCCGACATCGTGAGGTTCGTGCGGGAGCACGTGTCGGTGGCCAACGAGGGGCTGGAGGCTCGCGCGGAGGTCGACGCGATCGACGCGATCTATCGGCTCGCGCTGACCGAGATCATCGCGCTGTCGTACGCGGTCACGCCGCCCGACCGCGCCGCGGGCCGCACCGACTGGTCGGCGTGAGCCAGCCCGGTCGCGCGCCGTCGACGCTGTCGAAGATCGCCCGCGAGCCCCTCGTCGCGTTCTTCTTCCTCGGCGCGGCGCTGTTCGCGCTCGACCGCGCGCGGCCGCGGGGTGCCGAGGTCGCCCGGCGTGACGGCCCGATCGTCCTCGACGCCGCGGTGCAGAAGGGCGTGACGGACACGTTCTTCGCCGCCGAGGGGCGCGCGCCGACCGAGCCCGAGCGGCTCCGCGCGCTCGACGCCTACGTCGAGGAGGAGGTCCTGTTTCGCGAGGGCCTGCGGCTCGGCCTCGACCGCGACGATCCGAAGGTGCGCCAGCGCGTCGCCGCCAAGACGCTGGCGGTGCTCGGCGCTTCCATCGTGCTGACCGAGCCGACCGACGCCGAGCTGCGCGCGCACCACGCCGCGCACGGCGAGCGATGGGACAGGCCCGCGCTGCTCGAGCTCGTCCAGGTGTTCGTCTCGGGGAATGACGGCGCGGCGCGGGCGCGCGCCGAGCTCTTGCTCGCCGAGCTCGAGCGCGGCGTCGATCCGGCGGGGCTCGGCGATCCCTTCGCGGGCGGTCGGAGGTACCGCCAGCGCTCGCTCGCCGATCTCGCCGAGCGCTTCGGACCGGCCTTCGCGTCGGGGCTCGACTCGGCGCCGATCGGGCGGTGGCTGCTCCGCGAGTCTCGTCATGGTCTGCACCTGCTCCGGGTCGAGCGTCGGACGGCCGGCGAGACTCCGCCGTTCGAGGCCGTGCGCGCGGACGTGGCGGCCGATCTCTTCGAACGACGCCGGGACGCCGCGCTGCGGGCGCGCGTCTCCGAGCTGAGGGCGCGGGCGGTCGTCACGCCATGAGGGCCGCGCGCGGGTGGCTCGCGCTCGTCGCGCTGACGCTCTTCACGGCGAGGGCCCGCGCGCACGACTTCGATCCCGGGGTGCTCGCGATCGTAGAGGCGGCGACGGGCAGCGCGGCGACCCATCGGTTTCGCCTGACCCAGCCCGTCGACACGCGCGCGCCGGGGTCGGTGGTGCGCGTGAGGTTCCCGGCGGGCTGCGTCGTCGACGAGCGCGCGCAGACGCTCGCGTGCGCGCCGGGCGCGTTCTCCGCGCAGATGGCGTTCGAGGGGCTCGAGCGCGGCGGGGCGGGCGCGCGGATGATCGTGTCGTTCACCGGCCGCGGTGGAGCTCACACGGACCGCGTGATCGAGGGAGACGCGCCGTTCACCCTCGACGACGGCGGTGGGCTCCGCGTCGCCGCCGCGTGGGCCGTCCTCGGCGCGCGGCACCTGGCGGGCGGCCCGGACCACCTCGCGTTTCTGCTCTGCCTCGTGTGCCTGGTGCGGCGCCCCCGCGCGCTCGTCCTCGCGATCACGGCGTTCTCGGCGGGGCACGCGGCGTCGCTGGGCCTCTCGGCGTCGGGCGCGCTGTCGCTCCCCGTCGCGCCGATCGAGGGGATGATCGCGCTCAGCGTGGTGCTGATGGCCCGCGAGGCCCTGCGCGCCGGCGTCGTGGGCCCGCCGAGCCTCGTCGCGCGCGCGCCGTTCGTCGCGTCCGGTTGCTTCGGGCTCCTCCACGGCCTCGGGTTCGCGTCCGCGCTGGGAGAGGCGGGGTTCCCCCGTGAGGGCCTGTGGCTCGCGCTCGGTGCGTTTCATGTCGGCGTCGAGCTGACCCAGCTCGCCTTCTGCGCCGCCCTCGCGCTCGCGTGGCAGGGCGCGCAGCGTGCGCTCACGGCGCGCGCGCAGCTCGCCCGACGCGCGGCGCTGGTGGCCGCGGGCAGCGCCGGAGCGGCCTGGACGCTCGAGCGGACGCTGGGGCTGCTGGGCTGGTGAGCGCCTACTTGGCGGTGAAGCGGTGGACGGGGGAGGTGACCTTGTGCTGGCAGTCGCCGACCCGCGCGTACCACTCGTAGACGCCCCCCGCGACCAGGCCGGGCGCCGTCGCCTTGGCGCTCTTGCCGACGACGGTGCCAGGGAGTTTTGTGAATTTTCCTCCGGTCGCCCGCAGCGGGACCTTGATGGTGAACTCGCTGGCCGCGTCGGTCTGCCACTTCTTGAGTGACGGCGAGTACGTGCGCACGGTGAGCTCGCCGTTCTTGGGGGAGAACTCCCAGATGCGCATGTAGCCGGAGCCGCCCTCGTACTTCGGCACGTCGTTGTTGGGATCGGAGTCCTTCCCGAGGAACTGATAGTCGGCCAGCATCGTGACGATGGTGTGACCATCCTTCGTGTCGGTGCGGCGCTCTTCGTCGGAGACGTGGCCGCAGGTCAGGATGTGGACGTTGGGGGCGTCGGCGACCGCGTCGTAGATCGCCTTGCCCTGCGGTAGCCACGCGGCGCCGCCCTTGATGATGCCGTGCGAGTTCACGATGCCAAACGCGTCCGGGTGCCCGTCGAACACCCCGCGCGCCCAGTCGAGCACGGCGCGACGGTAGGGAGTGTCGTCGGCGACGTACTGCAGGTTGACGATCAAGAAGTCGAGGCCGCCAGCCGTGAAGGTGACGTAGCTCTCGTCGTTCTTCTTCGAGCCGTAGTGGCCGCCATAGTAGGCGCGCCCGGAGAAGCGCTTGATGCCGAAGTATTTGTTGAAGTACTCGGTGTTGCCGGTGACCGAGTCGCCGGAGAGGTTCTTGTTGTCGTGGTTGCCGATCGTGACCGCGAACGGGATCCCGTCGGCCAGCGTCGTCGTCGCCGGATCCTCGAGCGCGGACATGGCCGTGTCAGCGACCTTCCACTCTGATTCATTCTTCTGGCCGGTGTCGGTGATGTCACCGTTGTGGATGACGCCGACGATGTTGTACGCTTTTCGGTTGTCGACGATCCATTTGGTCTGCGCGTAGAAGTGTTTGCGCCAGTCGTTCTGCTCTTCGGTGTAGTATTGAGTGTCGGGCAGGACGACCATGGTGAAGTCGTCGGCGTCGGTGATCGACCGAAGATAGAACTCGGCCTCGAGCGCGCCGCCGTCCTGGTCGTCCACCGAAACCTCGAGGTCGATCGACGGAGGCGAGACGACCGCGCCGCCGGTCGGCGCTCCGCCCGAGAGGACGGGGGGCGCGCCCATGTCGATCGGGGCGCCCGGGGACAGCGGCGCCGGGCCCTCGAGGGTCCCGGTGATCGCGCCTCCCAGCGAGTCCTTCGCGGTGCCGTCCTCGAACGACCAGCTCCCGACGAGGCCCGCGGTCGCGCCCACCGTGGTGAAGGCCGACGTCGCGAGCTGCTGCGCGGTGCGGGCCACGCTCCACACGCGCACCTCGTCGATCGCCCCGTGGAAGGCGCCAGACGCCGTCCCCTTCGAGTCGAGCCCAGCGCCGATCGCGAAGTGCTGGACGCTGTCGGCCCGAGGCTTGGCGGTGGTGGGCAGCGACGCGTCGAGGGCGCCGTCGACGTAGAGGCGCAGCTGCTTTCCGTCGAACGTCGCGGCGACGTGGTGCCACTCGCCGCGCGTGATGGGTCTGCTGCCGACGAGAGGGTGGTTGTCGCCGTCGTCGAGGTCCTCGAAGTCGACGCCGAGCCGCTCCCCGACGAAGCCGAAGGTGTAGTTGCAGTCGACCGTGCTCCCGTCGTTCTCGCCGCGCCCCTTGCCGACGATGGGGACCAGCTCGAGCCCGCCGACGCCGCTCGACAGCGCCTTGCCCGCGCCGTCGCGGCGCACCCACGCCTCGAGCGTGAAGGTCGAGAGCCCGAGGCCCTTCGCGTTGCCCATCGTGACGTGATCGTCGACGCCGTCGAACAGCAGCGCCTTCGAGCCTGGCTTCCCCACGGGGCCGTTGCACCCCATCGCGCCGCCCTGGCCGCTCGCGCCGCCCTGGCCGCTCGCGCCGCCGGGGCTCGTCCCGCCACCTCCGCCCGCGCCGCCGCCGCCCGTCTGCCCTCCCGAGGAGGTCCCGCTCGCGCCCGCGGTCGCGCCCGAGGAGCCCGCGGTCGCGCCGGGGTCGTCGTTGCTGACCGTGTCGGCCGTCCCGCCGCACGCGGCGACGAGGAGCGTGCTCGTAAAGAGTGTGGATAGTGTGGCCCGGCGCATCGCGCGAGGCTATCACTGATCGGCGCCTCGCCGCAGGATTCAGCGCGAGAGCCAGAGTTGCAACATGCGGCGCAGGGGCTCGGCGGCGCCCCAGAGCAGCTGGTCGCCGACGGTGAACGCGGCGACGTGGTCCTTGCCCATCCGCATCGTGTGCAGCCGCCCGATCTTGACGTCGAGCGTGCCCGCCACGGTGACGGGGGTCAGCTCGCGCTTCGTCGCGTCAGGCTCGTTGGGGATGACCTTGGCCCACTGGTTCGACGCGCGGATCGCGTCCTCCACCTCGGGCAGCGGCACCTCGCCGCGGAGCTTGATGGTGAGCGCCTGGCTGTGGCATCGCATCGCGCCGACGCGGACGCAGAGGCCGTCGATCGGCACCTCGGGGGA
Source organism: Myxococcota bacterium (assembly GCA_963169165.1). GTDB lineage: Bacteria > Myxococcota_A > Polyangia > Polyangiales > Polyangiaceae > JADLFU01. Next base: position 7,856 of record CAUJFL010000373.1, on the reverse strand, counting down.
CAGGGCGAGGATCTTGTTGGCCTCGACGTGCCCCTTCCACTCTTCGCGCGTCTGACCGTCGGCGACGGGCTTGTCGATCCAGGGGATGAGGCTCGCCGCGAGCGGCGCGCCGAACTCGCGCACGGGGTAGGCCTCGGAGGTCAGCGTCTGTTGCACGTTGCCGTCCAGCGCGAGCGCGCTCGCGGCCGGATCGCTGGCGAGCGCGCCGGCCCGCTCGCCGATGACTTGCATCTGACGGACGAGCTCTTGCATGTTCCTCGCGCCGGCGCCCGACGCCGCCTGATAGGTCATCGAGCTGATCCACTCGACCATGCCCGCGCGGATCGGCCCCGCCATCACCATCAGCATCAGGCTGACCGTGCAGTTTCCGCCGATGAAATCGCGGGTGCCCGACCCGATCGCGCGGTCGATGACGTCGCGGTTCACGGGATCGAGGATGATCACGGCGTCGTCGCGCATCCGCAGCGTAGAGGCCGCGTCGATCCACGCGCCACGCCAGCCGCGCTCGCGCAGCCTCCCGTGCGTCGCCGTGGTGTAGTCGCCGCCCTGGCAGGAGACGATGACGTCGAGCGACGAGAGCGCCTCGAGATCGCCCGCGTCTGCGAGCGGAGGGGCGTCGAGGCCGACCGAGGGCGGCGCGCCGCCGACGTTGGAGGTCGTGAAGAAGATGGGCTCGAAGCCCTTGAAATCACCCTCGGCGCGCATGCGCTCGAGCAGCACCGATCCGACCATCCCGCGCCAACCGACGAAGCCGACCCTCTGCATGGGCCGCTCTTGGCGTGTCCGCCCGCACGGCGCAAGTCGTCCAGGATTTGGCCTCGCGGCGGGTGTGTCCTGTAGAAGCCGCGCATGAAGCGCTTCGGGATCGTCGTGGCTTGGGGGACGCTCTCCCTGCTCGCCTGCGGCGGCAGCGAGTTCGAGGCGGCCCCGGTGGCCGCGGCAGGCGCCGGAGGCTCCTCCGGTGGCGCGGGCGCGGCTGGCTCATCGGGCGCGGGGCAGGGCGGCGCGAGCGGCGCGCCGGGCAAGGCGGGCGGCCCGAGCGGCGCGATCACTTGCAAGACCGCGCTCGACTGTCCGCCGCCCGCGGGCACCTGCATGCGCGCGGTGTGCTCCGAGGATCGCTGTGGCGCCGCGCCCGCCCCCGCCGGCCCGCTCGGGATCGCCGCGCAGCTCCCGGGAGACTGCCGTGTGGTCGTCTGCGACGCCAATGGCACCCCGAGCGAGGTCGGAGACCCGACCGATCTCCCCGCGGACGATGGAAACGCTTGCACGACCGAGGTGTGCAAGGGCCTGACTCCCTCGCACGACGCGTCGCCCGCGGGCGCCCCCTGCGACGGCGCTGGGGTCTGCGACGGCAAGGGAAAATGCGGCGCCTGCAAGCCGGGCGCGAGGCGGTGCGCCGCGGGCGGGCTCGCGGAGTGCGACGCGTCGGGGCAATGGGGGACGCCGTCGAAGTGCGCGGCGGACCAGCCCGTCTGCAGCGAGGGCGCTTGCGCCTCGGCGGTCGCGGTGTCCGCCGGCGGCGCCCACACCTGCGCCCGCCTCTCCGACGGCAGGGTGCGCTGCTGGGGGTTCAACGACCGAGGTCAATGCGGAGCCGCGCCGTCGTCGACGCCGGTGCTCACGCCGGTCGCGGTCGCCGGGGCGGAGGGCGCCGTTGGGCTCGCCGCGGGCGGCGGTTTCACCTGCGCCCGGCTCGCCGGGGGCGTCGCGTGCTGGGGCGGGAACGATCAGGGCCAGCTCGGAGACGGGACCACCAAGCCCCGAGCGAAGGCCGCGAGCGTCTCGTCGCTCGGCGCGGTCGACGAGCTCGTCGCCGGCGACCACCACGCGTGTGTGCGCGCGGGAGACTCGGTCAAATGCTGGGGAGGTAACGAGCTAGGGCAGCTCGCGAGCGCGACGGCCACCTCCGCGCCGAAGCCGCTCGCCGTCTCGCTCGCGGCGGGCGCCACGGCGCTGTCCGCCGGCTTCGGGCACACCTGCGCCGGCGCGAAGGGCAAGGGGATCTGGTGCTGGGGCAGCAACGACCTCGGACAGCTGGGCCGGCGCTCGAGCGAGGTGAAATCGTCGACGCCGATGCTCGTCGTCGAGCAGTCGGTCGCCTACCAGCAGGACTACGCCGCCGTCGAGCGGCTATTCTCGGGGCCCGCCGCGAGGCACGGCCTGGCGGCGCTCGATCCTGGAGAGATCGCGATCTGGGGGAGCAACGCGCACGGAGAGGCGGGCTACACCAGCTCGACGAACCTCGACGGCGCGGCGTACTTCATCGACCAGGCGCGGGCGTTCGACGCCATCTCGGCCGGCGCCGGCTTCTCCTGCACGCTGTCCGGCGGCGTCGTCAGGTGCAACGGCGCCAACGACGTTGGGCAGCTCGGTCGAGGCACGGTCGGCGTCGCGGAGGTCAACGTCGTCGAGGTCGGCGCGCCGCTCCCCGGCGGCGTGGTGTCGGTCGCCGCCGGCGCTCGGCACGCGTGCGCGGTGGCGGGCGGGGACGTGTACTGCTGGGGCGCGAACGACCAGGGGCAGCTCGGCGCCCCGTCGACGCCGTCCGCGACCCCGCGCGCCGTCACCTGGTGACGCGGGCCTCGACGGCGCGTGCGTGCGCCTCGAGCCCCTCGGCGCGCGCGAGCGCGGTGATCGCGTCCGCGTGCCGCGCGAGCGCCGCCGGTGTGTACTGAATATACGAGGTGCGAGCCACGAAGTCGTACACGCCGAGCGGGCTGCCGAACCTCACCGCGCCGCCTGTCGGGAGCACGTGGGACGGTCCCGCGAGGTAGTCGCCCGCGGCCTCGGGCGTCGAGGCCCCGACGAACGCCGCGCCGATCGCGCCGACGCGGTCGAACGCCTCGTCGGGGCGCGCGACCTGCAGCGCGACGTGCTCGACCGCGAGCTGGTGCGCCAGCTCGAGCATCCTCTCGCGCGACCGGACCACGAGCGCGAAGCCGTTGGACGTCACCGACGCTCGGGCGATCGCGGCGCGGGGCAGCGCGTCGAGCTGCGAGGTCACCTCGGCGCAGATCGCGCGCGCGAGCCCAGCGTCGGTCGTCAGCAAGAGCGCGTAGGCTGCCTCGTCGTGCTCTGCCTGGCTGAGCAAATCGGCCGCGACGACGCGCGGATCGGCCGTCTCGTCGGCGACGACCAGGATCTCGCTCGGGCCCGCGAGGCCGTCGATGTCGACGTCGCCGAACACGAGGCGCTTGGCGGCGGTGACGAAGAGGTTGCCCGGTCCGACGATCTTGTCGGCGCGCGGCACCGTCGCCGTGCCGTACGCGAGCGCCGCGATCGCCTGCGCGCCGCCGGCGTCGAGCACCGCCGTCACCCCGGAGACGTGGGCGGCGGCGAGGAGCAGGTCGTTGGGCCGCGGCGTCGCGAGCACGACGTCCGTGACGCCCGCGACGCGCGCCGGGATCGCGGTCATCAGCACGCTGCTCGGGTACCGCGCCTTGCCTCCAGGGGCGTAGACGCCCGCGCGCCCCACCGGCCGGACGCGCTGCCCCAGGGTGACCCCGTCGTCGTCGTAGCGAAAGCCTCGATCGACCTGCCGCTCGTGGAACGCGCGGATCCGCGCCGCGGCGAGGCGCAGCGCGTCGGCGACCTGCGCGGGGAGGCGAGCCAGCGCGCCCTCGCCGTCGAACGCTCGCGTGAACAGCGGGTCGGGGCGCGCGCCGTCGAAGCGCTCGGCGTAGCGCAGCACCGCCGCGTCTCCCTCTGCGCGGACGTCGTCGACGATCCGCCGCACGCTCGTCTCGACGCTCGCGAGGTCGTCAGCGCCGCGGGAACGGAGCCGCGCGAGCGTCGCGTCGAACTCGGGGGAACCATCTTCGAGCAGGGTGAGCACGCGGCCCGTCTAACGCACGGATCGCCGCGTGGCCAACGCGATCAGTGACGGACGCCGAGCACGCGCCGCGCGGCGCCGCCGACGTGGACTTCCATCGCGCGGCGGTGGGGCGCGCCGCCGCGCGCGCGCAGGCGGGCCACCACGTAGTCGGCCTCGGGCAGCTCGACCGTCACGAGGTCGCCGTGCGCGTCGAGCCGCTTGGGCACGCCGACGGGTCGGCCGTCGCCGTCGAAGAACTCGACCTCGTAGTCGCTCGCGCCCGCGAAGCCCCAGGTGATCGACAGATCGCGCAGCGTGAGGTGGTTCCGATCGAGCGCGTGGATCTCGAGCGGCGTCACGCGCGCGGAGTAGTGCGCGAACACCTTGCGACGTCGCACGTCGAGCGCGTAGACGAAGTGCTGCGACGCGCGCGCGTCATCGAGCTTGCCCGCGGCGACCGCCGCCTCGAGCGTCGCGCGCGGCAGCCGCTGGATGCGCTTCGCCATCCAGTACCCGTCCGCGTCTGTCATGCGGAGCACGGGATCGTAGGGCCAGGGGTTGTTCGCGTCCTCGGGATCGACGTCGGTCGAGAGCGAGCCGAGGCCGGTCCAGGGGCTCTTCTTGCGCGTGGAGAACGGGTCGCCGAGGCCGAGCGTCAGCAGGTTGCGCACGGGTCGGCCGATCGGATCCCGCAGCAGCCTCGCCTCGATGAGCGCCTGCTCGACCCCGAGCGCGTCCTCGAGCCCCACGATCAGGTGCAGCACGTGCCCCGCGCCCGGCGCCCCGACGTAGACGTCTCGCGTGATGTCGGGACCGACGTCGACGAGGTAGAGCCACGCGGCGACGACCCGCAGCGCGCGCAACGAGCGGCGCTGGGCGTGTGGGACCCGGTCGTTGGGATCGTCGGGGCGGACCTCGGAGGGATGAGGCGGTCCGAGCTCGAGCCCGTACGGGCCCCGGATCGCGGCGGCGCGCCGGACGTTCGACTCGAACGCGACGCACGCGCGGCGTGGCAGCGCGACCTCGCCGAGCTCCTCGGGGATGTCGATGACATGCACCTCGGGCGTCAGGTACCCGACCGCGGCGATGAGGTGGCCCGCGATCGCAGCCGCGCCCGTCCGCAGCGTCGGGTGACGAGGGTAGTCGAGCAAGAGCTCGTAGCCGAGGCCCCGGGCGTCGACGATCCGCATCCGATCCGGGCCAGTGACCTGCTTCAGCGTCAGCGGAGGCAGCGGCGGTCCGTCCGGCGTGCCAGTCGGGGACCTCGCGTCGCCCGCGGCGCGCATCCACGTCGAGCTCACGACCTCGTCGAGGGCGTTGACGTCGCCCGGCGGCGGTGAGCGCCGTGGATCGAGCGCGCTCTGGACCGGCCTGCGCACGAGGGACTCGGTCAGCCGCGAGATCTCGCTGGGATCGTGCGCCTCGGGGACCGCGATGGCGCGACGGTCCGAGATCTCGGTCACCGTCCCCGCGTCGGCGAACCGCGGCGGCCGATACGCGCCGCAGCCCGCCACGCTCGCGAGCGCCGCGGCCACGACCGCGCGGGCCGCCGGGCTCACGCAGGCCTCCACACCATCAGCGCGAGCGTCGCCAGCAGCAGCGACAGCGTGGCGAGCGAGCCCGCGCGCCGCCGCTCCGGACGACCCAGCGAGAACAGGAGCGTGTGCATCGCGAGGAACGACGTCGCGAGCGCGGCCAGGATCCACGTCGACAGCAGCGACGCGCTCGTCTCGTACGCCAGCAAGAAGCCCATCACCCAGGCCCCGCAGAGGCCCGGCACCGCCACGCGGATCCCGATGCGCCGCGCGTCTTCGTGGCGCTCGACGACCCCCACCGCGAAGGCGCCCCCGAGCGCCGCCGCGACGGCCAGGAGCTTGAGGAACCGGTACGCGAGGAACATCGCGCCGAGCTTAGAGCCCGCGCGGAAATAACTGAAGCCGCGGGTCGCGAGCGGTGGGCCTCTCCGACCGCGCTCCTCGGCTCGCCGGAGCCGCGCCGCGGTGCTCGCGCGCAGCTCACCGGGTCGAGAGTCGCGCGACCAGCCACGCGAGCCCCGCGACGACGATCGCCGCGCTCACCGCGCGGACCCCCCACGTCTCGAACCACCCTCGCCGCCGGAGCCACATCACGAGCGGCAGCACCGGCGCGAGCACCGCGAGCTGACCCACCTCGACACCCAGGGTGAACGCGAGCAGCGCGAGCGGCGCCCGCGCGGGCGACAGCCGCACCTCCGCGAGCGCGCCCGCGAAGCCGAAGCCGTGGATGAGCCCGAACGGGAGCGTGATCCGCCAGCGCCTCTCCGCGTCGCGCACGAAGAAATTCTCGACGCCTACGTAGACGATGCTCGCGGCGATCAGCGGCTCGATCACGCGAGGGCTCGGCGAGAGCACCCCGAGCGCCGCCGCGCCGAGCGTGATCGAGTGCGCGAGCGTGAACGCCGTCACGACCCAGAGCAGCGCCCGCCAGCGCCCGCCCATCAGCACGAGCCCCAGCAAGAAGGCCAGGTGGTCGTAGCCGGTGACGATGTGCTCGATCCCGAGCTTCATCAGCTCGAAGAACCCTGGGCTCGCCGACGCGGGGGCTTCGCTGGGGCCGTCCGCGCCCGGGCCGACGTCGTGGGAGATCCCCAGGCTCCCCGCGTGCAGCACCGCGTCGGTCAGCGTCCCGCCGCCCTCGAGCGTCGCGAGGTGTCGGTGGCCCTCCGGCAGCGCGTCGACGAACGCGGCGACGAGCCCGAGCCTGCGCGGCCGCCGCGGACATTCGAACGTGGCCCGCAGCGACACCCCATCGCCGTCCGAGCTCGCGACGCCGTCGAGCGCGCCTGGGCAGGCCGCGCCGTCGCCGCGCACGACGATCCGCGAGACGACGCGCTCCGAGAGCTCGGCGCGCGCCCCGGACAGCTCGAGCTCGTCGAGCGTTCGATCGCCGTCGCGGTCCGCGCCGGGCAGCAGCTCCGCGAGCTCGCCGCGCTCGAAGGTCAGCTCGGCGTCGAGCTTCGCGCCGTGCAGGCGGTACGTCCCGCTCGAGATGCCAGCCTTGTGCGCCCTCGCGGGCTCCGACGCGAGGAGCGCCGCGACGGCCGCCGCGAGCGCGAGGCAGGTCGACCGAAGGCGGCGCGTCACGCGCCGTCGGCCTTCGCACGACGGCGGCCCGGCGGCGAGGTGAGACGTGACGCTGGCCGCCCGGCGCGACGAGTGAGAGGACGGCCGTCGTGTTCTCCGCGCGCACCTCGTGGACGATCGATCCTGCGACCTCGCGCGCGCCGGCGCCGCTCGATCTGACGGTGTCCAACCCGACCGAGCTCGGGCTCTCGCCCCCGGCGTCGGCGCTCGAGGCGCTCGCCCACCCCGCCGCCGCACGTTACGAGCCGACGCCCGAGGGGCTGCTCGACGCGCGGCTCGCCGTCCGTGACTATTACCTCGCGCGCGGCGCGGCGGTGGACCCGGACGACATCGTGCTCACGGCGAGCACGAGCGAGGCGTACTCGCACCTCTTCCACCTGCTGGCCGATCCTGGCGACGAGGTGCTGGTCCCGTCGCCGAGCTATCCGCTGTTCTCGCTGCTCGCGGGGCTCGCGGGCGTGCGGCTCACGCGATATCCGCTCGTGTTCGCGGGCGGGTGGTGCGTCGACACCTCCGCGCTGTCGCGTGCCGTCACGCCGCGCACCCGCGCGATCGTCGTCGTGTCCCCGAACAACCCCACCGGCTCGTACCTCAAGCTCGGGGAGCTCGAGGCGCTCCGCGCGCTCGGGCTGCCGCTGATCTCGGACGAGGTGTTCCTCGACTACGCCCGCAGCGTCGATCCGAGCCGCGCGCCGTCGCTCGCGGGCGAGAGGGCAGGGCTCGCGTTCGCGCTGTCCGGCCTGTCCAAGGTCGTCGCGTTGCCGCAGGTCAAGCTGGGGTGGATCGTGGTGTCGGGCGGCAGGGTCGCCGTCGCGGAGGCGCGTGCGCGGCTGCACGTCGTCGCCGACACGTTCCTGTCGGTGGGCGCGCCCGTGCAGCACGCCGCGCGCTCGCTGCTGGCGCGAGCCGCGGAGGTG
>CAUJFL010000372.1 GCA_963169165.1 Myxococcota bacterium | reverse complement strand
CTACCAGCCCGGCATCAAGGTCTCCAACGCTGAGCTCGACTCGCTCGCCATGACCCCCAACGCATTTCACGGTGAGTGGAACTACACTTTCAGGCCACGTCAGTGAGATCACATGATTTCCGTAATTGTTGCCCAGGCCCCAACTCTCCCGAGCTCCGCCGCGCCAACATGCCGGCGGTCAACGGACACTTCGACGCGACCTCGCTGGCGAAGCTGTACGCGGCGCTCGCGGGCGACGGCTCGATCGACGGCGCGCGCCTCGTGTCGAGGGCGACGATCGACGAGGCGCGGCGCGATCAGACGCCCTACTTCGCGCTGGATCGGGTCATCGCGTTCCCGCTGCGGATGAAGCTCGGCTACCACCGCGCGATCTCGCTCGGGCTGCGCGTGCCAGTCCTTGGTCGCGGGTTCGATCTGGGGGTCCCGAGCCCACAGTCATTCGGTCACTTTGGGTTCGGAGGCTCGGGCGCGTGGGCGGACCCCGAGCGTCAGCTCTCCGTGGGGCTCGTCACCAACACGTTCTTCGGGCGCCTCCCGCTCGATCTTCGCCCCGTCGCCGTCGCGACCGCCGCGGCGTGGGCGGCCGATCGCCGCTGACAGTCATGAGCTGCAGCTCAGCATCGAACAGCCAGGCACGTGGCGGGCCCAGTCGGGGCGCTTGGCCGCGTACGCCTCCTGCCCAGGGCGCTCGACGTACGGCGCCCGCAGCACATCCATCAACCTGGCGAGCGGCGCGTCGTCGCCGCGCGTGACCGCCTCGATCACCTCGTGGACCAGGTAGTTGCGGGGCACATAGATCGGATTTGCGAGGTTCATCCGGGCCCGCCGCTCGGCCGGTGACGCGGCATCGTCCCGCGCGCGCGACGCGTAGCGCTCGAGCCACCGCGCCAGCGGCTCGACGTCGCCCGAGCGGGGCGCGTGCTCGTCGTAGAGCGCCACGAGCAGCGGGGCCATCCGGGCCTCCGTCGACACTCCACTCGCCACGTCGACGTCGGCGAGCCGCCGAAAGAAGAGCGTCATGTCGGTCTCGGTCGCGGCGAGCGCGGAGAACAGCGCCGTCGCGAGGCCGTCGTCCTCCTCGGCGCGCTCCGGGCTCGCGGTCAAGCCCAGCTTGTCAGCCATCATCTGCGGCTCGAGCACGCGCAGCTCGTCAGTGTAGGCGCCGAGCGCCGCGGCGAGCGGCGAGGTGTCGTCGACGAGCACCGCCAGGGCCTCGGCGAAGCGTGTGAGGTTCCACTGCGCGACGCGCGGCTGGTTGCCAAAGCGATAGCGCCTCCCGCCGGCGTCGGTCGTGTTGGGTGTCCAGTCGGGATCGAAGCCCTCGAGCCAGCCGTAGGGGCCATAGTCGATCGTGAGCCCGAGGATCGACATGTTGTCCGTGTTCATCACCCCGTGCACGAACCCCACGCGCATCCACCCGACGACCATGCGAGCGGTGCGGCGCGCGACCTCTGCCAGGAACCCGGGCAGGTCGGGCTCGCCTCCGACGAGCAGCCAGGGAAAGTGCTCGCGAAGGGTGAAGTGGACGAGCGCCCGCAGGGTGTCGACGTCGCCGCGGGCCGCGTGGATCTCGAAGTTGCCGAACCTGATGAACGTCGGCGCCACGCGGCAGACGACGGCGCCGGGCTCGAGGGCCGGGTGACCGTCATAGAGGATGTCGCGCATCACGTCGTCGCCGGTAGTCACGAGCGACAGGGCCCGCGTGGTCGGCACTCCGAGGTGGTGCATCGCCTCGCTGCACACCAGCTCGCGGAGCGACGAGCGGAGCACCGCGCGCCCGTCGGCGCGTCGTGAGTACGGCGTCACGCCGGCGCCCTTCAGTTGCATCTCCAGGCGCTCGCCGCGCGACGTCACGACCTCGCACAGCGTGATCGCGCGGCCGTCTCCGAGCTGCCCGGCCCAGTTTCCGAACTGATGGCCGCCATCGCAAGCGGCGTACGGCCGCATCCCGTCGACGACGAGGTTGCCCGCCAGCGCCCGCACGAGCGTCGGCGTCTCGGTCGTCGAGAGCTCGAGCAGCGCCGCGACCTCTGGCACCAGCGCCCGCAGCCGCGGCGCGCTGGCGGGCGTCGGGGTCACCAGCGAGTAGCACGCGCGGTGGACCTGGCGACACTGGTTGGTCGACGCGGGATCGCCGGGCAGCGACGTGACGAACCGCGCGTCGAACGACAGCGCTTCGAGGGGGCGCGGCGCGGCGGGGAGCTCGTTCACCCGCGGCTCATAGCACGCCCGGCTCGGGCCCCGGAGCGGCCTCGCCTCACTCGGCGATCACCCAGTAATGCAAGCTCCCAAACGCCCCATCGACGGACGCCACCTCGACCTCCGCGGGGCCGCGCTGCGGGGGCACGTCGACGCGACGCTCGGTCCACGCGCCGGGCGGGATGGACACTCGCTCGAGCCTGGTCCCGTCGACGTCGACCGTCACCGTCGCCCCCTCCTCGCTCGACCAGCGCGCGACCAGCGTCGCGGGCTTGCTTGCGGGAAACGTCAGGCGGAACCGATCCCGGACGCGCCCGCCCCGCCCGCCGTCGGCCCGCACGCGCTCGTCGGGATCCGTGTGGGTCGACACGCGGCAGGCAGCGTCCGTGCCGCCGCCGACCGCGACGTCGTATCCATGCGCGGCCTCGCTCTCGAGATCGGCCACGTCGAGCGCGTCGACCACCTCTCCGACGATGGGCTCGAGCGGCAGCTCGCCAGTGTGCAGCCGGTCCCAGCGCGCCTCGTACGCGATCATGGTCGGCCCGCCGAGGATCGACTGCTCGCGCACCGTGGCGCGGGTGAGCTCCTTGCCGAGCACCGGCTCGACCGCCATCCAGTGAGGATAGACGATGAAGTGGGTGGGGAGGCGCGCCGGGCTCTCCCGGTGCAGCCGCTCGTAGTGCTCGAAGCGTGATCCGGCCCCCGCCACCCAGTAGCGCGCCTCCTCCGGGGTCGTCAGCCCGACCACATCGAACGTCCGGCGCCCGCTGAAATAGGCGATGGCGCCGGTGTCGTTGAGCCCGACGCGAGCGTCGGCTGGCAGCCACTCGCGCGCCCACCGACCGAGCTTCACTTGTTGATTGTGGATGGCGTACGAGCTCTGCGACACGTCGTCGATCGTCCACGACAGGTGGTGCGCGAGCATCCCCGCCAGCCCGCCCGCCACCACCGGTCCGCCGAGCGCGTAGCGCGGGCGAAACGTGGCCAGCAGGTCGCCGATCAGGCGCCCGAGGCAGCCTATCCCCACACACCACGCGAACGCGAACGGCCACAGATAGCGCAGGCGATTCCACAAGAATGACAGGTACGTCGTCGGCGTCAGCATCGCCAGCGCTATCAACAAAACCAACAAGGCTCGGTACCGCTTCCCGGCGCGCGCGCCCGCGACCGGAATCGCCACGAGGGACGCCAGCATCACCGGCTGCGAGCCCTGTGGGAGGAAGATCGCGCTCCACTCGCGGCCGTCCATCAGCGTCCGATAGAAGATGTCGAGGTTGGCGCGGATGGCACCCCAGAGGGCGGGCCCCGCGTAGTACGGGTTGCCGACCAGCCATTTCACCTGCGTGGTCGTCGTCGAGAAGTGCCCAGTCAACACGCGGTTGATGAGCGGCGGCACGAGCGGACCGAGGAGGGCGAGCGCCGCGAGCGCGCGGCCGGGGAGCCTCTTGCCGAGCTCGAGCGGGAACGCCGCGAGCGTCAGCAGCACCATGGCCGACGCGAGCGTGCCCTCGGGGCGGGCGAGCGGCCCCAGCAGCGACAGCGCGAGCAGCGTCCGCGCCCGCCCCCGCGTCCGCTCGTGCGCCGAGCCCTCGGCCCACTCGGCGCAGCCGCGTGCCGTCCTCGCGAGCAGGTACGCGAGCAGCGTCACCTCCATCCCGCTCGCGGCGAACCACGTGTACCCGCCGAAGCCGAGCGTGGCCGCGCCCGCCGCGTAGCCGCACGCGTCGCCCGCGAGCTTGCGCGCGAGCGCCGTCGTCTCCCACGCGAGCAGCCCGAGGAACAAGAACCCGAGGCCCCACGCCGCCCAGATGATCGCGGTGTCGCGGAGGCCGACCGCGTAGAACGGCGCGAGCATCGCGGGCCACAGGAGGCTCGTCGCCCCCGACGTGTAGCCCTCGCCCGCCTGGAACGCGAAGAACCGCCCCTCGGCGAGCGAGCGCGCGTACTGAAAATGGATGTACGCGTCGTCGAGCGGCACGGCGGGCTCGCCGGCCTTCGCGAGCACGTTGCGCGTCGTCACCCGCGCGAGCCACGCGGTCGCGAGCACGACGGGCACGAACGGCAGCCACCGCGCGAGGCGATCGTCCGGCTTCTCGGCGGGGCGCGGCTGGGTCGAGTCGGTCACGCGGGCGAGGCTGGCCTCGCACGGAACCGCGCGCGCGGGCAAGCCCGCCCGCCCAAAAGGTTGACAGCCTGCGTTCGCGCGCGCGAACATCGCCGCCGCGTTTCGCTGGGCATTCCGGCGTCTCTGCACTCTGGAGGCTTCCCGGTGACCACGACCCTGCTTGCCGTCGACGACAGCGTCTCGATGCGCAAAGTGTTCGAGATAACCTTCGCGGGCGAAGATTTTCGCGTCATCTCGGCCGACGGCGCCGACGCCGCGCTCGCCAAGGCTAAATCTGACAAACCTCAGATCGCGCTCGTCGACTTGAGCCTCCCCGGGACCGACGGCTACGCGCTGTGTCGCAGCCTGAAATCCGAGGTCCCCGGCATCCTGGTGGTGCTCCTGTCGTCGAAGCAGACGCCGTACGACGCGGCCAAGGGCACCGGGTGCGGCGCCGACGATCACGCGGACAAGCCGTTCGACACGCAGGCGATGATCGACCGCGTGAAGAAGGTGTCGACCGCGAAGGCGGCGATGCCCGACACGGCCGCGCCTCCTCCGCCGGTCGCCGCGCCGCCGCGCCCGCCGATGCCCTCCGGCCCTGGTGGGACGATCCCCGGCACGCAGGCGCCAGGTATCGCGCCCGCCGCGCCCGCGCCGCGTCCCGCCGTCGCCTCCGCGCCCGCCGTGCAGCGCCCCGCCGCGCCCGCCGCGCCGCGGCCGCCCGCCGCGCCGGTCATCGCGAAGCCCGCCGCCTCGCCCGCGCCGCCCCCGGTCGCGCCGAAGCCTGCCGCGCCGTCCGCTCCTGTCGCCGCCCCCGTCGTCGCCGCGCCGATCGCGGCCGCGGTCAACGGAGCGATGGGCGACAAGCTCTCCGGCCTCGGCTTGACGCCCGCGCAGGCCGACGCGGTGCTCGCGCTGTCGCGAGACGTCGTCGAGCGGATCGTGTGGGAGGTCGTGCCCGTGCTCGCCGAGACGCTGATCAAGGAAGAGATCGCTCGGCTCACCAAAGAGGGCTGACCCATCGACGAGCCCTCGCGCACCGCGGCGGTCCGGCCCGGCAAGGTCGGGCTGCTCGTCGGCGGCGGCCCCGCGCCCGGCATCAACAGCGTGCTGGGCGCCGCGACGATCCGCGCGCGCCTGTCGGGCTTCGACGTCGTCGGCCTGACCGACGGCTTCCATCACCTGCTCCGCGGCGACACGACCCAGTGGGCGCCGCTCGGCATCGCCGAGACCGGGCGCATCCACTTCCGCGGGGGCAGCCACATCGGCATCTCGCGTGACGGACCCGGCAACGATCTCGCCAAGGTCGATCGCATCATCGCGGGCCTCCGCGAGATCGGCGTCGACAAGCTCGTGGTCATCGGCGGTGACGGCACGGGCTCGGCCGCGGCGGCGATCCACGCGCGCGCCGCCGGCGCGGTGCGCACGCTCCACGTCCCGAAGACCATCGACAACGATCTCGATCTCCCCGACGAGGCGCCGACGTTCGGCTACCAGACCGCGCGACACCACGGCGTCGAGATCGCGCGCTCGCTGATGGTCGACGCGAAGACCACGTCGCGGTGGTTCTTCGCGGTGACGATGGGGCGAAAGGCCGGGCACCTCGCGCTCGGGATCGGAAAGTCGGTCGGCGCGACGCTGACGCTCGTCCCCGAGGAGTTCGCCGGCACGCGCGTGACGATGAACCTGCTGGTCGACGTGCTCGCGGGCGCGGTGCTGAAGCGCCTTGCGCACGGTCGACGCGACGGGATCGCCGTGCTCGCCGAGGGCCTGGTCACGCTGCTCGATCCGGAAGAGCTCGCGCGGCTCGGCGCGGTGTCCCGCGACGCGTACGGGCGCGTCCACCTCGGCGAGGTGCCGCTCGGCGAGCTGTTGAAGCGCCGGGTCGAGGAGCGCCTCGCGAGCTTCGGCGTCACGACGCCTATCGTCGCGAAGACCTTCGGCTACGAGCTGCGCTGCGTCGATCCGGTGCCGTTCGACATGGAGCTGACCCGCGACCTCGGCTACGGCGCGGTCAAGCTGCTCACCGAGGGGGGCGGCGGCGCGACGGTGTCGCTGCAGCGCGGGCGGGTGACGGCGATCCCGTTCTCGGAGATGATCGACCCGGCGACGCGGCGAATGAAGCTCCGCGTGGTCGACGTCACGAGCCACCGCTACCTCATCGCGCGCACGTACATGATCCGCCTGCGCCCCGAGGATTTCAGCGAGCCCGACGAGCTCGAGCGGCTCGCCGCCGCGGCCCACACCTCGACAGCGGTCATCCGGCGGCAGCTCGAGCACGTGACGCGCGCGCACCCGCGCGTCCCCGACGGCTTCGTCACGTGAGCTCCTCGGCGGTGATCGCGAAGATGCGGTGGTCCTGCCAGCGCCCCGCGATCTTCAGGTAGCGCACCGCGAGCCCCTCCTCGCGCAGCCCTGTCTTCGCCGCGACGCGCAGGGACGGCGCGTTCTCCGGGATGATCGCGGCCTGCACGCGGTGTAGCCCGAGCGGGCCGAGCGCGAACCCGAGCGCGGCCGACACGGCCTCGGTCATCAGCCCACGCCCGGCGACGCGGTGATCGATCCAGTAGCCGAGGTACGCGCTCTGAAACACGCCGCGCACGAGCTCGCTCAGCGCCACGCGACCCACGATGTCGCCGGTCGTCACGTCGGTCACGAGCAGCACGTAGCTGCGATCGTCGCGCCAGGCGCGTCGCTGGGACGTCACGAGCTGCGTCAGCGACACCAGCGACGGGCCGCCCTCCTCGGTCGACGCCGGGCTCCACGGGCGCAGGTGCTCCGCGTTTTCGCGGAGCACGCGGCGCAGCGTCGGCACGTCGCTCGTGCGCGGCGGACGCAGCAGGAGCCTGCGCGTCGGCAGCGTCGTCGAGAGCGACGGCCTCGCCATGCTCAGACGCCGGCCAG
Source organism: Myxococcota bacterium (assembly GCA_963169165.1). GTDB lineage: Bacteria > Myxococcota_A > Polyangia > Polyangiales > Polyangiaceae > JADLFU01. Next base: position 42,653 of record CAUJFL010000372.1, on the reverse strand, counting down.
CGCGAGGCCCTCGGGCGTCAACGCCACCGTCCCGAACGAGAACTCGGCGTCGCCTCCGGGTGTGAGCCTCGCGAGCCCGCGCGCCTCGAGCTCGACCACCGCGGCGGACAGGCGCGCGGGCTCGAGCGGCAGCTCGGTCGTCATCGCGAACAGCCGCTCCATCAGCGACTCGCCCGTCACCGCGCGCCCCTTGAACCGCGCGAGCGCGCGCAACAGCGACGAGGCCTCGCGTGACAGCGGCGGGTTCACCCGAGCGCCTCTCGCACGCGGCGCGTGATCTCGTCGGCGGCGGTCGCGACCGGCAGCGCGTCGAACGCCTTGCTCCGGTCACCGCGGCGCTTCAGCTCGACGATCCCCGACGCGAGGCCCTTGCCGCCGATCGTCACGCGCAGCGGCACCCCGATGAGATCGGCGTCCTTGAACTTGACGCCGGGGCGCTCGTCGCGATCGTCCCACAGCACCTCGATGCCCTTCGCGACGAGCTCGGCCTCGAGCGTCTTGCCGGCGCTCATGACGGCCTCGTCGGTGCCGAGCGAGACGAGGTGGACGTGGTACGGCGCGATCGGCGTCGGCCACGAGATGCCGTCGTCGTCGTGGTGCTGCTCGACCGCGGTCGCGACCAGCCGCGACACTCCGATGCCGTAGCAGCCCATCACCATCGGGTGCGCGACGCCGTCCTCGCCGAGGTACGTCGCGCCCATCTTCGCGCTGTAGTGCGTGCCGAGGATGAAGATGTGGCCCGCCTCGATGCCGCGGTACACCTTGAGCCTGCCGGGGCCATCGGGCGACGCGTCGCCGTCGACGACGCTGCGCACGTCCGCGACCTCGCCCTGGTAGTCGCGCCCGTGTTCGATGTTGATTGTGTGATAATCTGTCTCGTTCGCCCCGGCGATCCCGCGCGCGACGATCGCCGCGTCGCGATCGACGATGATCTTGCCCACGAAGCCGACGGGCCCCGCGAACCCCACGCGCGCGCCGGTCGCGTCCTCCACCGCCTTCTCGTTGGCGAGGAAGACCTCCGAGGCGCCGAGCGCGCGGGCGAGCTTGATCTCGTTGACCTCGTGATCGCCGCGCACGACGACCAGCACCGTCTCGACGCCGCCGAGCTGCTCGTCTGCGCGCCCAGAGGCCGCGCCGCGCGTCGCGAGGTACACGAGCGATTTCAGGAAGCGCGAGGTCGGCGCCTGCAGGAACGCGGCGACGTCCGCGATCGTGCCGTGCCCAGGCGTGTGGACCTTCTCGACCGGCAGCGGCGCCTCGCGCGCGGGCGGCGACAGGGCGGGATCGGCGGCCGACGCGACCTCGAGGTTGGCCGCGTAGTCAGAGCCGTCGCTGACGGCGATCGCGTCCTCGCCGCTCTGGGTGAGCACCTGAAACTCGGCGCTGGTCGAGCCGCCCATCGCGCCGCTGTCGGCGCTCACCATGCGGTAGTCGAGCCCGAGCCGCGTGAAGATGCGGTTGTAGGCGACGCGCATCTTCTCGTAGCTGGCCTTCGCGCCCGCCTCGTCGACGTCGAACGAGTAGGCGTCCTTCATCAAGAATTCACGGCAGCGCAAGAGCCCCGCGCGCGGCCGCGCCTCGTCCCTGAACTTGGTCTGCACCTGGTAGAGGTTGAGCGGCAGCTCGCGGTAGCTCTTGACCTCGCGGCGCGCGAGATCGGTGATGATCTCCTCGTGGGTCGGGCCGAGGTGGTAGTCGGCGCCCTTGCGATCCTTGAAGCGCAGCAAGGTGTCGCCGAAGCCCGACCAGCGCCCCGTCTCCTGAAAATACTCGGCCGGGAGCATCGCCGGCAACAGCACCTCGAGCGCGCCGGCCGCGTTCATCTCGGCGCGGACGATCGCCTCGATCTTGCGAAGCACGCGCAGCCCGAGCGGGAGATAGTCGTAGATGCCCGCGCCGACCTTTCGGATCATCCCCGCGCGGGTCAGCAGGACGTGGCTGACGCCCGAGGCGTCGGCGGGGGCCTCTTTCGAGGTGCGGATGAGGGCCTGGGTGAAGCGCACGAGCCCCGCATACCTCAGCCGGCGACGAGCGTGATCTCGGAGATCTCTGGCGGCGCGCCGACGCGCATCGGCGGGCCCCAGGTCCCGGTGCCGCGCGACACCCACACCTGCGTCTCGCCGAAGCGCGCGAGACCCTGCACGACCGGCTGATCGAGCGCGACCAGGAGCCCCCAGGGGAAGATCTGCCCGCCGTGGGTGTGCCCCGAGATCTGCAGGCCCACGCCGTGGCGCGCCGCCTCGTGGACGCTCTTTGGCTGGTGCGCGAGCAGCACGACCTCGCGGTCCGGCTCGCGGCCCCGCAGCGCGGCGGCGACGTCGTGCGTGCGCGATCGATAGTCGTCCACCCCCGCGAGCTCGAAGCCGTCCTCGCCGCCGACGCGGACGCGCTCGTTGCGCAGCACGACGATCCCTAGGCCGCGCAGGTGCTCGACCCACGCGTCGACGCCGCTGAAATATTCGTGGTTGCCGGTGACGAAGTACACGCCGTGGCGCGCGCGCAACCGCCCGAGCGCCGCCAGCTCGGGCGCGAGCCGCGCGACCGATCCGTCGACGAGATCGCCGGTGATCACGACGAGATCGGGCTCGAGCGCGTTGGTCGCCGCGACGATCCGCTCGACGAAGCCCGCCTGGATCAAGGGCCCCACGTGGATGTCCGTCAGCTGCACGACGCGCGTGCCGCTCATCGCGGGCGACAGGCGCTTCAAGGAGACCTGCACGCGACGCACGACGGGCGTCAGCGCCTCGACGACGCCCCACGCGCCGAGCGTCCCCGCGACGCCGGACGCGGTGAGCGCGGAGACTCGCCCGAAGAATCGGCGCCGCTCGGGCGACGGCGCGCCCTCCCACACGCGCGCGCCGAGCCGGACGAGATCGCTCACCGCGAGCGCGAGCATCAGCAGGAACGCGACCCCGATCCATCCATATCCGACGAAGAAGAGGGCGCGCGCAGACGGCGCGAGCGCGCGCCCGAGCAGCAGCGACGTCGGCGTCGAGACGGCCAGCAGCGCGAGGCCCGCGGCGACGACGCGTCTCGCGCGCGGCGGGAGGCCCGGCTGCACCACGAGCCGCCGGTACAGGTAGAGGTGCGACAGCGCGACGATCGCGGTGATCAAGCCGACGAACACCGCGAGCCGGATCATCGCGACGCCTCGCGCCACCCCGCGGCCGCCTCGCGGAGCCGCGGCAGCGCGTCGAGCGCCTGCGCGCCCGGCCAGCAGAGATCACGCCCCTCGCACGCGAGCACCAGCCCGCGGCGCGCCGCCGGCACGTCGAGCGCCCGAAAGACCGCGGCGTCAGCGTCGGAGACCGGGTGCGGCTCGTCGGGCAACAGCACGTGCTCGGGCGCGCGCGCCGTGACCTCGTCGAGCGTCACGCGCGGATAGCGGGTGTCGCGCCCGCCCACCTCCTCGGGCGACAGCGGCGGCGCCCGGCCGAGGTCGGCCGCGAGCGGGTACCTCCGCTCGCGGTCGGCGAACACGTTCTGCAATCCTACCAAATCGAGGAGGTCGGACATGAACGTGTCGCCGTGGATCGTCATCAGCGGCTCCATCCAGATCGGCACGAACACCCCGAGCGGCGTCAGCGTCGCGCGCGCGGCCTCGGCGTCGCGGAGCGCGTGGTAACCGTCGCGCAGCCGCGCCTTCACGCCGGGGCGCTCACCCGTCCCGAGCACGCGTGTCAGCCGTCCGAGGTGGGCGAGCCCATCGGCGACCCGCCGCGGAAACGACACGAACACCTTCACGCCCGCGGCGACGATCCGCTCGAGATCTCCCTTCGTGTTCTCCTCCTTGTTGGCGAGCACGAGGTCGGGCTCGAGCGCGAGGAGCTCGTCGACGCGGGGGTTCTTGGGGCCGCCGAGCGCGGGCATGGCGAGTCCCGCGGGGTGCACGCAGTAGTCCGTGCGCCCCACGAGGCGGTCACCGGCGCCGAGCGCGACCACGTTGAACGTCTCGCTCGGGACCAGCGACACGACCCTCGATGGTGACCGACCGAGCACGAGCTCGCGGTCGAGGTCGTCGAAGATTTTGATCATGCCGGCTCGCCTAGCACGCGCCCGGTCGAGCGCGCGGCGCCCCTATCCATTGCAGCGCGGACCATATTTTGGCTAGACTTTGGGGCCGCCAGTCGGCCGACCATGTGGAAGCTCACCATCGAGGATGACGAGGGCAAGCAGACCCTCCTGCCGCTCGTGCGCGAGGAGTACTCACTGGGGCGCGACGAGGGCAACACCATCCGCCTCACGGAGCGCAACATCTCGCGCCGCCACGCGACCCTCCGCAAGGACGGCGCGCGCTGGTCCATCGAGGATCACGCGAGCTACAACGGCTCGTACGTCAACGGCCAGCGCGTCGCCGGCGAGGCCGATCTCGCCAACGCCGACGTCGTGCAGATCGGCGACTATCGCTTCTTCGTCACCGACGACGCGGCCGACTCGACGGCGGCGCCGGTCGCGAGCGAGCGCTGCGACCGCATCCTCCTGCTCAGCGCGCCCGAGCCGGGGCGCGAATTTCCGCTGGTCGGCGCCGAGATCTACACCATCGGCCGCGAGGCCGACTGCGCCGTCTCGGTCAACCACCCGTCGGTCAGCCGCGTCCACGCCGAGATCCGCGCGCTCGGCGCGGGCCGCTTCGAGATGCTCGATCGCGGCAGCTCCAACGGCGTCCGCGTCAACGGCGTCGAGCTGCGCCGCGCGCTGCTCGAGGGCGGCGACCTCATCGAGCTCGGAGACGTCAAGCTGCGCTTCCTCGAGAAGGGCCAGGTCGTCCGCCTCGGCGCCGACATCTCGCAGCAGATCGCGGTCACCGCCGCGCGCGCTGCGTCGCTCCCGCCCGGGATGAAGAAGTCGAAGACGGGCGTGTACGTCGGCGTGGGCGCGGCGCTGCTCGTCTTGGTCGGGCTCGTCGCCGTGTTCGCCACGCGCGGCGGGGACGCCGACTCGGGCGGCGCGGCGACGCGCGCCGACGATCCCGGCAGGCGCACCCTCGCCGACGCGGTCAAGGCCGCGCACGCCGGCGACTACGACGCCGCGGTCGTCAAGCTCGCCGAGCTCCCGGCTGGCGATCCGGCGCGCAACGATCCCGAGTTCGCGAGGATCCACGGCCTCTGGGCCGACGCCTTGCTCAAGCGCGCCGCCGCCGAGGACATCGATCCTCTCACCCGCAAGGAGCTCCTCACCAAGGTCGCGCAGAACCCGAGCGTCGACGCCGCGCGCCGCAGCCGCGCCGCCGACGAGCTGGCGAAGCTGACCAGCGGCGGCACCACGGTCGACGCGCTGCCGAGCGCGAAGGACCCGAAGCCCGCGGCGCCCGAGGCCAGCGCGAAGGCGGCCGCCGCGCCCCCGCCCGCGTCGACCACCGCCGAGCCCGCGACGCCCGAGCCCACCGCCGCGGCCAAGAAGAAGGGCGACAAGGACAAGAAGGAGCCCACGCCAGCGGCCGGGACCCCCGACCCCACGACGGCCGACGGCGCTGCGGCGCTCCGACGGCAGCTCGAGGGCAAGGTCTTCAGCGGCAGGGGCACCCCCGAGGAGATCAAGATGCTCCGCGCGATCTGCCGCCACCAGGGCGATCGCGGGTGCGCCGATCGCGCCGGCGGGATGCTCAACAAATAGCGGTGTGTAAGCCCTTCGCGAGCACGCGCAGCGCCTCGCGGACGGCGTCCGACAGCGACAGGTCGCCGAGCTTGTCGTCGAGCTCTCCAGCCGCGCGCTCGGCCTCGGCCGGCTTGTAGCCCATTCGCGTCAGCGCCGAGACGAGCAGCTCGCGCGTGTCCGGCGCGGTGGCCGACGCGGCGGCCGATCTCGGCCCCTCCGCCGGCGGCGCGGCGGCGCCGGTCGGCGCGGGGAGCTTGTCGCGAAGCTCGAGCAGCAAGCGCTCCGCGGTCTTCTTTCCGATGCCGCTGATCGCGACGAGGCGCGCGATCTCCTTGCGCGCGATGACCCGCGCGAGCTCACCCCCCGGCAGCGCCGAGAGCACCGAGAGCGCCGTGCGCGGCCCCACGCCCGAGACGGCGATGACCGCGCGGAACACGTCCCGATCGTGCCGCGTCGCGAAGCCGAACAGCTCGAGCGCGTCCTCGCGGACGTTGGTGTGGATGAACAGCGTGTGCGGCCCCGTCGGCGACAGCGCGCGCAGTCGCCCGGTCGTGCCGAGCGGCGCAGCGACCTCGTAGCCGACCCCGGAGACGACGAGCACGAGCGCGCCGTCCGCCTCCTCTTCGGCGATGAGGCCGACCAGCCGCCCGATCAATCGACCAGCGCGCCCTTCTCGATCCAGGCGCGGATCGCGTCGCGCGCGGCCTGCTCCAGCTCGACGTCGGCGCGCGGCATCGGCGAGAGGCACGCGGAGCACGGCCCCTTCTTGTCGGGGCACAGCTCGCCGGTGACCTGCGGCAGCGAGTTGCACGACCGGCCCTTGAAGCCGTCCGAGTAGGCCTCGAGCTTCTGCAGCAAGAAGCTCTCCTCGGGCTTGCCCGGGACGACGCGCATGACGACGTCGTTCGGGATCGCCCGCGCGGGAGACAGCAGCACCGCGCGGATCTGCTCGTTGGTGTAGTTCTCCTCGAACGACATCCCCCCCGCGGTCGCCTTGCCCATGTCGCTGTGGCACGGCATGAACACGCACGACGGCTTCAAGATCTCTCTGCGGATCTCGGTCAGCGTCGAGCCATAGACCTTCTGCGCGGGCGGGGGCGCGCCGCTGTCGTCGCCTCCGCCGCAGGCGGCCAGCGTGAGCAACGCGAGGGCGGCGACCCCCGCCTTCACGGCATCGCTCCGGCGGCGATCCACTTCTCGATCGCGGCGATCTCGTTGGCGCAGAGCGCCGGGTTCGGCGGCCCGGGCATGCGATCCCCGCAGTAGCCCACGGCCTTGGGATCGGCGACGGCCTTGCAAGGGAACCCCGTGAAGTCTCCCTTCACCTTCGCGAGCAAGAAGCTCTTGGACGGATCACCCGGGACGATCCGCATCGAGCCGTCGCCGCGATCGGTCTGGGCGGTGAGCTCCTTCAGGACGTCGGCGTCGCTCTGCCCCTCGAGGTGGAGCGTGTTGAGCGCGTCGCGGTTGACGCCGTGGCAGTTGGTGCCGCCGCAGCTCTTCGTCGACGAGAAAATGTTGGCGTTGAGGCTCGCGAGCGTCGGCTCGACCGTCGTGCATGTGCGCCCGCTCGACCCGCCGGGGGTCGTGCCTCCGCTCGAGTCGTCGCCGCCGCACGCCACCAGCGCGGCTGCAGACAGCGCCGCGACACCCGCGAACCACGTGGACCATGATCTCTTCATGCGGGGGAGATTAGATCATTGCGGACCGCGATTTCGTGGGTAACGTGCTGGACCCGTTTTTTTTCGCGCGGGCCACGCCGCACGCCCCAAGAGAGGAAAGCCATGCCCTTCGAGCTCCCCGCCCTGCCGTACGACAAGAACGCCCTCGCGCCCCACCTCACGGCCGAGACCCTCGAGTACCACCACGGCAAGCACCACAACGCCTACGTGGTGAACCTCAACAAGCTGCTCGACGGCAAGCCAGAGGCGTCCAAGTCCCTCGAAGAGGTCATCCTCGGGAGCGACGGAGGCGTGTTCAACAACGCCGCGCAGATCTGGAACCACACGTTCTACTGGAGCTCGATGAAGCCCGGCGGAGGCGGCGCCCCCACCGGCGACCTCGCGGCCGCGATCGACCGCGATTTCGGCTCGCTCGACAAGTTCAAGGAAGAGTTCAGCCAGGCGGCCGCCACGCAGTTCGGCTCAGGCTGGGCGTGGCTCGTCGAGGAGGGCGGCAAGCTCAAGGTGACCAAGACCGGCAACGCCGACCTGCCGATGAAGCACGGCCAGAAGGCGCTGCTGACGATCGACGTCTGGGAGCACGCCTACTACATCGATTTTCGCAACCTGCGACCGAAGTACATCGAGACGTACCTGACCCACCTGGTCAACTGGGACTTCGCCCTCGCGAACCTCAAGAAGTGAGCTCGAGCGCGCGTGTGGTAAGGCGGCGTGCATGCCGCTGCCGATCACGCGCGCGTCGCTCGCCGGGCTGAACCAGCGCTTCTTCGGCGCGCCGCCGCTCGAGGTCCTCCGCTTCACGGCGGAGACGTTCGGCGAGCGCGCCGCGCTGCTGTCTAGCATGCAGCGCGCCGGGTGCGCGCTCGCGCACATGGCCGACCGAGCCGGGCTCGCGCTCGACGTGCTCTTCGTCGACACGGGCGTCTTGCACGAAGAGACGCGCGCGACCCGCGACAGGCTGGCCGCGACGCACCCGCGGCTGCGCGTGCTCACGCTCTCGCCCCGACAGACGATGGCCGAGCAGCTCGCGGAGCACGGCCCGCTGTACCTCTCGAAGGCGGGTCAGGAGCGGTGCTGCGAGCTCCGAAAGAGCGCGCCGCTGCTCGCGACCAGGGGGCGCTACGACGCGCTGATCGGCGCGCTGCGCAGGAGCGAGGGCGGGCGCCGCGGCGCCGTCACGACGTTCGACCTCGATCCCGAGCTGGGGGCGCTGCGCGTCCACCCGCTCGCGCACACCTCCGACGACGAGCTCGACGCCTACATCGCCGCGCACGACGTCGTCATCAACCCGCTGCACGCGATGGGCTTCCCGACGATCGGCTGCTTCCCCTGCACCACGCCGGTGCGGCCCGACGAGGGCGCGCGCGCCGGGCGGTGGCGACACCTCGCCGACGTCACCTACTGCGGGCTCAACCCCACCGACCGTGAGGACGAGGCGTCCTGCATCGTCCTCGACGAACGCTACCGCGACGCCCTCTCTCCGAACCAGGAGGTGCGCCAGTGACCGAGCTGTCGTCGCAGCTCGCGCGCGTCGCTCCGCGAGGGGTCACGTGGGCGGGCTTGAGAGAGGTGCGCGAGGTCACGCGCTCGGCGTTCGTGCGCGACGGGCGCCCCGAGCTGTCGTCGACGCGCGACTCGTGCGGCGTGCTCTGCGAGGTGTTGATCGACGGCGCGTTCGGCTACGCGGCGACGGCGGCGCGTGACGACGCCGGACGTCGCGCGGCGATGGAGCGGGCTGCGGCCCACGCGCGCGCCTCCGCGCCCCACGCGGTGCACCGCTTCGACGAGCGCGCTCGCCCACCGGCGCGCGGCTCGTATCGCTCGCCAGGCGTCGCGCGCCGTGACGTCGACGCGTCGGTGTTCTCGTGGCTCGTCGCGCTCTCTCGACGGCTGAAGGCGGGCCCGGCCATCCTGCGCACGACGGCGGGCGTTCGCGCGGTCGACGTGACGAGCCGCCTCGTGTCGACCAGCGGCGCCGACGTCACGCAGGAGACCTTTCACCTCTCGACCGATCTGTCCGCGACCGCGGCGCGCGACGGCCTCGTCCAGAAGCGCTCTGACGCCGGGCCGCTCGGGCGCAGCCACCAGCTCGGCGCCGAGGCGCTCGACGATCCCGCGTTCGAGGCGCGCGCGGCGCGCGTCGGCGAAGAGGCGCTGGCGCTGCTCGACGCGGACCCGTGCCCCTCTGACGTGCGCACGCTCTTGCTCGCGCCCGATCAGATGATGCTGCAGATCCACGAGAGCATCGGGCACCCGCTCGAGATCGACCGAATCCTCGGCGACGAGCGCAACTACGCGGGCACCAGCTTCGTCCAGCTCTCCGACGTCGGCGTGCTCCAGTACGGCTCCGAGCTCCTGACCGTCACGTTCGATCCCACGGTGGCCGTCGAGCACGCGAGCTACGCGTTCGACGACGTCGGCGGCGCGGCCACGCGCGAGCTCGTGATCGATCGCGGGCGCCTCGTGCGCCTGCTCGGCGGCGTCGAGAGCCAGGCGCGCTCGGGCGCTCCGGGCGTCGCGTCGCAGCGCGCGAGCTCGTGGAACCGCGCCGCGATCGACCGCATGGCGAACCTCAACGTCGAGCCGGGCACGTCGACCGAGCGCGAGCTCATAGCGGGCGTCGAGCGCGGCGTGTACATGGAAGCCAACCGCTCGTGGTCGATCGACGATCGCCGCGAAAATTTTCAGTTCGGCTGCGAGCTCGGCCGCCTGATCGTCGACGGCGAGCTCGGCCCGATCGTGCGAGATCCCAACTATCGAGGCCGCGCCCTCGAGTTCTGGCGCAACCTCTCCGGCGTCGGCGACCGCGAGACGTTCGGCGTCTTCGGCACGCCGTACTGCGGCAAGGGCGAGCCCAACCAGGTCATCCGCGTCGGCCACGCGTCGCCGGTCTGCCGCTTCGAGCGGGTGAGCGTGTTCGGAGGAGCGTCGTGAGCGGCCTCGAGGCGCGGGTGAAGGCGCTCGCGGGCACGCTCTTCGCGGGGCTGCCCGCCCACCGGACGCTCACCGTCGAGCTGAAGGCCGAGTCGAGCGATTTCGTCCGGATCGCGCGGACGCGCGTGCGTCAGGCGGGTCACGTCGACGAGGCCGAGCTGTCGTTGCGGCTCGTGGAGCGCCGCGACGGCGCGCTGTTCGAGTCCTCGAGCGCGCTCACGTTGACGGGCGAACGCTCCGCGGACACCGCGCGGGCGCGGCGGGCGCTCGACGAGCTCTCCGTCCAGGTGAGCCGGCTCCCCGAGAGCCCGTTCTCCGAGCTCGCGCGCGCGAGGGGCACCTCCCGCAGAGCGCTCGTCGACGCGCCCGCTCGCGTCAACACGGGCGAGCTGCTCGACGCGGCGCACGGGCTCGATCTGTCGGGTCTCACCGCGGAGGGCACGATCGCGCGCGCGGTGCTCTGCTCCGCGGGGACCGAGCACTGGTTCGAGACGCCACGCGCGGTCGTCGACGCGTCCGTCGTCGCCGACAACGGCAAGGCGATCAAGCTGCAGCTCGCGGGGGCGTCGCTCGAGCTCGCCGCGTGGTCGCGGCTGCTCGACGACGCGCGCGCAAATCTACCGATTCTAACGCGTCCTCCCGCGAGGGTCGGGCCGGGTGCGCACCGCGTCTACCTCGGTCCGATGGCCGTCGCCGAGCTCGTCGAGATGCTGTCGTGGGGCGGTGTCGGCGAGGCGGCCATCCGCCAGGGCGACAGCCCGCTGCTCCGCGCGCGCGAGCAGCACCTCCGCTTCTCGCCGCTCTTCTCGCTCTCCGAAGATTTCACGCGCGGCGACGTCCCGGCGTTCACCGACGAGGGCGACCTCGCGCCCGAGGTGGTCCCCATCGTCACGCGCGGCGAGCTCGAGGGCTCGCTCGTCAGCGCCCGGACGGCGCGAGAGTACGGCGTCCCCGCCAACGGCGCCCAGCAGGGGGAGGCCATGCGCGCGCCGTCGATCGCCCCCGGCGCGCTCGAGCCCGACCAGATCCTGCGAACGCTCGGCGACGGCCTGTACGTGCCGAACCTCTGGTACCTCAACTGGAGCGATCAGCCCGGCGGCCGCATCACCGGGATGACCCGCTACGCGACGACGCTGGTGCGGGGCGGCGAGCAGATCGCACCGATCGAGAACCTCCGCTTCGACGACACGATCTTCCGCGTGTTCGGCGCGTCGCTCGAGGCGCTCGACGCGCGCGCGTCGCTCGTGCCCGCGACCTCGACGTACGACTTTCGTTCGCTGGGCGGCGCGCGCGTGCCAGGTGTCCTGCTGCGCGAGCTGTCCTTCCCGTCGTGAGCGCCGACGGCGACGTCGCACCACGGGACGCGCCGCTCATCGACGTCGGCGTGGCGCTCGCGCTGTGGGTGGGCGCGTTCGCGCTCTTGCTCCGCGCCGCGCGCGCGCTCGGGCTGCTCGAGGGCGAGGCGGTCGCCGTCTCGCGGTGGCTGGCGACGCCGGGCGCCAGGCTCCACGTCGCCGATCGCCTGACCGACGCGCGCCTGCCGGTGGTCGCGACGAGCGCGCTCTTGCCGGTCGCCGCGTACGCGCTGCTGCGGAGCGATTTCTCCCGACCGATCGCCGCGTTGGGCGCGGCGCTGGCGATCCTCGCGCCACGCGCGACGATCGAGCTGGTGGCGCGAGGCGGGGACGGCCCGGTCGCCGCGTGGCTCGCGGTCGCCATGACGCTGCACCTCGCGTCACGACCCGGGGCGAGCCCGTGGCTCGGGGCGCTCGCGGCGGCGGCGGTCGGCGCCGCGGCGTCGTGGTCGCTCGTCGCGCTGTGGGCGCTGCCGGTGATGGCGCTCGAGCACCTGATGACGACGTGGGCCGACGCGCGGCGACAGCTCTCGAGCGGCCGCGCGTCGCTGCCGGCGTCGGTCGCGCTCGCGCCGGTCGTGGGCGTGGTGGTCTACGTCGCGCTCGACCGCGCGCTGTGGGCGCACCCGTTCGACCGCGCGCGCGAGCTGCTCGTCGCCGCAGGCGCCCCCGAGATCGCGAGGGGTGTCTGGCGAGGCGAGGCGCCGATGCCCGACACGATCCCGCGCGGGCACGCGGCGGCGTCGCTGCTGCTCGCGCTGCCGTCGGCGACGTCGGTGCTCGCGATCGTCGGGGCGCTGTCGGCGACGCGCATCAAGCGGCGCGCGCTCACGTCGTCGCTCATCGCGATCGTCGTCCTGATCGGGCACCCGCTGATCGTTCCCCCCATGCTCGGGAGGTTCCCCGGACGCTACGCGCTCGCCTTGCCGTTCGTCGCGGTGGCGGCGACGTGGGGCGCCGTGCTCCTCGGACGCGCGGCGTCTCGCTGGCTCGGCGCGACCTGGCCGCCGCTCGCGCTCACGTGCGCGCTCGCCCTCGCGCCGTTCGTCGCTCCGCCCGCGTCGCTGTCGGCGTGCTTCCCGGCGCTGATGGGCGGCGCGGCGCGCGCGAAGCGAGGGGCGATCGTGCCCTTCTCCGACGGGACGGAGAGCGGCGGGCTGCTCGGCGCGATCGACGCGCTCGGCCTCGGCGACGCAGCGGTGTTCGCGCCGACCATCCCCGCCGAGTCATGGGAGGCGTACCGCAGGTTCGGCAGGCTGCGCACCCGCGTGCACGCGGTCGGGAGCCTCCCGCGCGCGCGCATCTCCATCGACGACGGCTCGCTCTCGCTCGGTCGGACGCGCGCGACCTTGCGCCGCGACGGGCAGATCGTCGCGGTGCTGCGCACGCACGGCGCCGCGCCTTGACCCGCGCGGGCCTCAGCGCCCCGCCTGGTGGAGCGCGTAGATCGAGCCCCACGACATCGCGAGGAGCACCACGAACAGCGCCAGCGTCACCCGCTCGACGCGCTTCAGCCCGCGGCTCGTGGTCGCGATCCCCCAGCCCATCGCGAAGCCCTGCAGACCGTTCGCGAGGTGGTACGCGACGCCCAGCGTCCCGAGCAGGTACACGACGAGCGTCGGCCCGTGGAACCGCATCTCGTGCGCGATGTCGGCGAACGCCTCGGGGTGCCCCTCGAGGAAGCGCGGCTTGATGAACGCGAGGAAGATGTGCGCGCCGAGGAACAGCAGCACGCCGACCGCGCTGAGGCGCTGCAGCAGGTAGCGCAGGTTGCCGAAGTAGCCGTACCGATCGTTGTTGGGGCGCGACGTCGTCAGCCGCTTCAGCCCCCACGCCGTGTGGATCAGCAGCGGCAGCAACACGACGATCATGGTCAGGAGCGTCGTGAGCGGGTGCTTCGAGCCCGTGACCGCCTCCTCCCACTCGGTGGCGCCGCCGAAGGCCGCGAGGTTCGACCAGAGGTGCCACACAGTCCAGACGCCGAGCGGCGCGATCGCGAGGATCGACGCGATCTTGTGCTGAAAAAAAGCGCTGCGAGGGGCGGAGGACTCGGGCTGGAGGGCGGTCGACATGGGGGGCTCTTCTGCGCGCGGCGCGCGGGTCCGAGATAGTCCAAAAAAAGCGCCGCGCACATGCCTTCCGCGCTGGCGGCGGGGCGCGGAGCGAAGTACCCTGCGGGCCTCGTCGATCGGGGTTTTTTCCCCCAAGAATGCGATGACTCAAACGAACCAAGACACCGGCCCGAAGGCCGAGGCGTACGGGGCGAGCAGCATCTCCATCCTCGAGGGCCTCGAGGCTGTGCGCAAGCGCCCCGGCATGTACATCGGCAACGTGCAGGACGGCTCCGCGCTGCACCACCTCGTGTGGGAGGTCATCGACAACTCGGTCGACGAGCACCTCGCGGGGCACTGCTCGCGCGTCGGGGTGACGATCCACGCCGACAACTCGGTCACCGTCGACGACGACGGTCGGGGCATCCCCGTCGACATCCACCCGCAAAAGGGCGTGTCGGCGGCAGAGGTCGTGATGACGGTGCTCCACGCCGGCGGCAAGTTCGACAACGAGAGCTACAAGGTCTCGGCCGGGCTGCACGGCGTCGGCGTCTCGGCGGTCAACGCCGTCAGCGAGTCGCTCGTCCTCGAGATCCGCCGGCAGGGCAAGCTCTGGCGCCAGGGCTACTCGCGCGGCGTGCCCCTCTCGGCGCTGACGGCGGTGTCGGACGCCGACACGACCGGCACGCGCGTCACGTTCAAGCCCGATCCCGAGGTCTTCACCCTGCTCGAATACTCATGGGAGACGCTGGGCAGTCGGCTCCGCGAGCTCGCGTTCTTGAACCCCGGGCTCGTGATCGAGCTCGAGGACGAGCGCGGCGAGGGCAAGAAGGAGCGCTTCGAATACCAGGGCGGGATCGTCGACTTCGTGACGTTGCTCAACAAGAACAAGGAGCCCGTCAACGACGCGCCGATCCAGTTCGTCGGCGAAGAGGCGGGCATCAAGGCCGAGGTCGCCCTCCAGTGGAACGACACCTTCGTCGAGCAGGTGTTCTGCTACACGAACAACGTCCACAACCGCGACGGCGGCACTCACCTGACGGGCCTGCGCGGGGCGCTGACGCGCGTGTTCAACGCCTACGGCGCCGGCGCCTCGCTGTTCAAGGACATGAAGCAAGGGCTCTCGGGCGACGACGTGCGCGAGGGCCTCACCGCCGTCGTCAGCGTCAAGCACCCCGATCCCAGCTTCGACTCGCAGACCAAGAGCAAGCTCGTCTCCGGCGAGGTGAAGGCCATCGTCGAGGGCATCGTCGCCGACAAGCTCGGCACCTTCTTCGAGGAGAACCCCAGCGTCGCGCGCCGCATCCTCGAGAAGGCCGTGCTCGCCGCGAAGGCGCGGGAGGCCGCGCGCAAGGCTCGCGAGGTCGTCCGCAAGGGTGCGCTCGACATCGCGTCGCTGTCCGGCAAGCTCGCCGACTGCCAGTCCAAGGATCCGGCCGAGAGCGAGATCTACATCGTCGAGGGAGACAGCGCCGGCGGCTCGGCCAAGCAGGGGCGCGACCGCCGTTTTCAGGCGATCTTGCCGCTGAAGGGCAAGATCCTCAACGTCGAGCGCGCGCGCCTCGATCGCATGCTGTCCTCGCAGGAGGTCGGCACGCTGATCACCGCGCTCGGCTGCGGGATCAGCGAGGGCGGCAAGTTCGACATCTCGCGGCTGCGCTACCACCGCATCATCCTGATGACCGACGCCGACGTCGACGGCAGCCACATCCGCACGCTGCTCTTGACGCTGTTCTACCGGCAGATGCCCGAGGTCATCGAGAAGGGTTTTCTCTACATCGCGCAGCCTCCCTTGTTCAAGATCAAGCGCGCCAAGAAGGACGTGTACGTCCGCGATCAACCGGCGCTCGACGAGATCCTGCTCGGCCACGCGATCGAGGGGCTGGCGGTGCACGGGCAGGGGCGTGAGCCGGTGTCGGGCAAGCCGCTGTACAACCTCGCGAAGCGCCTGAAGCAGTACCGCGCGCACCTGTCGCAGCTCGACAAGCGCGTCGACGGTCGCGTCGTGGCCGCCGCCGTCCGCGCGGGCGTCGACGCCGCGTCGATGTCCACGCGGGGCGACGAGCTCGCGAGGGCGGTGAAGGCCGAGCTCGACGAGCGCTACCCCGAGTGGGCGCCGATCACGGTCTCTCACGACGGCGCGAGCCTGCGCGTCACGCCGCGGCCGGGCTCCGAGGGCCGCGAGACGACGCTCGACTCGGCGCTCTGCGACACGCACGACTACCGCGAGCTGCTCGCGGTGATGGCCGATCTCGCGACGCTCGGCCCCGCCCCCTACGTCGCCGTGACCGACGACGCTTCGCTCGAGGCGCGCGACGCCGAGGCGCTCCACGCGCTGTTCGACGAGCGCGGCAAGAAGGGCGTGGCGATCACCCGCTACAAGGGCCTCGGCGAGATGAACGCGGACGAGCTCTGGAACACCACGATGGACCCCGACGCGCGCACCCTGCTGCGCGTGAAGGTCGACGACGCCGTGATGACCGACGAGCTGTTCACCGTGCTGATGGGCGACCAGGTCGAGCCGCGCCGTCAGTTCATCGAGACCAACGCCCTCAACGTGAAGAACCTGGACATCTGATGCGCGCCCACCTCGCGTTCGTGCTGGTCGCGGCCTCGCTCTGTGCGTGTCGAGGCTCGGGTGACGTCGGCGGCGCGCCGTCCGGTGCGAAGGAGGCGGGCAAGCCGTCGATGTCGGACCCCGCGTCGCTCACCCAGAAGGCGCCCGACGCGTTCAAGGTCCGCTTCGCGACGACCAAGGGCGATTTCGTGATGCAGGTGCGCCGCGAGTGGTCGCCGCTCGGCGCCGATCGCTTCTTCAACCTCGTGTCGTCGGGCTTCTACGACGGGGTCAAGTTCTTCCGCGTCGTCGACGGGTTCATGGCGCAGTTCGGCGTGCACGGCAGTCCCGAGATCGCTTCGAAGTGGGCGCGCGCGAGCATCGCCGACGATCCGCCGAAGCAGTCCAACAAGCGCGGCTTCGTGTCGTTCGCGATGGCAGGACCTCGCTCTCGCACGACGCAAATCTTCATCAACTTCGTCGACAACTCGCGCCTCGACGCCATGGGCTTCTCGCCGTTCGCCGAGGTCACCGAGGGGATGGACGTCGTCGACAAGCTCTACAAGGGCTACGGCGAGGGCGCGCCGAGGGGCGGCGGTCCGTCGCAGGGGCGCATCCAGGCCGAGGGCAACGCGTACCTCGAGCGGGATTTTCCGATGCTCGACGCCGTGAAGTCTGCGCGCGTCGAGTGACGCGGCTCACGCCCTCCGCAAGAACGCGAACCGCTCGCCGATCACCAGCGCGAAGCCGTCGAGCTCTCGGCGACGCGCGGGCAGCGTGAACACGGTCTCGCGCGACGTCGCGCCGCCCCTCGACGAACACGGCTCGCCGGGCTGACCGCGCTCGATGCAGACGAGGGCCGGCGCCTCTCGCGGGCCGCCCTGCGGAACGACCACCCGAAGCTCCGTCGCGCCGACGGTGACCTCGACGCTACCGAAGACGACGACCGTCTGCTCGGGCGCGCGCGGCGCCGCCTCGTGGAGCGTCAGGGCCGATTCGCGACGGGCCGCAGGGATCGCGACGTCGAACAGCTCGGCGGGGACCGCGAATGACACCTTGCCGAGCGCGCGCGCGAGGATCGACGCGAGCGCCGCGACGTCGGCCTCGTCGAGCCGAGCGCGCGGCGCGAACAGCGGCTCACCGCCGAGCGCGCGCGTCAGCGCCTCGCCGAGGAGCTCGGTGAGCGCGAGCGAGACGGGCTCTGCGTCGACCACGACGCCCTCGGCGGCGATCCGCCGAGACACGGCCTCGGCGAGCGGCACCAGCGCCGCCTCGAACGGCGTGGACGCGACCGCGACCGCGAGCTCGCGCCCGGTGTCACGCGCCCGCGCCGCCGCGTCGGACGAGGGCTCCGCGCGCAGCGTCACCGCGGACCACGCGCCGAGGCGATCGACCTCGTCGGCCGCAGGCTCGAACGCGCCTCGAGGATCGGAGAGGTGCGAGAGCAGCGCCTCGCCGTGAGGCCACTCGAGCGCCGCTCGTCCACGCGCGAGCAGCGTCGTCGCGAGCGCGGAGGCTTCTTCTGCGAGCGCGGCCTCTTCGTCGGTCTCGGCGTCGCCCTCGGCGACCCGCAGCAGGCGGCCCAGCGCCCACACGTCGGCGGGTGACAGGGTGTCCGTCGTCTTCGCGATGGCGCGCGCCCGCGCCACGATCTCGGCCTTTCGGTTCATGATGCGACGTCCTCCACGCCGGTACGACGGAGCGCGTCGAGCAACATCAGCCGACCTTTGCTGATCCTCTCGCAGATCGCGCCCTCGCGCTTGTCGATCGCCTTGCCGACGCCGACGCGGAGCAGCTCGGCGATGACGCGGCGGGAGAGCCCCGAGGGCTCCGCGCGCTTCTGGGCGTCGAGCTCGGCGGCGTGAGCCTCGCGCCAGGCGGCGTCCGGCAGATCGCAGCGCCGGCCCGAGTCGCACGCGCGCGCGTCGGTCTGGCTGCCGGCGGTCTCGTGGCACCGCGCGAAATCGCCGAACGCCGTCACGTCCTCGTCGTCGTGCTCGTACGCCGGCCACAAGGACAGACGCAGCGGGACGCCGCGCCCCGGCGGCAGCTCGCGCAGCGCCCGGATCGCCAGCGCGTGGTTCTTCATCATCAGGCGCGCGCGCTCGGCGAGCTCGCCGGGCAGGGGCATCTCGTCGATCTCGTCGGGCAGCGCGTGCGAGGGATCGTGCTCTGCGCGGCGCAGCTCTGCGCGCGCGGTCGGCGATCGCAGCCAATCGAGCAGCAGGTTGTGAAGCACCCGCTTCAAGAACCCCACGAACGCGCCCTCTCGACCGTACTGCGCGATCTTGTCGCCCTCGACCAGCCGCCGCTCGACGAACCTGAGCGCGGCGAGCCTGGCGGTGTCATCGGCGCGGCGCAGCAGCTTGTGCTCGGTGACGCGCGTCGCCAGATCGTGGATCGCGAGCGCGCGCAGGTCGCCCGCGCGTCGGCGCACGCCCTCGACCTCGAGCACCGCGTCCTTGTCGACTGGCGTTGACGAGAATTCGGCGAGGTACGCCACCTCGAGCAGCGGCTCGTCTGCGTCGCGGGACGCGCTGACCTCACGGATCATCACCGCCACGATCCCAGGTTTGTCTCTGCCGGGTCAACCCGTGATCACACCCCGAAAATTGCCCGACCGAGCGCGCGCACGCGACGATTCGGCGAGAGGTGCAGAGATGATCCGAACGAACGTCGTCCCGCGTCCCAGCCCGAAGGCCCCACCCGCCTGGCTCCTCGCGAGCGGCAGGCTCGTGGTCGGGCCCGTCTCGACGGACCAGCTGCTCCGCGGGCTCGCTCACGAGAAGATCCCGGCGGGCACGTACGTCGCGCAGCCCGGGTGGCGCGACTGGCGCCCGATCGAGCAGCTCCGAGAGACGGCCGCGCTGCGCGAGACGTCGCGCCCGTCGCTCGAGGCGATCGATGACGCGAGCGACTTCGGTGAGGCGTGCCTGTTCGCGCTCGATCTCGCGGCGCGATGGACCCACGCCGACGCGGCGGTGCTGTACCGCGACCGCGAGCCGTACGTCGGTTTCATGGCCTCGGCGACGCGAGGGCTCCCGGCGGAGGCGACGCTCGGTTTGTGCTTGAGTCGGCGGGATCCGTCGCTGGTCTACGCGCACCGCGGCCGCACGTTGATCGGCGCGCCCGGCGCGTCCGTCGCGCACCGGGTGGTCGCCGCGCGCGTCGGCGGAGGCTCCGCGCGCGGGGTGCTGATGGCGCCCGTCCGCTGGGACGGCAGGCTGATCGCGACGGTCGAGCTCGGGCGCAACGACCGCGAGTTCCGCGTGTCCGACGTCGGCGTCGTCACCGACGTCTGCGCCGCGCTCGTCGCCCGCGTGGAGCGCGCGTTCCGCCGCGCGTAGAGCTCACTCGAGGCACGCGCCGCAGAGCTTGTGCGCGATCTGCGTGCAGGTGAGGTCCCAGCCGACGCTGGAGGCGGGATCGCAGCACTGTGGTCGCAGCTTGCACGTGTCGAGCACGCAAGGATCACACGAGGCGTCGAGCGACGCGCCCGTTTGACACAGGTCGTGCGCGCACACCGATTTCGCGCACGCGACCCCGCCGCCCGCGCACTCCTTGATGCACGCGGGCAAGCACGCGCCACACAGCGCGTACGGCGTCCAGGCGGAGCTGGCCGTGATGAACGACGGACAAAGCGCCGCCGCGCACGCGAGCGGCTCGGGCGCGTCGAGGCAGCCGTTGTTCACCATGCAGGCGTGGAGCGCGAGGCACGCGGGGGTCTGCTGGCACAGCGCGAGCTGGCTCACGCACCCGGTCGAGCCGAAGCTCGCGACGCAGTCGCCGCACGGGTGAGAGGTCTTGCTCCCCGCGCTCCCGCTTCCGCCTGCCTTCGCTGGACCGCCCGCCGTCCCTGCAGCGGACGTGCTCCCCCCGGCGCCCGCCTTCGCCGCCGCGCCTCCTCCAGCCGCCACCGCGGGCGACAGCAGCGTCGGCGCGGGCTCGTCGTCCGGGGTTCCGCTCCTCGCGCCACACGCGCTCGCGAGCGCGAGCGTGGTGAGCGCGAGCGCGACGACTACGCGACCCATCGAGCGAGCACGGCGGTGATGTTGTCGGGCCCGCCGTTCTCGTTGGCCCTCTCGATGAGGCGCCGCGACGCCGCCTGAAGATCGGGCGCTCCGACGACGGCCTCGAGGATCTGCTCGTCGGTCACCGGCCCGCACAGCCCGTCGGAGCACAGCAGGAACGTGTCGCCCGCCTGCGGGCTCTCGAACCGCGTGTCGACCTTGACGGTCTCCTTCATCCCGAGCGCGCGCACGATCACGTTCTTGTGCGGAAAGTTCGCGATCTCCTCGGGCGTGAGGTGCTTCATCTTGATGTAGTCGTTGAGCAGCGAGTGGTCCTCGGTCAGCTGCTCGATCTTGCCCGCGCGCACGCGGTAGCAGCGGCTATCGCCGACGTGCGCCGTGTACACGCCGTCCTCGACGGCGAAGATCGACACGAGCGTCGTGCCCATGCCGCGCGACTTCGACTCGCGCTGCGCCTTCTCGAAGATGCGCAGGTTCGCGAGCTTGATCGCGGTGATGAGGCGGTTCTCCTCGTAGCCCTTCGACCGGTCCATCTTGTAGGGCCAGGTCTTCTCGGGATCGTCGTGGGTCGCCTCGAAGAACTCCTTGACGGTGTCGATCGCGAGCTGCGACGCGACCTCGCCCGACGCATGTCCGCCCATCCCGTCGGCGACCACGTAGACGCCGTGGTCGGACAGGATGCCGAAATTGTCCTCGTTGTGTGCGCGCTTCTTGCCGACGTTCGTCTCGCCGGCGACCTCGACGCGTAGCTTCGATCCTCGGAGCACGGAAGTTGGGCGGATGGTTTCCTCGCGGCCGCGGGATGTCAACAAACGGGCGTGACCCGTGCATCGTCACCGCAACCTTCCGCCCTCGGCGCACCCGCGTGAAAGACCACGACGGTCGGGGTAGGAAGGCGTGATGAAGCGAGAGAAGCGCCTGACGAAGCGCGAGCGAAAGGCCGCGGCGGGCGGCGAGCAGCCTCACGAGCACGACCACGCCCCGCACATCCACTGCGTCGCCTGCGGTCGCCACCTCGATCCCGGCGAGTTCGAGGAGCCTGTGACGGCGAAGATCGTGTCGTGCGACCACGGGAGCCAGTTCGCGTCGTGCGTCGGCTGCGAGACCCGGACGCGGGCGCTGCTCGCGGAGCACGACCGCACCGGCAAGCCCGTGAAGACCACGGCCGCCTGGCATTGAGCTGAGCCGAGCCCCGGTCCGCGCGTGAGCCTCCCGACCGATCTCTCCGCCACGCGCAAGCGAGTCCGCGCGACGCTCGACGCGCTCGGTCACACGGCGTCGGGCGCGACCGAGCCGCTCGCCGACTGGGCTGTGACGGTCGCGAGATGGAACGAGCGCGTCGATCTCACCGCCGCGCGCTCGGGCGACGAGCTGGTCGATCTGCTCGTCGCGGACGCGACCATCGTCGCGCCTCACGTCACGGACCCGCTGGTCGACGTCGGCGCGGGCGCGGGCGCGCCAGGCCTCGGCGTCGCCGTGCTCCGGCCCGACGTGCGGGTCACGCTCGTGGAGCCGCTGGCGAAGCGAGTCGCGCTGTTGCGGACCGTGGTCGGCGCGCTGCGGCTCCCCAACGTCACCGTGATGCGCGCGCGCGCCGAGGCGCTGGAGCCGACGAGCACCTTCGCGTCGGCGATCTCGCGCGCGACGCTCCCGCCTGCCGAGTGGCTCGCGGTCGGCCGTCGCCTCGCGCCCGACGGCGCGGTGTTCGTGATGCTGGCGCAAGGCGAGCCCCCCGACGCGCCGGGCGAGCGCGTCGAAGGCGACTGGAGCTACGCGCTGCCGCTCACCGGCGCGCAGCGGCGAACCCTGCGCTACGTCCGCGCGCGCTAACTGGCTGCACTGCCGCCACGCGAGCACCGCGGCGACGATCACGAGGAACGGCCAGACCCGCGCGAGGAGATCGACGAGCGACGCGCGCGCCCGCGCGGAGGCGCGACGCAGCCCCTCTCGCTCGCCGATCCGACGGCGCTCCTCGTCGACGAGCGTCGCCTGCTCGCGCTCGTGCTCGGGGTCGTCGCCCGCCAGGAACGCCTGGTGATGATCCAGCTCGTGCTCGACCGTCTCGTCGAGCTCGTCGAGCACGACGTCGGGCTGATCGGCGAACGCGCGGCGAAACGCGCGGGAGAACACCCGCACCGTGGGAGGACAGCCAGGCAGCCCGTCCTCTTCAGGCACCTCGGGCTCGTACGAGCCGAGCAGCGGGTTGCCGCCCGCGTCGCAGTCCGGGACGCCGTGCTCCACGAGCAGCACGACGCCGTATAGTCCGCGCTCCCGCGTCACCTCCTTGAACCTCGCGCGCGCGTGCGCCTCGAACGCCTCGAGATCAGGATACCCCTCGGCGACCGGCAGCTCGGACAGCGGCACGATCTCGGCGGGGAACTCGCGCAGCGCGGGCGCGTCGACCGGAGTCTTCGCGTCGCATGACGGGCACCTCACGAGCGCGGTGAGCCGCGCGGGATACGCCCCCTCGCTGAACAGCTCGATCACCTCGCCCAGCGCGTCGTCGCTGGCGCCCTCGAGCGCACGCGCGATCACGCTCGGGTCACGCTCGTCGCCGAGCGCCACCACCCCGAGCGCGCGCGCGACGCCCTCGGTGATCTCGAGCGCTGGCGCCTCGAGCGCGGCGTGGAGCGGCCCGAGCTCCGCCACCGTCACGGCGCGCAGCCGCGCCGTGCTCACGTCGCCGCCGGGGGTCGAGATCCTCGGGATCGGATCGTCAGCCTCGTGGTCGAGCTCGTCGAGCTCGTCGTCTCCGAGCTCACCGTCGAGGTACGGCCCGAGCTCGACCGCCAGCGAGGGGCGCACCTCGAATGATTCATCACAATTTTCACATGTCACGCGAGCGGGGGGCTCGTCGACGATCCCGGCCTGCGCGAGCGCGACGCGGAGCACGTTGGCGTCGGCGAGCGGGAGGGCTGCCGCGCCGCCGTCGACCTCGACCGCGTCGACGAGCGCGGCGAACGACTCGGCGAGCGAGCGGACCGTGCGCGGGGGCACCGCGAGCACGCGCGCGCGCTTGCCCGACGGTAGCTGCAGCGAGAACGGCAGCCTGAGCGTCACGTCGACTCGACCCTCGTGAAGGGCACCCCCGCGCGCTCGAGGCGGCGCGCCGTGAGCTCGTGCGCCACGTCGCCGAGATCGACGCCGACCGCGCGACGCCCGAGCCGCCACGCGGCGAGCAGCGACGTGCCGCTGCCCATCGTCGGATCGACGACGAGATCGCCCGGATCGGTGAGCGTGTCGACGAGGCGCTCGAGCAGCGCGAGCGGCTTCTGCGTGGGGAAGCCGGTGCGCTCGTGGCCGCTCGGCGCGACGATCGAGATCTCCCACACGTCTCCGAGCGGCGCGCCGGGGCTGGGCTCGTCGGTCGTCGTCGAGCGGGTGCGGCGGCCGTCGACGATCAGCGCGCGCTGCCGCCCCTCGCCCCACGTCTTCGCGGTGCTCGCCGCGAGCGGCTCGTGTCGCTGGTGAAAGCGCGGCGTCGCCGACGGATCCCGGACGAAGCGCAGCAACAGATCGTGGACGCGCTGAAAGTTGCGCGTCTTGGCGGGCCACCGCCGGTACCGCCAGACGATCTCGCTGACGAACGCGCCGTCTCCGAACACCTCGTCGCCGAGCACGCGGAGATAGTGGCCGACGCGCGGATCGGTGTGCAGCACGAGCGAGCCCTCGGGCGCGAGCACCTCCCGCGCGGCGACGAGCAGCGCCTCCACGTGCTCGAGGTACTCGCCGAGATCGGACCATTGATCGGAGAACGCCTCACGCTCACCCGACTCGCGTCGCGACCGCGCGTTGGTGCGATGAACCCGCCCCGTGAAGAACGGCGGATCGACGTAGACGAGCGTCGCCTGCGCCCCGAGCGACGCGAGCGCTCCGAGCACGGCCGCGCCGTCTCCGCGCACGAGCGACACGGGCGCCTCCTCGGAGTAGGACGACAGCGACGCCGGCGCGGGCCGGCGCCGAGCGCGGCCCGGCCATGTGAGCGACACCCTGGTCATCGTCGAGGTCTCTACCAGGCCGCCGCGAAGCGTGGCAGTGAAGGATCCAGTGCGCCGCCTGCTCCTCATCGTGCCGCTGCTCGTCGCGTGCGGGCGCAAGCCCCCCGACGCCACCCCCGAGGGCGCGGTGCGGGAGCTGCTCGAGCGGCTCGAGGCCGTACACGGAGATCCCAAGGCCGCGCGCGCCGTCTTCGAGCTGCTGTCGAAGAGCGCCCAGCGGAGCCTCTCCGACCGCGCGCGCCGCGCGAGCGCCGCGACCGGCAAGCGCCTCGCCCCCGAGCAAATGATCGCGCCTTCGCACTATTTCCCTCGGTTTCGACCGCAGGAGTGGTCGACGCGAACGGTCGGCGCGCGCGCGACCGTCGACGTGGTCGGGCTCGATCCCGCCACCGAGCGCGCGGGCATCCCGTGCGTGTTCGAGGACGGGGGCTGGCGCATCGATCTCGTGCTCTCGACGCTGCCCCCGATCGAACGTCGGCAGGTCGAGCCACAAAAATGACACGCGGCCGCTCTCGGCACGGAGAGCGACCGCGAGTCGTGAGCCGAGCGGTCAGTTCGTGAGGAAGATCGACTCGATCTCCTGGCGCACCTGGTCCTCGGTCTGCCCGCGCGAGATCGCAATTTCTTTCACGATCAGCCCGCGCGCCGTCTCGAGCATCCGGCGCTCGCCGAACGAGAGCTGCTTGTCGGTCTTCAGCCGGTAGAGATCGCGCAGCACCTCGGCCACATCGTAGATGCTGCCGGTCTTGATCTTCTCCATGAAGCCGCGGTATCGGCGGTTCCACGTCTGGTTGTCGAACGTGATCGTCCGCTCGCGCAGGATGTCGAAGATCTCACGGATCTCCTGCTCGGAGATGACCTGACGGAGCCCGACCGCCTGCGCGTTCGAGACCGGGACCATGATCTTGCGATCGGTGTCGAGGATCCGCAGGACGTAGAACTGCTGACGGCTGCCTCCGATGTCTTTCTCTTCGATCTTGATGACCTCGGCCACACCCTGCGCGGGGTAGACAGCCTTGTCACCGACCTTGAACTGATGAGCAACTCGTGCCTGCATCATGTCTCCTTACCGTCGCTCTCGCCCCCGTTGACGGGGCGCTGGCCCACGTCGAAGCGACGTGAGGAACCATCATCCTGGACCCGCTATTCCTGCGTTATCGATCCTTTGCCGTCGTTTCGCTCGCCCTACGACCCATGGCCACGACGCCGCTCGACGTGGATACCGTGGATCGACTACGTCAGACTCGGGCTGCCTCGGTCATGTGAAGAGGAGCGGAAAGGTGCGGAAAGCAGGGGTCCAAAGAGGGCTGGTGCCCGTCCTGCGAGGGAACGCAGGCTGATCGCCAGTGGCGCGAACCCTAGTGCTCGGCGGGCGTCGTGTCAACCGGATCCGTGAGCTCCTCGGCCAGGCCCCAGCGGACCCCGCGGTCGGAGACGACCAGCTCGCGCGCGCCGAGGGATGTGAGGATTTCTTCGACGATGATCGCGCCACACGGGATGACGTCTGCGCGCTTCGCGTCGAGCCCAGGGACCTCGAGTCTCCTGGCGAGGGTCATGCCCGCGAGCCTCGCGCACACCTCGGACACTGCCCCCGCGCTCAGGACCGCGCCGTGTACGCGCGCGCCGTCGTAGGGCACCACCTCGAGCGCGATCGCGGCGAGCGTGGTCACCGTGCCCGCCACCCCGACCATCGTCGCGGCGCCAGCGGGTCGAGGCGCGGCCGCGAGCGCCGCGCGCACGTCTCCACGCGCCGCCGCGAGCTCGCTCGGCAGCGGAGGGTCGTGCGCGACGTGGCGCTCGGTCAGCCTGACGGCGCCGACGTCGAGGCTGATCTTGGCGCGCGGCGCGCCGCCCTCGCCGACCACCAGCTCGGTGCTACCACCCCCGACGTCGAACACGAGGGACTCGCCCCCGACCGTCAGGCCGGACAGCGCGCCGCGAAACGTGAGCCGCGCCTCTTCATCGCCGCTGATGATGCGCGGCGCGACCCCGAGGAGGCGCGCCACCTCGCCCGCGAAATCGGGCCCACCGCGCGCGTCTCGCATCGCGCTCGTGCCGACCGCGGCGAGCGCGGCGACGCCGAGCGAGCGGGCCTCTTCGACGTAACGCGACAGGCACTCGAGCGTGCGCGCGCGCGCCGCGGGGGCCAGCTCGCCGTGACGATCGACGCCCTCGCCCAGCCGGGTGATCGTGGCGCGCTCGACGACAGGCGTGAGCGCGCCCCCCGACCGCTCCGCGACCAGCAACAGGACCGAGTTGGTCCCGATGTCGATCGCGGCGAAGCGGCTCACTTGCTCATCTTCGAGATGTCGAGCATCTCCTCGACGTTGGGCAGCACGACGAGCTCGACGCGGCGGTTCTTCGCCATGTTCTCGGGAGAGTCGTTCGGCACCGCGGGATCGGTGTCGCCGTAGCCGGTCGCCGCCCACTTCTTGGGATCGAGCCCGCCGCCATCCTTGGTCGAGATGAGGAACATGAGCACCTCGCGGGCGCGCATCAGGCTGAGGCCCCAGTTGTCCTTGAGCGGGCCGGCGTAGGCCTTGGAGTCGGTGTGCCCGGCGACCTGGTAGTGGCGCGACGCGAGCCCGGCGTCCTTCGAGATGACGTCGGCGACCTGGTGGAGCATCTCCTTGCCCTTCGGCTGGAGATCCGTCTTGCCCGACGCGAAGAGGACGTCGCCCGGGAGCTGGATCACCATCTGGTTGTTGCGGACGGTGACGTTGAGGCCGAGCTTGGTGAGCGCGTCGAGCTTGGTCTTCAGCTCGTTGAAGCGCTTCTTGATGGCGTCGAGCTGCTCCTTCTCCTTGCGAAGGCGCTCGATCATCGTGCGCTGATCGGCGGACAGCTTCGACAGATCACCCGCCTTGCCGCGCGCGACGTCGAGCTCGGTCTTGAGGCCGGTGATGTCGTCCTGCGCCTTCGCGAGGTCGTCGTCGCACTTCTTCTTCTCGCCGTGGACCTTGCCGAGCTTCGAGTTGAGGCCTTCGATCTCCTTCAATTTCGACTGCCACTCCTCCTCGCTGTGGCCGCATCCAACGACGGACGGGAGGGTGAGGGCGAGGACGGTGAGGGCGACGTGACGTGCGTTCATGGCGGTCTCCGGCCGCGGAACCTACTCGGGGCGCCGAACGCACGTCAACGCGCTGAGAGCAGGAAAAAACCCGTCAAGAACAAAACGACAGGTGCGCGATTTTTTTGTTTGACAGAGACAATGCGTGGCCATACATCTGTTGCAACATCTGTTGCCGGGCATTGTCGCCCGGCCGGACAGGAGGAATTTCCAAATGGCTGCGAAGAAGACTGCGACCAAGACCCCCGCGAAGACCAAGACGGCGAAGCCCGCGGCGAAGAAGGCCGCTCCGAAGACGGCGAAGAAGGCCGCCCCGGCGAAGAAGGCTGCTCCCGCGAAGAAGGCCGCTGCCCCCAAGAAGGCCGCCAAGAAGCCGGCCGCCAAGAAGCCGGCCGCCAAGAAGCCGGCCGCCAAGAAGGCCGCTCCCGCGAAGAAGGCCGCCGCCCCCAAGAAGGCCGCCAAGAAGCCGGCTGCCAAGAAGGCCGCCAAGCCTGGCCCCAAGAAGGCCGGCGGGCGCTCCAAGAAGGAGCCGCCGGCCGGCGTGCCCACCATCCTCGGTGGCGTTCCCCCGCACGTCGGCGACGAGTCCGAGTTAGACTCGTCCACCACGTGGAGCGCGCGGTCGGATCACCCAGGTGATCCGGCCGCTCGTTTTTTTGTGCTGGCCGCGGATAAGCGGGCGATGACGACGCGCTCGCCGAGCGCGCGGTCGACGTCCTCGCAGAACTTGCGGAACGCCCCGTACTCGGAGGGCGCGATGCGGGTCTTGTCCACGCGGAGCTTGGAGCGCGCGACGAGCTTGCCGGGCTGCTGCTCGACGGTGATCTCGAGGCGTCCGAACGGGCTCTCGATGCGCTTCGACTCCGGCGCGTGCTTCAGCTGCGCCGACGCCGGGAGCTTGACCGTCCACGTGTCGTCGAGCGTGTGCGCGAACGGGATGCGCACCGGATGATGGCGCGTCGAGAGCGACGCGTAGCGCTCCACGAGCCCCGTCGACGGCGCGGCCACGAACGACAGCTCCCCCTCGGAGCGGCGCGTGATGCCGAGCGCCTTGCCCTGCACTCGGATTTTCACGGGCGACTCGACGTCCTCGAGATCGCTCACGTCGATGCCCTTCTCGACGACGGAGAGCCCGCCGAACGCGGGGCCGAAATCCTCGAGCACGCGGCCCTTCTGCGTCGCCCTCGCGTGGAATCGCTGGCGAAAATCCGCGGCGATCGCGCCGGTCGCCTCGACGCGGAGGTCGAGCGTCGCGGGGCCCTGCGCGTCGGGCACCGTGACCTCGACGTGGCGCGTGCGCGCGGTCGCCTCGCTCGGGGGATCGGGGATGCGCACGAGCTTCGAGCCGCTCGCCGTCACGATCAGCGCGGGCTGTCCCCGCACGAACGCGGGGAGCTCGCGCGAGCCGGTGTACTCGGCGGTGCCGTCGAGAAAGAGATCGAGCTTCGGTACGTACGCGATCGCGTGATCGAACAGGGCGTACGACGGCGGCTCCGTCGCCGCGTCGCCGCGGAGCGCGCTGCGCACGAGCACGAGGTGCGCGTCGATGCCGAGCTCGCGCAGCATGGTGACGATCACGGTCGCCTTGTCCTTGCAGTCGCCCCAGCCGCGCGAGAGCGTGAGCGCGCACCGCCGCGGCTTGAAGCCCTCGATGCCGAACTCGAGGGCGACGTAGCGGGTGCGCTGCACGACGAACGCGTAGACGGCGCGCACCTTCTGGTCGTCGGTCGTGAGCCCCTTCGTCAGCTCGGCGACCTTCTTGCGGACCTCGTCGTCGGCGTCGAGCTGGTCCTTCGCGAGGCCCCAGTACCATTTGCCGACGTCGTCCCACGTGGCGAAGGACGAGACGCTCACCGTCGGCACGAGCTCGGCGAGCGGCGGCATCGCGGGCTCCTGCGTGATCGGCGCGAGGTGCTCGGCGCGCACGCGCCACGCGTGGAACCCCTCGTCGTCGCGCTCGTCGACGGTGAAGCCCGCCGGAGCCCGGAATCGTAGCTTCTTCTCGCGGGGGGCGAGCAGCACGTACTCGAGGCTTCGCAGCGGCTCGAGCGCGCCGAGCGGCGCGGTCTCGGAGAAGCTGTCGCCGAATTCGTTGCGCGGCGTGACCTCTTCGACGCGGTAGCGGAGCTCGACGACGTCGCCGGCGGCGAGGCGCGGCAGCTGCACGTAGAAGGTGCGCTGCGACGTGTACATCGCGATGGCGGGGTTGTCGGCTGGGCCGTCGCCGGTCTCGACGGACTCGTCGATCTTGCCGTTGGCCCGGAACACGCGCGCGGCGCGGATATCGACGACCTCTCGCCCCGCCTGGTACCCGAACGCGAACTGCCGCGCGCCGGCGGCCGCTTCTTCGGTGAGCGGCTGAAACACGAGCTGATGAAAGCGGCTCGCGAGGCCGTTCTGGAACACGGTGGTCACCTGCAGATCGCGCAGCGTGCGCTTCGGCACGCCCGGCGGCGGAGCCTCCTTCGCGAGCTCGCGCAGCTTGACGTCGTCCCAGGCGTAGGCCTCGTCCTTGCGGACCTTCGGAGGTTGCTGGCGCTCGAGGTACTCGCGGACGTCCTTGGCCTGGGGGCGCAGCACGAGCAGCCGGCGCAAGAGGGAGAGCTGCGGCTCTCTTCGGCCGCTCTCTCCGTGGAGATCGGCGAGCGCGCGGATCGCGTCGACGTCGTCGGGCGCGACCTCGAGGCGACGCTCGTACAGCGCGATCGCGCGCGGCTCTTCTCCCATCGCGCGGAGCGCCCGCGCCGCGACGTCGATCGTCGGGAACGCGTCGGGATCGACCGCCATCGCGCGCTCGGCGGCGCGCACGGTCGCGGGCTTGTCCCGCCTCGCGACCGCGTCCTCGAGCTGGGCGCGCAGCCACGCGACGTCGTCGGCGCGCCGCGCCGCGTACCGTCGCTCGACCTCTTCGGCGTCTGTCTGCCGACCGACGGCGCGGTACTGCGCCGCGAGCGCGCGCAGCAACGACAGCGCGGAGGGCGCGCGGCGGACGCCCTCCTCGAGCGCCGCGAGCGCGCTGTGCCGCAGGCCGGCCTCTGCGTAGAGCTCGGCGCGGCCGAGGATCGCCGCGATGTGCGACGGATCCTTCGCGAGCAGGCGATCGAAGTAGGGGGTCGCGTCGCGAAAATTGGCGCCGCCGCGCGCGTGCAGCGCCTCGGACAGCAGCACCGGCTTCTCGTCCTCGCCGGGCGCGAGCGCGGCGCGTGCTCGCGCGATCCAGTCGGCGCGCGCGTTGCGATCCTCGGCGAGCTCTCCGGCGAACAGCAGCCTCGAGGTCGACGGGGCCAGCTCGGCCGCGCGCGCCGCGAGATCGCGGGCGAGGTGCTTGCCCCGCTCGTCTCCGCCGGTGAGCGCGAGGTAGCGCGCCATCGCCTCGACCTCATCGACGTTGGACTTCTTGTCGGCCACGACGGCGGCGAGCCTCATCAGCGCGCCCCCGACCGCCTGCGGCGCGACGGCGACCGCGGCGGCCTTCTCGCTCGCGCCCTTCGCGTAGGGATCGCCCTTCGAGACGACCTTCACGCCCTTCGGAGCCTCCACCTTCGCGGCGCGCGCGCGCGTGTTCTTCGAGGCTGGCTCGGCGAACGCGAGATCGTGGGACGCCTCGAGATCGTCGGAGGGGGCGCCGTCCGGGCCCGCCAGCCGCGCGGTGAGGACCGGGCCCTCTTCGTCGCCGCAGACCTTCACGGTCAGGCGGTTCCAGCCGGGCCGCAGCTCGAGCCTGGCGGCCCAGCGATCGGCCTCGACGCTGCGGTATCCTGGATCCGCGAGCACCTCTTGCGCGTTGAAGAACGCGCGGAACGCGCCGCTCGTCCCCACCCACAGGGTCGCCGTCGAGGTCTTGCCCGCGCGCGAGCGGACGAACGTGGTCGCGTAGCCGCACACCTTCTCGGAGGGGCGGATGAGGTTGCCGAGATCGAGCCAGCCGAAGCTCGCGAGCGCGGCCGGGACCTTCCGCCACGCGACCGGGCGCTCCTTGCCCTCGTACGCCTTGCCGAGGACGAGCGGCTGCGAGAGATCGTCTTCGGGCCCGAACGCCGTGTTCAGCGAGCCCTTCTCTTCGTTGTCGAACGGCCCCACGATCAGCCACCGGTCGACGTAGCCGAGCTTCGCGAGCCGCCGCTTCGCGCCGTCGAGATCTCCGCGTCGCCGCCGCGCGTAAGCGTGCAACATGCCCGCGTACGCGCGGACGGCGGGCTCGGCCGACCCGGACGACTCGACCGACGCCAGGGCCTCCTCGATCTGCGACGGATCGGCCTCTTCCCAGCGCCTCCACAGCCTGCGGAGCGCCGCGTACGCGCCGACTCCCTTCTTCGTCCGGGCGAGCTCGGCGTAGCGCGTGACGTCCGCGTCGACCGGCGCGGGCGCCTCGGCGTGCGCGGAGAGGCCGACGGTCGACGCGACGACGAGGGCTCCGAGCACCAGGCGCGTTCTCACGGACCAGGCATCGTACGCGAGCGGGAGCGGGTCAAGCGCAGGGATCTGGGCCAGCGCGGCGCCCGGCGCGTAGGGTGGTCCCTTCGTCGATGCGCGCGCGCTCGCTGCTGGTGTGGACCCCTCTGCTCGTGGTCACGGTCGGCTGTGACCCGAGCCCTCCGACGAGGCCTCGAGATCCTTTCGGGCTCGCGCCGCCCCGACCAGGGCCGATGTCACGCGCGCGGCCGCTGTTCACGCACGATCCGCCGCTCTCGACGCCGGGCCCGTTGATCTCGATGCCGACGCCCAGCGCGAGCGCGAAGGTCGCCCCGCCCGACGAGGCGGACGCGCCGTCTCACGACGACGCCGACGACGTGGCGTGCCCGAACGGGATGGTGATCGTGCACGGCGACTACTGCCCCGACGTGCGCCAGGACTGCGTGAAATGGCTCGATCCAGACACGCCTCCCTTCCCTCGCAAGCGATGCGGCGAGTTCGCGCGGCCGAGCCGCTGCGTGAGCGAGCACCGTCGGCACCTGCGGTTCTGCATCGACAAGTGGGAGGTTTCGAAGGATCTCGGCGACGTCCCGCTCTCCGATCTCTCGTGGAAGATGGCGAAGGAGCAGTGCGAGAGCGCGGGCAAGCGGCTCTGCGAAGAGGCCGAGTGGAACTTCGCCTGCGAGGGCGAGGACATGCTGCCGTACCCGACGGGCTTCGAGCGCCCCGTCGGCCTGTGCAACTTCGACCGCGACGATCTCGTCGTGAAGGGCAAGATGAAGGACAACCGCCACGCGGGCCGCGACCACGCCGAGTGCGTGAGCCCGTTCGGCGTCGTCAACATGGTCGGCAACGTCGACGAGTGGACTGCGCGCGACGGGCCGAACCACCGCACGCCGTGGCGCGCGGCGCTGAAGGGCGGCTGGTGGCTCGCCGGGCGCAACCGCTGCCGCCCCGCGACGACCGGGCACGACGAATTCTACCACGACGGTCAGACCGGCATGCGCTGCTGCTTCGATCCCGAACCCGAGCCGGAGCCGACCCACAGATAGCCGAGCCGCCCCCCGTGTCGAGGGTCACACCGGCGTCGCCGGCAGCGCGCGGAGCGGCGACAGCACGGCGCGGACGAAGACGGCGTGGCCGATCTCGCCGCCCGACGCCGCCCGCATCGGATCGTCGCCGAACACGCGCTCGGCGATGCGTACGGGGTCGTCGTCTCCGAGCCGCGCCGCCTCGGCGCGGACACGCGCCGACAGCTCCTCGAGCTCGTCCGCGCCGGCGAGCAGCGTCGCCCGCCCATCGTCGCGGACCCGACCGTGCGTCGGCAGCATCGTCACCTCGTCGCCGAGCACGACGACCGCCCGGTACGAGCGCGCCGCGTCGTCGATCGCCGCCTCGAAGAACGTCGCCCTCGGGCGCGCATAGAGATCGCCCGTCATCGCGAGCACGCGGCCCGCCTCGCGCGCGACGAGCGCCATGTGGATGGGCGTGTGTCCGGGCGTCGACAGTGCGGTCAGCGTCGCGCCGCCCACGTCGATCGCGTCGCCGTCGTCGTACGGTGTCAGCTCGTGAAGGGAGATCGGGCGCGGGTGCCCGAAGAAGGTCGCGCGGTACTCGGGGACGCAGCGGGTCTCGGCGATCACCCCGAGCAGCCCGCGCGGCGCGAGCACCGGCATCGGCCCGAACGCGTCGAGGATCCCTCTAATATTTCCAACATGATCCTCGTGCTGGTGGGTGAGCACCACGAGGCGCGGCGGGCGGTCGCGGAGCGCGGCGAGCACGGCGCCCCCGACGCGGGTGCTGCCGGTGTCGACGACGGCGTCGCCGATGCGAAATATGGATACCTGCGCGGCGCGCGGCTCGACGGCGGGCGTGAACGAGAGGCGCTCGATCGGGCCGTGCGCCGTGCGGACGCAGCTGGCGTCGAGCGCGTCGAGCGCGGCGCTCACCCCTTCGCCGCTTCGAGGATCTCCTGGGCGTGACCGTCGGGGCGGACCTTGCGCCAGGCCTTCTTCACGCGGCCGTCCTTTCCGATCAAGAACGTCTGGCGCGCGTGGTGACCGAGGATGCGCGGGACCCCGAACGCGCGGGCGATCGCGCCGTCGGCGTCGACCGCGAGATCGAACGGCAGGCGCTCCTTGTCGATGAACCGCTTGTGCGACTCGGCGTCCTGCGACGAGACGCCGATGACGACGACGTCGGCCTTCTTCAGCTCCTCGAACGCGTCACGGAGCTGCGCCGCCTCGACCGTGCAGCCCGGGGTCTCGTCCTTCGGGTAGAAATAGACGGCCACGTTCTTTCCGACGAGCTCGGCGAGGCGCAGCGTCTTGCCGGTCTGCAGCGTCATCGCGACCTGCGGCGCGGGCGCGCCCTCGGCCAGATCGGTGTCGGGCACGTCGATCGACGCGTGGCTCGACGTGGGAGCTGGCCTCGCCGACGGAGCCGCGGGCTTCGAGCAACCTGCCGCGAGCAGCGCGGCGAACAGGAGGGGGCGCATCGGCTTCGCAACGTGGCGCCGGTCCCCGTCGGCGGCAAGCCGCGGCGAACTTGGCCCCACGGCGAGCGCTGACCTACCCCCGGGCACATGAAGCGAGGCGTCGTCGCGTTCTTGCTCGGTGGGACCGCGGGGCTCGGCGTCGCGGCCGCGCACGGCTCTCCGTGGGTGACGCGGACGATCGCGCGCGCGACGTCGGCGGTCCGGCCGGTCCACCCCACGCCTCGTCGGACCGCGGTGCCGGCGATGGCCTCGATCGCGGTGCCGATCGTCTCGGTGTCGATCGCGCCGGTCTCGATGGTGCCGCCTCCCGGGATGAGCGCGTCGCTCGAGCCGGAGCCGAGCCCCGTCGACGACGAGGAGGTGAAGCCCGACGAGCCCGCGCCGCCGCCCGGCCCCGAGCTGCTCGCGCTGTACAAGGAGGTCTGGGTGTACGCGCGACCGACGTTCCGCTCGAGAAAAATAGGCTATTTGCGGGCAGGGAGCGTGGTGTCGCGCGACGAGAAGGCGGCGGGGTTCGGCGGGTGCGAGCGAGGGTTCTACCGCGTCGCTCCGGCGGGCTACGTGTGCGCGGGCGCGGCCGCGTCGCTGCAGCCCGAGGGCGCGGTCGCGGCGCTCGCGAAGCGCCGCCCGGATCGCGCGCAGGGGCTGCCGTACCCGTACGTGATGAGCAGGTTCCCGACGCCGCCGCTGTACTTGAAGCTCCCGAGCGCGGCGGAGCAGCGCTCGGTCGAGGGCGAGCTGACCAAGCACCTGTCGCAGGCCTCGCGACAGAAAGGCGCGGTGACGGTGACGACGTCGCCCGTGCCGCCCGAGCTCGCCGACGGCAAGGTCGTGCCGTCCCTCACGCCCAATCGGCTCGGGCCGGGCGCGCTCTACGCGGGCCGCGCGTTCCCGAAGTCGGGGTTCGCGCTGCTCGGCGCGTTCGAGCACGAGGGGCGCACGTTCGGGCTCAACACCGATCTGCAGCTCGTGCCGCTCGATCGTGTGCGCGCGATCACGCCGTCCACGTTTCGTGGCGTCGAGCTGCGAGACGCGGGGCTTCCGCTCGTGTTCGTTCGCAGCAAGAGCGCGCGCTTCTATCAGCGAGATCCCGCGACCTCGGCCATGAGGGAGGTCGGCCCCGTGTCGTACCGCGAGGGCGTGGAGCTGACCGGCAAGAGCGAGCGCATCGACAGGAGCACCTACCTCGAGGCGCGCGACGGGCGCTACCTGCTGCAGTCTGCCGGGCTCGTGCGGCTCGATCCGCCGAAGGAGCTCCCGCAGTTCGCGGCCGAAGGAAAGAAATGGATCGACGTGTCGATCCTGAAGCAGACGCTGGTCGCGTGGGAGGGCGCGCGTCCGGTCTACGCGACGCTGGTGTCGACCGGCGCGGACGGCCTCGGCGATCCGCTGGAGACGCACTCGACCGTGCGCGGCGCGTTCCTGGTCCACACGAAGCACGTGACGGCGACGATGGACAACGATCAGGACGACGACAGGTTCGATCTCCGAGACGTGCCCTACGTGCAGTACTTTCATGAGGGCTACGCGCTGCACGCGGCCTACTGGCACGACGACTTCGGTCGCCCGAGATCGCACGGCTGCATCAACCTCCACCCGACCGACGCGGCCTGGCTGTTCGCGTGGACGACGCCCGAGGTGCCCGAGGGCTTTCACGGCGCGATGACGCTGAAGAACGGCACCGTCGTGTACATCCACCCCTGAGCGCTCACTGACGCGGCCGCGGCGTCGTCGACCACACCGGATCGATGAACGTGAGCGTGGGGCGCTTGTTGGCGGGCCAGTCGGCCATGAAGGTCTGCTTCGTGCCCGTCCACGA
This sequence comes from Myxococcota bacterium, assembly GCA_963169165.1. Taxonomy (GTDB): domain Bacteria; phylum Myxococcota_A; class Polyangia; order Polyangiales; family Polyangiaceae; genus JADLFU01. The sequence continues at coordinate 6,651 of CAUJFL010000372.1, read as the reverse complement.
GAAGAGGATCTCGCAGCGGCGGCCCGGCGTCAGCGCCGTCACCGCGTTGGAGTGGGACTTCATCGACACGTAGGTGTCCTTCGAGCAGCCCGACTTGATCTCGACGTCGCTGGGGGTGCCGCCGGGCTTGCGCTCACCCGAGCAGTCGACGCGCGCCCACTCGCGCACCACCTTGATCGTGCACCCGGCCGCGGCGGCCGAGCCCTCGCGGAGCGCGGGCGCCTTGTCCCACTCGAAGATGCTCGGCGCGGGCGTGCGCTTGGTGGGGATCTCGACGGGCAGCCCGTCGGCGGCGCGCACCTCGGACGGCTTCGGGATCGCCGCGGCGGTGCCGGTCTGTTCGGCTGGCTCGCGCTTGCAGCCGACCGCTGTCGACAGCGCGGCGACGGCGAGGAGCGACGCTCTCATCGAGCCTCCCGATCTAGCAGGGCGCGGGCGGCGTTCCATCCGCAGGCGCCGGCCACGCCCGTGCCAGGGTGCGTGTACGCAGAGCAGAGATACAAGCCCGCGACCGGCGTCGCGTGGCGAAACCACGGGAACGCGGGGCGGAACACCAGCTGGTTGGTGATCGCGGCCGTGCCTCCGCCGAGATCGCCGCCGACGAGGTTCTCGTCGAAGCGCTCGAGCTCGGCGGGATCGTGGATCGCGCGGGCGAGCACGAGCGCGCGAAAGCCCGGCGCGAGGCCCTCGATGCGCCGCTCGATCGCGTCGGCGAAGCGCTCGCGCGCGGTCGACCATCCGCCGTCGACCTCGGACGGCGCGTGCGTGTAGGCGTACAGCGTGTGGCAGCCCGCGGGCGCGCGCGAGGGGTCGGCGACGGAGGCCTGCCCGAGCACGAGGTATGGATTGTTTGGGATGAGCCCTGCCCGCACCTCTCGGGCGAAGCGCGCGAGATCGTCGACGCTCTCGCCCGCGTGCACGACGGCGGCGTCGCGGCACGGCGCCGACACGAACGGCACCGGGCCCGAGAGCGCCCAGTCGACCTTGAAGGTGCCCCAGCCGTACGGGTAGCGCCGCATGCGCCGGATCAGCCGCGAGGGCACGCAGCCGTCCGGCAGCATGCGGAGATACAGCGCTGGCGCGCCGGTGTCGGCGACCACGGCGACGCGCGCTGGGAGCTCCTCGCCCGAGTCGAGCGCGACCGCGACCGCGCGCCCTCTGCGCACGATGATCTTCGACACCCTGGCGCTCGTGCGGAGCTGACCCGACGACGCGGCGAGGGCGCGCGCGAGGGCGTCGGGGATGGCCTGCGCGCCGCCCACCGCGACGGGAAAGCCCGCGGTCGCCGCGAGCGCCGCCAGCATCAGCCCCACCGCGCCGCCGCAGCGATCGTCGGGCGCGACGTCGGCGTGGAGCCCGAGCGCGGGGATCACGCGGCGAGACGCCTCTGCGCGGAACCTCGCCGAGAGCTGTCGCGCGCTCGACAACCCCGCCTCGGTGAGCGCGGCGATCGATCCGAGATCGAGGCCGAGCTTGGCGCGGACGTCGTCGATCGGCCCGAGCAACGCGGGCAGGATGGCGTGAGCGCGCTCGGCCATCCACTCGACGATCGGGCGCCACACGGCGGCGTCGTCGCCCGCCAGGGCGAACGCTCGCGCGTGGTCGCGCGCGAGCACGCCGCAGGTGCCGTCGAGGGCGGGGTGCGCGCTGTCGATCGGCGCGTGCGCGAGCGAGAGGCCGTGCCGGTGGAGCGAGAGCGGCGAGAGCGCCGGGCTCACCGCGGCGAACGGGAAGAACCCCGCGCCGACGTCGTGAACGAACCCAGGCCGGGTCAGCGCGCGCGACGCGCACGCGCCGCCGATGGTGTCCTTCGACTCGAGCACGAGGACGCGGAGCCCAGCGCGCGCGAGGTGCGCGGCGGCGACCAGGCCGTTGGGCCCCGCGCCGATGACGACGACGTCCGGGTCGCCGATCGTCACGGGACCCGCCCGTCAGCTGCGCTTCTGCGCGGTGTTCGCGGCCGCCGCGAGCTGCTGCTGCTGCTGCTGGAGGAACTGCGCGACCGCGCGGCTGCGCTCGATCGCGAACTGCTTGACCTCCTGGTTCTGCGAGCCGGCGAGCGCGTTGAGGAGCCGGGTGACCTTGTCGATCTGGCGGCTCTGGAACAGCGCCTCGAAGTAGTTGTGCGCGAGGCGGACGTCCTTCGCGAGCAGCGCCTCGTGCGGCTGCAACAGCTCGATGACCTTGTCGAGCTCGCCGCCCTGGCCGTACAGCGCCGAGAGGCAGATGAGCGCGAGCGGATCACGGCCGTTGCGATCGACCGCCTTCTTCGCGAATGTGACGGCCTTGTCGCGGGTCTCCTCTTCGCCCGCGAAGAAGCCCTGGATCGCGATGTAGCCCGCCGCGGTCTTCGTGTTGGGCTCGGCGGCGAGCAGCGCCTCGACGGCCTTGATCGCGGCCTCCTCGCCGTCCTTGTCCTTGACGTGCGAGAACAGGTAGGCCCACGCGTCGACCGCGTTCGGCTCGATCTCGATGGCCTTCTCGGCCGCCTTCTGCTCGGCCGCGGCGTCGCCCTTCTCCTTGTAGAGCTTCGCGAGGTTGAGCGACGGGTACGGGTTGCCCTTCATGATGTTCTGGGCGCCCTTCAGCGTGCTCTCGGCCTTGTCGAGCTTCTTCAGCTGGAGCTGCGTGACGCCGAGCGCGAGCCAGTCGTCGCCGTTGAGGCCGCCCTTCGCGACGATCTTCGCGAGCACGCCCTCGGCCTTCTCGAAGCGCTCGTACTTGAGGAGCTCCTGGGCGTAGATGCGCGCGCGGTTCAGATCGTCGGGCGCCTCGAGGTAGTGCTTCTCGAGGCCTGCGAGGAGATCCTCGAGCCCGATGGCGAGCGGGCGGCCCTCGCCGTCCTGCACCTGCACCGCGGGGCCGTTGAAGCCGAGGAGCTGCCACATCTGCTCGGAGGTCACCGCCGCCGGGCCCTTTTCCATCAGCGCGATGAGCTCGTCGGTCGGCTTGGTGACGGGCAGGACGACCAGCGCGTTGCCCGGCACGCCGTTGGGGAACATCGAGATCGGGGCGACGATCGCCGCGCCTCCGGTGAGCTGGAGGTTCGCCGTGGTGGATGCGCCGTTGCCGTTCGACTGGGTCATGGATCTCGTCTCGCTCCTGAAGGGAGCGGCGCGTGTAGCACCGCGTTTCGAGGTCGGGAAGGCCCGCCACCGGCCACCCGCGCGCCCGCGCGAATTCGCTCAACGCCCGCGGGCGCGTCGGGTGGTCACCAGCGGGGCGACGAGCGCCACGAGCTCGGCGCGAAACGCCGCGTCGCGCGCGGCCGTCGCCTCCTTGCCGAGCGCCGCCCACATCACGCCGCGCCCCGTCGTGTAGCCGAGGATCGACGTCAGCACGACCATCACCACGCGCTCGATCCTGTCGCGTGAAGCGCGCTCGCCGAGCCGCGCCGCGAGCGCGTCGACGACGATCCGCAGGCCCTGCTCGCGCCGCGCGAAGAAGCCGGCGGCGTCGGCCCTCCCCGACATCACGGCCCACACCGACAGCCTGCCGTAGAGCGGGTGCGCCATCGCGGCGAACGCGTGCTCGATCCACGCCTCGGGGCCCTCGTCCGGTCGCGCGGCGAGGCGCTCCAGCAGCTCGGCGCGCATCGTCGCCTGGTGCCGCGCCAACACCGCCTCCACCAGCGCCTCGTACGTGCCGAAGTAGTGCGACACGAGCCCGTGGCTGACACCCGCCTCGACGGCCACCGCCTTCAGACCGACCGCGTCGGGTCCGCGCGCGGCGAGCAGATCGGTCGCGGCGTCGAGGATCAGCGCGCGCGCCTCCTCGGGCGAGCGGCGCGCGCGGGGGGACCGAGCGACGGGCGTCGAGGCGCGTTGCGGCGGCGGGCGCTTGGCCATTCCTCGGCTGTGTACCCAACCTCGCGGCCGCGCGGGAGCCCCGAGGACGGCTCCGAGTCAATTGTCACACTTGACAATATGCCGACGACCTCTATTGTCACTCTCACCAACAGGAGACACGAGCCATGCAGACGATCCCCACCTCGGAGGCCGACGCGGCGCGCGCGGCGCTCTCCGGCACCCCCCGCGAGCGCGCGCGGATCGCGGCGCGCGCGCTCGCCGCGCTGCTGCGCGACCCCGACGACACGCGGCAGGTGTTCTTGCTCGGGATCGCGGCCAACGGGCGGGCGTTCCCGCGGTTGTTCGCGCGGTTCGCCGCGACGGACGACGGCGCGCGGCTGCTGATGGAGCGCCCGGCCATCGACGGCGCCACGGTCGCGCGGCTGCGCGGCCTGCCCGCTGACACGCTCGGCGGCGCGTACGCGCGCTACCTCGACGACAACGGGCTCGACGCGGATCTCTTCCAGCCGCCGCCGGGGCTGCCCGAGCTGGTCCGCTACCTCGCGCAGCGACTACGGCAGACGCACGATCTCTGGCACGTGCTCACCGGCTATCTGCCCGACGTGCCGGGCGAGGTCGCGCTGCAGGGGTTCACCTACGCGCAGCTGGGCGCGCCGAGCGCGGCGCTGATCGCCGCGCTCGGGACGCTGCGCTGGGCGCCTTCACGCCCCGAGGTCATCGCGATGACGCTGGACGCCTACCGGCGCGGCAAGGCGGCCGAGTTCCTCCCGCCCGTGCGGTGGGAAGAGCGCTTCGACCGGCCGCTCGAAGAGGCGCGGCGAGAGCTGCGCATCACGCCGGCGAGGGCTCACCCGCGCGCGTCCGCGCCGAGCTGATCAGCGGCTCGAGCGCAGCTGCATACGCCAGGCCGCGACGTCGCGCAGCGGCCCGAGCTCGGCCGGGAGGTGGAGCCGTCGCTGGAGCGACAGGAGCTGCGCGTCGTCGAGCCGCGGCAGGTCGCCGACGAACGCCCAGCCCATGATGCGACGGCAGCCGCCGCAGGTGATCGCGCGCACCCAGAGCCGCTCGCCCACCGCGCCCACCGTCGTGTGCGTGCCGCGAGGTCCGCTCCCGCCGCGCTCGTCGAGCAGCACCTCGGCGACGGGGGGAGGGGTGTCGAGCGCGTGGTCGACGGGGACGATCACGCCGGCGACGACGCCATCCTTGCCGCAGAGCTCCTCGTGCGGAGACTCGGCGCGACAGGGGCCTCCGAGCGCCGAGAACACGCGCGGCAGCGGGGGCTGCGCGCTCGACGCACCCGAGGGCGACGGGACCGTGGACGCCGCGGAAGCTGGAAGCGCTTGCGTGTCGACGGACGGGAGCGCCGCGGGGGCAGAGGGCGGCGACGCGCACGCCGCGACGAGCGAGAGCGCGGCGAGCCCGGAGGCGAGGAGCCATGACGCCCGAGGTGGCGTGCTGTATGGATGGTCCATGCGGGCAGCGGTGAGCGCGTGCCGATGATGGCGCGGGGGCATGGGGAACGCGAGCCCCGCGTCGGGTCGGCTTTTCGTCGGCGCGCCACGGCCGTAGCTCGGTGAGCGAACCGATGCGGAGCGCCGACGATCCGGTCCCCGTCTCTCCGGGCATGGTGCTCGCGGGCAAGTATCGGGTCGAGCACGTGCTCGGCAAGGGTGGCTTCGGCGTCGTCGTCGCGGCCACGCACCTCACGCTCGGACAGCAGGTCGCGATCAAGGTCCTGCTCGCCCACGCGGCGCAGAGCGGCGACACGGCGTCGCGGTTTCAGCGGGAGGCGCAGGCGGCGAGCAGGCTTCGGAGCGAGCACACCGCGCGCATCCTCGACTTCGGCACGCTCCCGGACGGCTCGCAGTTCATGGTGATGGAGCTGTTGCACGGCCAGGACCTCGCGCGGATCATCCGGGAGCGGAGCCCGATCCCGATCCCGCTGGCGATCGAGTTCACGCTGCAGACGTGCGAGGCGCTCGCCGAGGCGCACGCGCTGGGGATCGTGCACCGCGACGTGAAGCCCGCGAACCTCTTCTTGACGGCCCGTCACGACGGCTCGCCATGTGTGAAACTTGTTGATTTTGGGATGGCGAAGGCCACCACGGACCTGCAGGGCAACCTGACGAAGACCACCGCGGTGCTCGGCACTCCGTACTACATGTCGCCGGAGCAGATGCGCTCCTCCAAGCGCGTCACGGCGAGCGCGGACGTGTGGTCGCTCGGCGTCGTGCTCCACGAGCTGCTGGCGGGGCGGGTGCCCTACGGCGGCGACACGCTGGGTGAGCTGTGCTCGAGGGTGTTCATGAGCCCGCCCGAGCCGCTGCGGACGGTGCGCCCCGAGGTGCCCGTCGAGCTCGAGCGCGCGGTGCTCGGCTGCCTGCAGAAGCGCGAGGACGCCCGGTACCCGACGGTCGCGCACCTCGCGGTCGCGCTCGCGCCGTTCGCGCCAGCGCACGCGCAGGTGCACGTCGATCGCGTGGTGCGCACGCTCGGGTTCGGCGACCGCGCGGCGCTCGGCGCGGCCGCAGAGCCCTCGGCTGATCCGGCGCCGACGTCATCCGGGCCGCGATCGTCGCCGCCCTCTTCGAGCCTTTCGCCGAGCGAGAGCCAGGAGCGGCATCGGACCAGCGGCGTGGGGCTCGTCGTCGGCGCGGGGGCGTTCCTCGCGCTGGCGCTCGCGCTGGCGCTGGGCGTCTACTTCGGGCGAAGCGCTCCTCCCGCGTCGGCCTCGAGCGCCGCGGCGCCGTCGGCGAGCGCGCCACCCGTGGTCACGAGCGTGGCGGCCACGAGCGCGACCGTCGCGCCGACACCGGCCGCGGAGACTCCTCCCGCGCCCGCA
>CAUJFL010000371.1 GCA_963169165.1 Myxococcota bacterium | reverse complement strand
CTCGACGTCGACGCCGCGGAGCGCGCGCTCTCGGCGCTGAGGACGCGCTGACGTGGACGAGGCGCGCCTCCGTGAGCTGCTCGACGCCGTCGCGGCCGGGGCGGTGTCGTCCGACGACGCGACGCGCGCGCTCCGCGGCCTCCCCTACGAAGACCTCGGCTTCGCGCGGATCGATCACCACCGCGCGCTCCGACAGGGCGTGCCCGAGGTGGTGCTCGGCGAGCCCAAGACCCCGGCGCAGATCGTCGCCATCGCGCGCGCGATCGTCGCGCGCGGCGACAACCTGCTGGTCACGCGGGTGTCGCCCGACAAGGCGCGCGCGCTGCTCTGCGAGCTCGACGGCGCGCGCTACGACGAGTCGTCGCGGATCCTGTCGCTCGAGGTCTCGCCGCCCGCCGCGCGCGCCGGGACGGTCGCGGTGGTCACCGCCGGCACCAGCGACATCCCCGTGGCCGAAGAGGCCGCCGAGGTGCTCCGCCTGATCGGCCACGCGGTCGTGCGGCGCTACGACTGCGGCGTCGCGGGCCTGCACCGCCTGCTCGATCAGCGCGACACGCTCGCCGCCTGCGACGTCGTCATCGCCATCGCGGGCATGGAGGGCGCCCTCCCGAGCGTCGTCGGTGGCCTCGTCGCGTGCCCGGTGATCGCGGTCCCCACCAGCGTGGGCTACGGCGCCCACCTCGGCGGCCTCGCGCCGATGATGACGATGCTGACGACGTGCTCCGCGGGCGTCGTGGTCGTGAACATCGACAACGGCTTCGGCGCCGCGATCGCGGCGGCGCGCATCCTCCGCGGCCGGAGCTGACGCATGCACGACGATCACGATCACGATCATCCCCACGATCACGATCACCCCCACGATCACGATCATCCTCACGATCACGATCATCCTCACGATCACGATCATCCTCACGATCACGATCATCCTCACGATCACGAACATCCCCACGATCACGAACATCCCCACGATCACGATCATCCTCACGATCACGATCATCCTCACGATCACGGTCCTCCTCACGCGCACGGTCACGGCGCGTCGTTCGCTCGACCGGCGGTCGAGCGGCGCCGCCTGGCGCGCGGGGCGGGGCAGGGGAGGGTGCTGTTCCTCGACGCCCCGACCGGCCTGGCCGGCGACATGATCATCGCGGCGCTCGTCGATCTCGGCGTGCCGCGCGAGGTCGTCGAGCAGGCCGCGGGAGCGCTCGAGCTCGAGGGGTTCGAGCTCCGCTGGCTCGCCGGCGCGCGCTCGGGGATCGCGGCGACGAGGTTCGACGTGGTCGTGTCGGGGGCGCAGCCCGAGCGCACGTACCGCGACGTCGACGCGCGGCTCGCCGGGGCGCCGCTCGACGAGCCGACGCGCGCGCTCGCGCGGAAGATCTTCAGGCGGCTCGCCGAGGCCGAGGCCGAGGTCCACGCGGCGCCGCTCGACGACGTGCATTTTCACGAGGTCGGGGCGGTCGACGCGCTGATCGACGTCGTCGGTGCCGCCGCGGCGCTCACGTACCTCGGCGCGACGCTCGTCGTGTCGCCGCTGCCGATGGGCGGGGGACGGGTCGTCGCGCGTCACGGTGTCCTGCCGTTGCCTGCGCCGGCCACGGTGCTCTGTCTGCGCGGCGTGCCGACCTACGGGGTCGACGTCGACAAGGAGCTGGTCACGCCGACCGGCGCGGCGATCGTCGCGACCGCGGCGTCGTCGTTCGAGCGATGGCCGACCTTCTCGCCCGAGCACGTCGGCTGGGGAGCCGGCGCGCGTGAGCTCGTCGATCGCCCCAACCTCTTGCGCGCGGTGCTCGGCGAGCCTGCAGCGCCCTCGCGGGCCGCCTACGCAAAGCTCGACGCCAACGTCGACGATCTCACGGGCGAGCTCGCGGGGCACGCGATCGAACGCCTGCTCGCGTCGGGCGCGCTGGACGCGTGGGCGAGCCCGTTGACCATGAAGAAGGGGCGGCCAGGCTGGACCCTGTCCGCGCTGTGCCGCGACGAGGACGCTGGGCGACTCGCCGGCGTGATGCTCACCGAGACATCGACGCTCGGCGTGCGGCGCGCGGCCGTGACGCGCGTCGAGCGCCCGCGACGGATCGTGGAGGTCGAGACGCCGTTCGGTCGGGTCCCCGTCAAGATCGGCGAGGGCGCGTTCGGTCCTCCCACGCAGAAGCCCGAGTTCGACGTATGCCGGCGCCTCGCCGAAGAGCGCGGCGTGCCGGTGCGCGAGGTCATCGCCGCGGCGCTCCGCGCGCTCGGTTAGCCTGACGGGCTCGATGTCCCCACGTGCGCTCGCGCGCCTCGCGCCGTACCTCGCGCTCGTCGCGTGCGCCGCGGTGGCCTACACGGGGCTCCTCTCGGTCGGGCTCGTCTGGGACGATCCCTACGTCACCGTCGGCAACCCTCACCTCGCGTCGTGGCGCGGCGTGCTCGGGCTCGTCACGAGCGATGTCTGGTCGGGCACGTCGGTGGAGGAGGTCAGCAAGTTCTACCGGCCGCTCCCGATGCTGTCGTACGCGCTCGACCGCGCGGTCCTCGGCAACACGCCGCTCGCGTACCACGCGTCGAGCTGGCTCGTACACGTCGCGTCGACCTGCCTCCTGTTCTCGCTCGCGCGCCCTCGCGATCGCTCGCCCCACGGCGCGGCGTCGGTCGTCGCCGCGGCCCTGTTCGCGGTCGCCCCGCTCGGCGTCGAGGCGGTGACGTGGGTAGGGTGCAGGTTTGATTTGATAGGATTGATGCTGACGCTCGCGTCGCTCCGGCTGGTCGAGGCGCGGGGGCGCGTGGCGGTCGTGGCGTCGGGCGCGCTCGTCGGCGCGGCGCTCTTCTGCAAGGAGACCTTCGTCGTCGCGCCCGCGCTCTTGCTCGCTTGGGAGGGGTGGGTGCTCGGGCGCCGCCCCGTCCTCGCGCGGTATGCGAGCGCGCTCGCCGTCTTCGCTGCCTATTTCGCGCTGCGGCGCGCCGCCGGGGTGGCGGGGGCGTCGACGGTCGCGCACCTGACCGTCGGTGAGGTCGCGCGGTCGTACGCGTTCTCGCTCGAGACCTTCTCCTCCGCGCTCGTGTGGCCGCGGGTGCTCGATCCGTCGCGCCCGTATGCGCCGCGTGGTCTGGTCGCCTCGTGGGCGATCGTCACGGGCGCCTGGTCCGCCTGGTTCACGCTGCTGGCGGTGTCGCGGCGTCGGAGCTGGGGGCACGCGCCGCGCGCGGCGGTCTTCGGCGTCGGCTGGTATCTGCTCGCGCTCGGCCCGGCGTCGGCCGCGGGGCCGACGTTGAGGATGATCGGCGACAGGTACGCGTATTTCGCGCTGCTTGGCGTGTTCTTCGCGGTCGCGACGGCCGCGTCGAGCGTGCGCTGGCGCCCGCTGCGCTGGTCGGCCGCCTGCGTCGCGCCCGTCGCGCTCGTCGCATCGATCGTGCGTGTCCGCGCGCGCGTCCCCGAGTTCACCGATGACGCGACGCTGTTCGCCGCCGCCGCGCGCGACGACGCGAACAACCCGTTCGCCTGGTACATGCTCGGGCAGCTCGCGGCCCGGGCGGGGCGGCTCGACGAGGCCGAGCGCCTCCTCCTCCGAGCCGACGCGCTCGAGCCCGGCTCGTGGCGCACCGACGACGCGCGATGCTACGTGCGCCTGAACCAGGGGCGGCTCGGCGACGCGATGACGCTCTGCCAGCGCAGCGCCACGGCGCGGCCCGAGAACCCGCGCGTGTGGGCGAACCTCGCGACGATCCACCTGCGCGCGGCGCGCTTCGGCGCCTGCGTCGGCGCGGCCGATCGCGGCGTCGCGACGAAGCCCAAGTACGTGGAGGTCCGCTACCTCCGCGCGGTGTGCCTCGCGAACCTCGGGCGCTACGACGAGGCCTCCGACGAGCTCGGTCGGTGCCTCGCGCTGTCGCCGGATCACGTCGGCGTGAGGAACCTCGCGCTGCAGTTTCGCGCGCAGGGCGTGGAGGTGCCAGAGTGACCTGCGCTCACCACTTCGCGACGACCGTGCTCGGCAGGACGTGCACCGTGCACCCCTCGAGCGACACGGTCACCGGCGCCGCGACCGAGGCCGAGCGCTTGCCCTCGTGACCGGCCGCCTTCAGGTCGACGAGCGGGACGAGCTGCTCGGGCCGCAGCGCGCCCACCAGCGTCGGCGGTCCGACCACCTGCACGTCGACCTCGGCGGGGACGGTGGTCGCCTTCGCGACGCCGACCACCTGCACGGGAAGCTTGACGAAGAGCCGCTCCTGCAGCGAGCGCTCGACGTGTACCGTCACGATCGCCGTCGAGGTGTCCCACGTGAGGTGCGGGGGCGGCGCCTCGAGCGGGAGCTTGCGCGAGAAGACGCCCTCGCCGAGGTTGGTGACCTCGAACGCGTCGAGCCGCGCGTGCTGGAGGGTCTCGACCAGGCGCTTCGGCCCCCGCACCGTGACGGTCGACGGCTCGGTCGACGGCTGACCGACGACCGCGAAGCCCGGCAGCGGCTGCCCGATCATCGAGGGGAGCAGCGGCAGCGCGCGGGCGGTCACGTCGTCCCATCGCACGTCGATGGTGGGAGGCTCGACCGTCGGGGTCATGCCGGCCGGGAGGCGCAGGCGCGACGCGTCGAACGAGACGGCGCCGTCCTGCGGGCGCTGCAGATCGAGCTGCACGTTGCCGAGATCCTCGGCGCGCAGATCGTCTAGCGCGCGCCGCGGCCCCCG
>CAUJFL010000370.1 GCA_963169165.1 Myxococcota bacterium | reverse complement strand
ACAAGGCGTGTACTGGTTTCACGCCATCCCAACGATGCGCGAGGATTGGCTCCTGCGCCTCATGGCTGCCTTTGACCGAATCGTGAAGAACCACGCGTTTTTCAGCCACTTCTTTGAGATCAAATGAGGGGATGCCTCAGGGCTGCGCCACCGCGAGCAGGCACCGATGGTCTCCCGGCCCTGACACCCTACGGTCCCCCCGTCCCACCCGATGGCGGATAGGTCGCCAGGACGACGATCGAATACTTGCTGTGCTGATGCGGCACCTGCGCCCAGTCGGCCGTCGGCAACGCGCGCGCGACGCACCCGACGACCTCGCGCGACGCCTTCTTCTTCACGGTGCCGCTCTTGCCTGCCCAGACCTTGGTCTTCTTGGATTTGAAGTCGACGTCGAGCACGAAATTGACAGTGCCACCGGCCGGCAGCATCGGCGCGCACGACGCGTTGTCACGGATCGCCTTCGTCAGCGCCTCCTCGAAGAATGGCTGACGATCGCACTGTTCGGGCGGCGTCCTCGCGCCCGGCTTCGAGCACTTCGAGATGCGAGGCTCGCCTATCGTGAGCCCGCGCGGCTCGGGCGTCAGGGGCGGCGCCGTGACCGCGGGCGCCGCCCCGGACACGAGCGGTGACAGCGTCGGCTGGCCGCTCGCGTCGGTGCGCTTGTCGCTCTCCCCGGCGCGCGGGCGTCTCCACACATAGAGGGGCACCGCGATCATCACGAGCCCCGCCGTCACCGCCACCGCCATCTGCACGCGCAAGGAGCGTGAGCTCTTGCCCGTGCCGAGCCGCCTGCTCTGGGCGGGCTGCGAGGGAGGCAGGGGAGGGGAGGACGTCGCCATCGAGGGTCAGCCGTCGAGGAGCGTCCTGCCGCTGCGGCCCGGCTCGGCCTTCACCAGGGTCGCGCCCAGCTGCAGCGACTCGGGCATCATCCCCTGCGACTGCGCGACGATCTGCTCGACCACGTGGCGGGCCTCGTCGACGCTGGGCCCCACCATCGCGACGGCGAACTTGAGCGGCCCCGTGCGCCCCGCCACCAGCGGCGTGATCGAGAGCAACAGCATCTCGGTCAGCTCGACCACCCGCTGCGCCGCGCGCCGCAGGGCCAGCATCTCGAGGATGGTGGGGCGATCGCTCACGAGGCGGTTGGGACCGCGCAGCTCGTACCGCGCGAGCGTCAACGTCGCCTCGCTCCACTCGGAGAACTGGCTCTCCTCGTCGAGGTACCGCTGCATGTGCTCGAGCGCGAGCAGGCCCGTCAGGCCGTCGCGGCGCACGAGGTACTGCTTGGCGCGGCGGTGCTGCGGCGAGTCTGGTCCAAAACTAACAAGCTTTACGCGAATCTCGCCGAGCTGGACCTCGCCACCGTGCAGCAGCGTCGCCTGTTGCTTTCGCTCGTAGGTGTGATCGACGTAGGTGCCGTTGGTGCTGCCCTGGTCCTCGACCGACCAGGTGCCCTGCTGCCAGCGGAGCACGGCGTGCCCGCCGGACACCGTCGCCTCGGGGACGACGAGGTCGCGATCTGCCTTGCGCCCCGCGGTCAGGATCGGCTTGTCGAGCGAGAAGAGCGTGCCGACGGCCTCGGTCGCGTTGGTCGCGTCGGTGACGAGCAGCGACTGCGAGCCGGGCACGAACTGTCCGCTCTGCGCGCGCCCGAGGGGCGGCCCCGGATCGAGGCGCTCGCGCGGGACCTGGATGGGGCTCGCCGTCATCTGCGTCGGGTTGAAGAACCGCATGTGGCGCGCCACGGGGCGCAGCTGCGGATCGTCGGCGAGGCAGCGGTGCACCTGCTTCACCTCGTCCATCGACAGCCCGCTCGGCACGTCGAACATGATCTGCTGGCGCATCGGCCGCGCGCGGGGCTTCGAGCCGGGCTCCGGCACGCGGCATGTCCACATTTCCCACAGCGTCAGGCCGCACGCGTAGACGTCGTCCTCGGCAGACGCGCCGCCCGACCGCAGCCGCTCGGGGCTCATGTAGTTGGGCGTGCCGCCGTCAGGGGGCGCGCCCGGGCGTCGCGCCGAGAGCCGCGCGCGCTCCTGCGCGAAGCCGAAATCGAGCACGATCGCGCGGTCGTCGGTGACCATCACGTTGCCGGGCTTCAGGTCGCCGTGGACCAGACCTTGCGCGTGGATCGCCGCTAGCCCCGCGCAGATCTCGCTCGCGATCTTGCGGAACTCGTCGGCCGTGTAGCCGCCGTGCGCCTTCCGGCGGCGGATGTGCGAGTGCAGCGTCTGCCCCGCGATGTGCTCCATCACGAGGATGGGCCCCCACGGTGACGGCGCGAGATCGTGCACGCGGCACACGTTCGGGTGGCTGACCGAGCGGGCGTGCAGCAGCTCTTGCCGGAGCGCCTCGTCGTCGCCGGGCATCCGCGACTCCTCGCGGACGACCTTCAGCGCGACAGGGAGCTGTGTGCTGCGGTCGTAGGCGAGGAACACCTCGCCCATGCCGCCTTTTCCGAGGCTCTGCCGGATCTCGTACCGGTCGTTGACCAGCGTGCCGTGCGCGATGGGGGGGGGCTTCTGAGCCATGGGGGCCGGGCGCGGGAGGTTCGTTCAAATCACGCGGGAGCGCAAGGCAGAGCGCGCATCGGCGCCCATCGGAGACAAAAAATCGACGCCCCGCGATCGGTCGATCGCGGGGCGTGGCCCTGGCGAGCGGAGGGATAAACCCTTCGCGACGCGCACCACCTCGGCGAACGCCGAGGGATCGCTGACCGCGAGCTCCGACAGGATCTTGCGATCGATGATCACGTTGGCCTTCTTCAGGCCCGGGATCAGCCGCGAGTACGTCGTGCCGGCGGTGCGGGCGGCGGCGTTGATGCGGGTGATCCACAGGCGGCGAAAATCACGGCGGCGCAGGCGGCGGCCGATGTACGCGTACTGCCAGGCGTTGCGGACGGCCTCGACGGCGTCGCCGAAGATGCGGCTGCGAGCGCTGTAGAAGCCCTCGGCGTGCTTGAGGATACGGTTGCGACGACGGCGGGCCTTGAAACCACGTTTT
>CAUJFL010000369.1 GCA_963169165.1 Myxococcota bacterium | reverse complement strand
CCGCGTGAGGGCACGTGAGCGTAGCGGTCTGGAGTGTGCGGAAGTGTGTGGTAATGTAGGATCTGCACCCAGGTGCGAAGACGGGGGCGATCGGCATCAGAGAGACTCCGCGCGGTGTCGGGGTGTCCACCAAAGTGGATCACCCTCAAGCAGCACGCCTGCGTAGTTCGATGGCACGCTGGCAACGGGCTCTCGAAACACGCAGCCGAGGCCCGGGGTGAGGGGGGCTGTCGCGAGTCCACCGTTTCGATCGATGCCAAGGTCAGAGAACCGATACCCGGTCCCCGTGATGGGCGCCAGGTTCAGCCCGCCGATCCCGCCGATGGGAAGATCGCCCGGCGCACCGTAGTAGCAGTCGAGCTGCTCGAGCGCCCCGAACGGGTTGTTGCTCACCGACCACAGGCCCGGCTCGGGTTGCCACAACGCCATCGCGAGCCTCGGGGTCGAGGGAGCCCTGGCGCCAGCACACCGGCGCTGGCGGAGACGCGGGTCTCGCTCGGGCGCACCTGGCATCGGCAAGACTGCGCGCGCTGCGACACCGCCTGACGCCGACGAGTTCGCGTGAGCCGCCCATGCATCTCCAGCGGTGCCGGGCTGCGCGGCGTGCGCGGGGGGGTCCCGGGGTCGTACGCCCGCGACGCCGGCGTCGCCCCGATCGGCGATCACACCTGGTGAGCCAGCCGCACCGAGCGCCTATCCCGCGGCCAGCTCTGCCGCGAGGCGGATCGCCTCGGGCTGCATCGCGCCGATGATCATCGTGCCGACCGGCGACGCCTTCCACGCCTGGAAACGATCGCGGATGCGCTCTTTCGGGCCGACGAGGTGCAGCGCGTCGACGAGCGCGTCGGGGACGGCGGCCATCGCCTCGCCCTTCTTGCCGGAGAGGTACAGCTCCTGGATCTTGTTGGCCTCGGCCTCGAAGCCGATCTTGCGGATGTAGTCGGCGTAGAAGTTCTTGTCCTTCGCGCCCATGCCGCCGATGCAGAGCGACAGGCTCGCCTTCAGCGGGCCGCGGCAAGCGTCGAGATCGTCGCCGATGATCACCGCCACCGTCGGCGCGACGTCGAAGTTCGCGAGGCTCTTCTTGCCGCCGCTCGCGGCGAAGCCCGCGTCGAGGTTGGGCTTCAGCACGTCGAAGCGCTCGGGGTGCATGCAGGTCAGCAACAAGCCGTCGACGTGCTCGGCCGCGAACGCCTGGCTCTTCGGCGCCATCGAGCCCGTGTAGATAGGGATGCTCTTGCTACCGTGGAGGATGCTCTTCAGCGGCTTGCCGAGGCCCGTCGCGCCCGGGCCACGATACGGGATCTGGTAGCGCTCGCCGTCGAACGTGAGCGGCGCCTCGCGCGCGAGGATCTGCTTCACGATGGCGACGTACTCCTTGAGCCACGTGAGCGGCTTGCCGAACGGCACGCCGTGCCAGCCCTCGACCACCTGCGGCCCCGACGTGCCGAGCCCGAGGATGAACCTGCCCTTCGACAGGGCGTCCATCGTCATCGCGGTCATCGCGGTGTTGGCGGGCGAGCGCCCGGGCAGCTGCATGATGCCGGTGCCGAGGCGGATCTTGGTGGTCTGCGCCGCTACCCACGCGAGGGGCGAGACCGCGTCGGAGCCCCACGCCTCGGCGGTCCAGACCGAGTCGTAGCCGAGGCGCTCGGCCTCCTTGATCATCTCGATGTCGATCGAAACCTGGGCACCGGAGTACCCCATCATCAGGCCGAGCTTCATGTGTCCCTCTTCTTTGGTTTGTCTGACAGCGCCTTCGCGAGCAGCTGCGCCGCGCCCTCGACGCGGGACGCGACGCCCGCCTCGTCGGTCAGCCCCGCGGACCAGCCCACGAGCGACGCGAACCAGATCTGCAGGAGCAGCGACGACAGCGTCGTCTCGGCGTCGGTCGGCGCGCCGTCGGTGTCGTCGAGCACGCCCTTGCCCCGCAGCGCCGCGATGACGAGGCCGCTCATCCGGCCATAGTAGGACGCGATGTTGCCGGCGACCTCGGGCTCGCCCGACGCCATGGCGCGCAGCACGGCCCGCGCGAAATTGGGGCGCGCCATGAGCCCGGCGGTCATCGTCGCGAACAGCGCGCTCGCGCGGGCCTCGGGCGTGCGCCCCTTCGACGGTTGCTTCGCGAGGCGGGTCTCGAGATCCTTCGCGCCGCGCTCGAGCGCCGCGACGAGGATGTCCTCCTTGCTGCGGAAGCTCTTGTACAGCGTGCCGAGCGCGATCCCGGCGCGCTCGGCGACCTCGCGCTGCCGCACGTTGTCGTAGCCGCCAGCCTCGGCGAGCGCGATGCCGACGTCCATGATGGTGTCGCGGCGGCTGACCTTGCCCTTGGTCGCGCTGCGCCGGGTCTGTCGAGGCTCAGGCATGCGCCGCCTCTTATCTCACAGTCGCTCGATGATCGTCACGTTGGCCTGACCGCCGCCCTCGCACATCGTCTGCAGGCCGTAGCGTCCGCCGCTGCGCTCGAGCTCGCAGAGCAGGGTCGACATCAGGCGCAGGCCGGTCGCGCCGAGCGGGTGACCGAGCGAGATCGCGCCGCCGTTGACGTTGACCTTGTCGTGCGAGATGCCGGCCTCCTTCTCCCAGGCCATCACGACCGACGCGAAGGCCTCGTTGATCTCGACGAGATCTATCTGGTCGATGGTCATGCCGGCCTTCTTCAGCGCGTACGCCGTCGCGGGGATCGGCGCGGTCAGCATCCAGATGGGATCGGCCCCGCGGACCGACAGGTGGTGCACCCGCGCGCGCGGCTTCAGGCCATGGGTCTTCACCGCCGCCTCGGACGCGAGCAGCACGGCGGACGCGCCGTCGGAGATCTGGCTGGAGAGCGCGGCCGTGAGCCTGCCGCCGGGCTCGATGGTCTTCAGCGTCGCCATCTTCTCGAGGGTCGTGTCGCGGCGCGGACCCTCGTCGGCCGCCAGCCCCGCGATCGGCACGATCTCCCGCGCGAAACGCCCCTCGTCGCCCGCGCGTGCCGCGCGCTGGTGGCTGTCGAAGGCGAAGCGCTCCATGTCCTCGCGCGAGAGGTTCCACTTCTCGGCGATCATCTCGGCCGACCGAAACTGCGACACGGGGCCGTCGCCGTAGCGCTTGACCCAGCCGGTCGAGCCGGAGAGGCGCTCGGGCAGGTTGAACTCCTTGCCGGTGATCATCGCGGCGCCGATCGGCACCATGCTCATGTTCTGCACGCCGGCCGCGACGACGAGCTCTTGCGTGCCGCTCAGCACACCTTGCGCCGCGAAGTGCAGCGCCTGCTGCGACGAGCCGCACTGGCGATCGACCGTGACGCCCGGCACCTCGTCGGGCAGCCCCGCCGCGAGCCAGCAGTTGCGCGCGATGTCGCCCGCCTGCGGGCCGATCGTGTCGACGCAGCCCATCACGACGTCCTCGACGGCGGCGGGATCGACCTTGGTGCGCTCCATCAGCGCAGAGAGGACGTGCGCGCCGAGATCGATCGGGTGGATCTTCGCGAGCGAGCCGTTGCGCTTGCCGACCGGCGTACGGACGGCGTCGATGATGTAGGCCTGGGCCATGGTCAGGGGTTCTCCGTGGGGGGTGGATCGAACAGGTGCGCCGCGATCTTCGCGCGGTGCTCGAGCGGGCCGCCGAACGCGGCCGAGAGGGCCCAAGCTCGCTTCATGAACAGGTGGAGATCGTGCTCGAACGAGTAGCCGATCGCGCCGTGCGCCTGCAGCGCGACGCGGGCGGAGAGCAGCGCCGACTCGGCCGCGAGCGCCTTCGCCATCGACGCGTGGCGGGCGCGGGCGGGATCGCGCCGCGCGAGCGAGTACGCCGCGCGCAGGAGCACCGGGCGCGCGACCGACAGCCGCACGAGCGCGGTCGCGAGCGGGTGCTTCACCGCCTGGAACGAGCCCACCGGCACGCCGAACTGCCGGCGCACCTGCACATACTCGGACGTCATGTCGAGCATCCGCCGCGACAGCCCGAGCAAGACGGCCGCGAGGCCCGACGCCATCCGCGCGCGCAGCTCGTCCGCCGAGCAGATCGCCTCGCCGTCACGCGGGTCCCAGCGCACCTCGAAGAGAGCGCGCGCGCCGTCGACCGACGGCTGACGCGCCGACAGCTCTACCCTGGCGCGGTCGAGCGCGAACGCCTCGTCGCCGCGGCACAGCAGGAGCACGTCGGCCTCGCCTGCGTCGGCGACCAGCGGCGCCTCGCCGTCTCCGCACGCGACCCTCAGCGAGCCGGCCGCGAGCGCCCCGAGCCGCGCGGCGGACAACGAGCGCGGCGCGACCCAGCACGTCTCGACGATCGGACCGGGGACCGCGGCGCGCCCGCACTCCTCGAGCAACGACACGAGATCGAGCTCGTCGCCGCCGAGGCCGCCGTGCGCCTCGGGCACGAGCATCGACGGCAGGCCCATCTCGCAGAGGCTCGACCAGAGCGCGCCGTCGTCGGGCGCGCCGTCCCAGCGCGCGCGCAGCGCCGTCGCGGGGAAATCGCGCGCGAGC
This sequence comes from Myxococcota bacterium, assembly GCA_963169165.1. Lineage (GTDB taxonomy): Bacteria > Myxococcota_A > Polyangia > Polyangiales > Polyangiaceae > JADLFU01. The sequence goes on along the minus strand of CAUJFL010000369.1, from coordinate 32,759 downwards.
AGCCCGCGCAGCGACGCCGCGGCCTGCACCTGCTCGTCGGAGAGCGCGAACCTCATTTGCGCGGCAACCCCAGCAGTCGCTCGGCGATCACGTTGCGCTGGATCTCGTTGGTGCCGGCGTAGATGGGGCCCGCGAGCGCGAACTGAAAGCCCTTCATCCACGCGCCGTCGTCCTCGGCGAGGCCCGCGCCGGCGATGAGCTCGGCGCGATCGCCGAGCAGCGCGAGCGCCGCGTCGTGCAAGGCGACGTCGAGCTCGGACCAGAGGATCTTGTTGATGCTCGCGCTCGCGCCGAGCGCCTCGCCGCTCTGCACGCGCGTCACGGTCTGCAGCGTGTAGAGGTGGTTGGCCTCGGCCTCCATGTGGACACGCGCGACCGCGTCGCGGAGCGACGGGTGCGCCCCGGGATGCCGGCGGACGAGCTCGACGAGGCGCGCGGCGGCGGCGACGTAGCGACCGGGGCTCCGCAGCGTGAGCCCACGCTCGGACGACGCCGTGGTCATCGCGACCGTCCAGCCCTCGTGGGGCTCGCCGATCACGTCGGCGTCGGGGACGAACACGTCGTCGAGGAAGACGTCGGCGAACCCTGGCTCGCCGTCGAGCCGCCCGACCGGCCGCACCGTGACGCCCGGCGCGTCGAGCGGCACCATCAGGTACGTGAGCCCCTTGTGGCGCTCGGCCTTGGGATCCGTACGAAACAATCCGAACAGGTAGTCGCAGAAGGCGCCGCGCGTGCACCAGGTCTTCTGGCCGGTGAGGCGCCAGCCTCCTCGCGCGTCGTCGCGCGCGCCGCGGCTCGCGACGCCCGCCAGATCGCTCCCCGCGCCCGGCTCGCTCCAGCCCTGCGCCCACACGTCGAGCCCGGCCGCCATCCGCGGCAGCACGCGCGCCTTCTGCTCGTCGGAGCCGAACTCGAACAGCGTCGGCGCGAGCAGGAAGATGCCGTTCTGCGCGATGCGCTGCGGCGCGCCCGCGCGGTAGTACTCCTCTTCGAACAGCAGCCACTCGACCGCCGACGCGCCGCGCCCGCCGTACTGTTCAGGCCACGAGACGACCGCCCAGCGCGCGTCGAACAGGAGCCTCTCCCAGGCGCGGAGCGCGCGAAAGCCCTCGGGCGTGTCGCCCGAGAGGCGGCCGTCGGGCACGTTGTCGGCGAGCCACCGCCGCGCGTCGTCGCGGAAGGCGCGCTCGCTCGGCGACAGCTCGAGGTCCATCGCTAACTTGAGCCCCTTCGCCATGCTCTTCGCGTCTTGCCCCTGCAGGTGGTCGGGCGACGAGAGCGCGTTGTGCGCGTGCGCGAGGTGGTGCAGCCCGAACGTCGCGTCCATCGTGTCGCGCAGGCCCATGCGGTCCTCGGCCTGGTTCACGGCGCGCTTCGTGAGCATCAAGCCGAAGCGGGGCATCTCGGCGATCTTGCCCGCGAGCTTCATCGCCTCTTCGCGCAGGCTCGCGCGGGGCACGACGCGGTTGATCATCCCCATCGCGAGCGCGCGGTCGGCCCCGACGCGCTCGCCGGTGAACAATAGCTCCTTCGCGAAGCGCGGCCCCATCACATAGGGGTGCGCGAAGTACTCGACGCCGGGGATGCCCATCTTGACGACCGGGTCCGCGAAGAACGCGTCGTCGGCCGCGACGACCAGATCGCAGCACCACGCGAGCATCAGCCCGCCGGCGACGCACGCGCCCTGCACGACCGCGACAGTGGGCTTCGGCAGCTCGCGCCAGCGCCGGCACATCCCCAGGTAGGCCTCGGCCTCGCGCACGAACATGCCCTCGGCGCCCTGGCGCTCGGCGTGCTCCCACTTGACCGTGGCGCGCGCGTCGAACGGCCTGTGGATGTCGCGCTCGGGCGTGCCGATGTCGTGCCCGGCCGAGAAGTGATCGCCCGCCCCCGCGAGCAGGATCACCTTGACGGCGTCGTCGGCGACGAGCGCCGCGAAGGCGTCGTCGAGCGCGTACGTCATGGCCATGTTCTGCGCGTTGCGGTAGCGCGGCCGGTTCATCGTCACGACGGCGACGGCGCCCTCGCGCTCGACGAGCACCAGGGGCTCGGGCTCGGCTCGTTCGGCGTCGCTCACGGGGCGTGACTGAAACATGTTCTACTTCGTCGGTCAACCGGCTTGTCCGTCGGAGTGAAACATGTTCTATCTGGGGCCACAGGGTCGGCGAGCAGCCACCGAACAGGAGAAATAGCGATGGGAATCCGGGTCAACAGCGTGCAGCACTACTTCGAGACGTTGAACGAGCGCTTCATCCCGAGCGCCGCGAAGGGCGTGAAGGCGACGTTCCAATTCGAGCTGACCGGCGAGGGCGGCGGCAGCTGGTTCGTCGAGTTCGACGACGGCACGATGAAGGTCAACGAGGGCACGACGGCGTCGCCGACCACGACCATCAAGATGGACGCGCCGAACTACGTCAAGATGGTCAACGGCGATCTCGGGGGCACGATGGCGTTCATGCGCGGCCTGCTCAAGGTTTCGGGTAACGTGATGCTCGCGCAGAAGATGCAAGCCTTCTTGCCGCCCAACTCAGGAAAATGAGCGACAGCGCCAGCACGATCGACCGAGCCGAGCCCGAGGCGGGCTTCGTCACCGCTTCTCTCGGCGCGATCGGTCAGGCTGGCCTCGAGGTGTGGGCCGATTTCGCCGGCATCTACGGCGTGTTCGTCCGCACGCTCTACTACGTCGTGCGCGGGCGGAAGGAGCCCGGCGCGCTCGCCCATTACATGTACGAGATCGGCAACAAATCGCTGTTCTTCATCTGCATCGTGATGGGGTTCTTCGGCGGCATCATCGTGTTCCAGGCCGGCATCCAGGCGAGCCGCGTGGTGCCCGATCTCACGATGCTCGGCGCGATGTACCTCGAGCTGCTCGTGCGCGACCTCGCGGCGTCGATCGCGTCGCTGATGATCGCCACGCGCGTCGGCGCCGGCATCGCCGCCGAGATCGGCGCGATGATGGTGACCGAGCAGGTCGACGCGCTCAGGATGTGCGGCGCCGATCCGATCGACTACCTGATCAAGCCGCGGATGCTCGCGAGCATCGTCATGTCGACGGCGGTGATCATCTGCGGCGGCGCGATGGCCACCGCCTCCGGCACGCTCGTCGCGGCGACGTACTTCGACGTCGCGCCGCGCACGTTCCTCAACGCGGCGCTGGTCGACTGGGGCGACATCGCGGTCGGCGCGACCAAGTGCCTCGCCTACTCGACGGCCATCCCCGTGGTCGCGGGCTACTGCGGGCTGTCGACGTACGGCGGCAGCGAGGGCGTCGGCTGGGCGACCACGCGCGCGGTCGTCAGCTGCTCGCTCGCGGTCATCATGCTGAACTTCTTCATCTCGGGCGCCGGCGTCATCATCTTCCCGGCCTGAGCCGCGCGCCCCGCTCCCCCAACTTCTCAGCACCTCCGCGCGTCATCGCGCGGACACCATCGAGGTTTTCCATGAAGCGATTCGAAGGCAAATCGGTCGTCGTCACCGGCGCGGGCTCTGGCATCGGGCGCGCGACGGCGAAGAGGTTCGCGAGCGAGGGCGCGAGGGTGCTCGTCACCGACGTCAACGTCGACGGCGCGGCCGAGACGGTGAAGCAGATCACCGACGCGGGCGGCGACGCCGCGAGCTCGCGCTGCGACGTCTCCGATCCCGCGTCCGCGAGGGCGGCGATCGATCTCGCCGTCGCCAGCTTCGGCAAGCTCGACGCGCTCGCCAACGTCGCAGGCGTCGGCGGCTTTCACCGCACGCTGGACGTGACCTTCGAGCAGTGGAGCCGGATGATCGCCATCAACCTCACCGGCTCGTTCTTGATGGCGCAGGCCGCCTTGCCGCACGTGATCGCGACGAAGGGCGCGATCATCCTCACCGCGTCGATCGCGGGGCTGAAATCGCACCCGTACAGCGCGGCGTACTGCGCGTCGAAGGGCGGCGTGGTGCAGATGACGAAGGCGCTCGCGGTCGAGTACGCGCGCAAGGGCGTCCGCATCAACTGCGTGTGCCCCGGCGGCGTCGAGACGCCGATGCTCGGGCAGTTCTCGCTGCCCCCGGGCGGCAGCCAGCGGCAGCTCGTGCGCATCGCGCCGATCGTCGACAACTACGCGTCACCCGACGAGGTCGCGGGCGCCATCGCGTTCCTCGCGTCCCCGGACGCGAGCTACATCAGCGGCACGGCGCTCGTCGTCGACATGGCGATGTCGGTCTGAGAGGAGCGAGCGATGTCCCACCTCGGCTTCTGGAGGGTCGCCGCCGAGCGCCCCGATCACGTGGCGCTCATCGACGCGAAGGGTCGGGCGCAGACCGCCGGCGCCCTGCTCGCGCGGGTCAACCGCCTGGCTCACGGCCTGCGCGCGCGCGGCGTCGGGCGGGGCGACAGCGTCGCGGTCGTGCTGAAGAACGAGGCCGCGGTGGTCGAGCTCTTCATGGCGACCGCGCAGATCGGCGTCTACTACACGCCGATCAACGTCAACCTCGCCGCGCCCGAGATCGCGTACATCCTCGCCGACTCGGAGGCGAAGCTGGTGATCGCGTCGCCGCCCGTCGCGGACACGGTCGGCAAGGCGGCCGACGAGGCGGGGCTGGCGACCGACCGCAGGTTCGCGACCGGAGCCTGCCCAGGCTTCGCCCCGCTCGAGGCGCTGCTCGACGGTCAACCCGAGGCGGCGCCCGACGACCGTCAGGCCGGCGCGCCGATGACCTACACGTCCGGCACGACGGGCAAACCCAAGGGCGTTCGCCGCCCGCTCGCGCAGGTCGCGCCCGAGGTCGTCGCGACGATGCAGGCTCAGTTCTTGAGTTTGTTTGGCATCGTCCCGCACGACGGCGTCCACCTGGTCGTCTCGCCGCTGTACCACACGGCCGTCCTCAACTTCTGCACCAACCACCTGCACAACGGCCACACGGTCGTGTTGATGGACAAGTGGACCCCCGAGGGGATGCTGGAGCTGGTGGCGAAGCACAAGGTCACCGCGACCCACATGGTGCCGACGCAGTTTCGTCGGCTGCTGTCGCTGTCGCCCGCCGAGCGCGCGCGCCACGACGTCTCGTCGTTTCGACACGCGATCCACAGCGCCGCGCCCTGCCCGGTCGACGTCAAACAAGCCATGTTGGATTGGTGGGGTGACTCGATCTGGGAGTACTACGCGGCGTCCGAGGGCGGCGGAACGCTCGCGAGCCCCGGCGACTGGCGCGCGCACCCTGGCACGGTCGGCAAGGCGTGGCCGATCTCGCGGCTCGAGATCCGCGCAGACGACGGCAGCGTCTGCGCTCCGGGCGAGGTGGGCACCGTCTACATGTCGATGGGCGCGCACAAATTCGAGTACCACAAGGACAAGCAGAAGACCGACTCGTCGTGGTCGGGCGACTTCTTCACCGTGGGCGACGCCGGCTACCTCGACGGAGAGGGGTTCCTGTTCCTGGTCGATCGCAAGAGTGACATGATCATCTCGGGCGGCGTCAACATCTACCCGGCCGAGATCGAGGCCGCGATCCTCGCGCACCCCAGGGTGCTCGACGCGGCCGTCTTCGGCGTGCCAAATGATGACTGGGGCGAGGAGATCAAGGCCGTCGTCGAGCTGGCCGAGGGCGTCGCGCCGAGCGCCGAGGTGGCCGCCGAGCTGACGGCGTTCCTGGCCGACAGGATCGCGAGGTTCAAGGTGCCGAAGAGCATCGACTTCACGACCGAGATGCCGCGAGATCCCAACGGCAAGCTCTACAAGCGCAAGCTGCGCGATCCCTACTGGCAGGGGAGAGCCCGCGCGATCTGATCGCGCGGGGGCCGACCGCGAGGTCGCGGGCCTCTCTCGGCGACGAGCCGCGGACCCACTCGACTCACAGCGCCCGGCGCAGCTCGTCGAAAGCGGGCGGCACCGCCTCCGCCAGCGCCCACAGATCGGGCGCCATCGCCTGGCTCGCGTTGAACCCGAAGTCGACGGCGTCGCGGTAGCTGAGCACGGTGACGTTGAGGCCCGCGCCCTCCATCACGGGGCCCATCGGGTAGATCGCGACCAGATCGGCGCCCGCGAGGTAGAGCGGGAACGGAGGCCCGGGAACGTTGGAAATGACAAGATTATGAATGGGGCGGTGACGATCCGCGAGGTTCATCGCGCTGTAGAAGCGCGCCGCGAGGCTGATCGTCGTCGGCGCGGCGAACTCCGCCCAGTTCTGCAGCATGTCGGCGCCGACGGCGTTGTGCTCCTCCTTCGCGCCGCGCGTGGTCGCCGAGATCGCCAGCAGCCGCGCTCTGGGATCGTCGATGTTCGTGGCGAGCGACGTGAACATGGCGGAGACCTTGTTGCTGGACGGCCCGGTCGTGGCGCCGTGCACCGAGATGGGGCAGGTCGCGACGAGCGGATCAGCCGGCAGCTCGCCGTGCGAGTCGAGATACTTGCGGAGGGCCCCCGCGCAGACCGCCAGCACGACGTCGTTGACGGTGGTGCCCGCGCGCTTCTTGACGTCCTTGATGGCCGGCAGCGGCACGCGCGAGAAGGCGACCGCGCGCTGGGCGCCGAGCGAGCCGTTGAAGCGCGTGCGCGGGGCCGTCAGCGGGGTCGCGCCGACCGGCGTCTCGGGATCGCGCCTGACGCGCACGACGTCGCGCGCGGCCTTCACCGTCCTGGCGGCCAGCTTCCACATGCCCACTGGTTGCCGCGCGCGTGAGAGGAGCGCGTGCTGCACCAGCTCGCGATCGGTCGGGATCGGATCGGGCGGCGCGGGCGGGGGCTTGGGGCGGGGTCCCGCGTCGCGCGTCAGATCGAACAGGTGAACCAGCAGGCTGGCGCCGGTCACGCCGTCGACGGCCGCGTGGTGGACCTTGGTGACGAGCGCGATCCTCCCGTGCTTCAAGCCCTCGATGACCCACACTTCCCACAGCGGCCGGCCACGATCGAGCGGGCTCGACGTGATGCGGCCGACGAGCGCCGCGAGCTCACGCCGCCCGCCTGGCGCGGGCGCCGAGACCCGCCGGACGTGGTGGATGATGTCGAACTCGGGGTCCTCGACCCAGACGGGGTGGTGAAGGTCGAACGGCACCCGCACCAGCCTCCGCCGGAACGGCGGCAACAGGTGGATGCGCTCGGCGATCAGCTCCTGGATCCTGTCGAAGGAGTAGCCCCCGGGCGTCTCGGTGGGATCGAGCACGGCGACGATCGAGACGTGCATGTGCATGCGCGCCGTCTCGAGGTAGAGGAAGCTCGCGTCGAGACCAGAGAGCCGTTCCATCGCTCGCCGCGCTCAGTTGCAGCTGCAGGGCTTCGCGGCCTTCACGCGGCCCGTCTCGCTGCCCTTGATGGTGAACCAGGTCCGGCTCGGCGAAGTGTTGGGGGTCTCCACGCCCTTGTCACCTCCGCCGCCGGGCGAGGGCTGGTCCAGCTTGACCATCGACACGCTCTTCAGATCGGAGGAGAACTCGAACGAATTGAGCGGCTGATTCCACGTGGAATTCTGCGGGTTGTCGCCGTCCTTCAGGTTGCCGTCGCTGCATTTCGCGAACAGCGACTTGTCGGTACACTTCACGTTGCCGACGCTCGAGTACCCGTTGACACAGCCTGGGCCGGTGGCCGCGTCGGGCGCGGGCTTCCACGAGTTCTTGTCGATGTTCCACGTGGGGCCGTACTTGCACGAATCCCACTTCAGAACGCCGCTCGCGAAGGCGCCCTTCGCCACGCCGCAGTCGGCGTAGGCCGCGGAGGTGACCACGTCGGTCGCGACCGTGAGCCCCGAGGTCGTCACCTCGAACTTCATCGGCATCTTGTACGACAGGAGCCGCGCCGTCCCGCCGGGGGCGCCGCCGACGTCGTCGAAGCGGATCTGCAGCTCGCCCGTGCCGATCGGCAGGTTGCTCTTGTCTCCCGCGCCGAGGGTGGTCTCCGTGATCGTGAAGCCGCCGGTGATGGCGTACGTGATCGTCCACCCGTCGCCGCAGCCGCCCGCCGTACACTTGCCCGCGGATGCGTCGCACACCATCGCCCCGCAATCCTGGGAGAGCGAGAAGCCCGAGCCCGCGGCGTCACACTTCTCGAGCTTGGCGCCGGTGCAGCGAAAGCTGTTGGGTGCGCAGACCGTCGCGGCGCCACCGCTGCCGCCCGAGGTGGACCCCGCCGCGCCGCCCGACGTGCTCCCGCCGCCCGCGCCGCCCGCGCCGCCGCTCCCGCCGAAGAGATCGGCGCACTCGGCCTTGCACGTGGTCTGCAGGCAAGGCTCGAGATCGAGCAACTTCTGAAGGCTGTTGCCGACGAACTGCTCGCACGCGGAGACGGGGCAGCCGCTGAGCACGCACTCGACGGTCTTCGCGCACCCCTCGTCTCCCTTGCACGCGCCATACTTGGCAGAGCACAGCGTGGACGAGAGATCGTTGCAAGCGCACGTCAGGCACGGGTGCTTCCCCGGCGCCGCGCACTCGGGGAGGCCAAAGAACTTGGAGGGAGGACAGGTGCCCGCCGTCCCGCCGGACGAGCCGCCAGCAGGCGAACCCCCGGCGGGTGACCCCGCGGCCGAGGATCCCCCGGCGGGGGAGCCTCCGCTGGACGTGCCGGCGGTGGAGGCCTTGCCGCCCGCCGAGGCGCCGCCGCTCGAGGCCCCGCCGACGCCGGATTTTCCGCCCTTGCCAGAGGCCCCAGCGGCCCCTGGTGTGCCGGCCGCGCCGGTGTCCATGTCGTCGCTCGGCGGCGTCTCACCCGTGTTGGAGCAGGCGGCCACGAGCGCGGCGCTCGAGACGAGCCACGCGGCGACGGTGCGGACGGATGGTGTACGGAGGCTGCGATTCGTCATGGCTCTGTCTCCTCGATGGCAAAAGTGTCACAACATGAAGGTGAAGGGTCCGACGCAGAACGTGCGGGTGTACGAAGAGTTGATGACCCCGATGAGGGTGCCCATCGGCACGGCGCAGGTGTAGCCCTCCGACTGCCTGCAATCGGCGTTGGTGCTGCAAGGCTCGAGGCAGATGCCGACGTCCGCGAACGCCACCGTGCTGAACGGCAAGAACGGGTGCATGCCGTCCGCGGTCTTCTGCATGTCGAGATCGGCGAGCACCGCCTTGTCGACGCCGTCGAGGCCACGAAAGCACCCGGCGCCGACGCCGCAGTCAGCGTCGCTCTTGCACGAGTTCTCGATGGTGGTCGCGCAGTATCCGTTGGGAAACGGCATGACCAGCTCGTTCTCGAATTTGCTGGCCTGCGGGTGGGTAGGATCCGTGATCTTCCCCTTGAGCGGCGCGATCGAGGTCACGCACGACGCCTTCGCGTAGCCCTTGCAATCGGCGTCGACCTTGCACGCGTCGCCGACCGAGCTCCTGGCGCCGCCGCCGCCGCCCGACGGCGCGCCCGCGCTCGCCGCGCCGCTCGCGCCGCCTGCGCCCCCGCTGGCGCCGCCCTTGCCCCCGCTCAGCCCCGCCGCTCCGGCGCTCGCGCCGCCCGCCCCCGCGGCGCCGCCCTCGACGGGCTCTCTCACGTTGTGGGCCGCGTTGGTCGGCGCGGGGAGCTCGGGCTCGCACGCGGAGAGGCCGAGCAAGGTGAGCGTGAGCCAACGAGTGCTTGTCATCAGTAAAGGATCCCGAGCGTGAACGCGCCGCCGATGATTGTGCCCTGGCTGCTGAACCCGGGCCAGCCGGGGTTGTTGGTCTGGAGCCCCGCGCGGCCCGCCACCGGGGCGCCCGTCCGCGTGCGGGCGTCGTCGGGCAGCTCGTCCTGGATCTGACCGTCGACCTTCTTCTGGTCTCGCTTGAACAGCGTCTGCACCTGCCCCATCACCCCGGCGCGGAGCCTGAGCCCGATGAACTCGAACGAGTGGTCGACGCCGAGCGCGACCCCGGCCCGGTCGTTGTCGACGTAGTTGGAGCGCCCGGTCTGCGGAGGGACGGGGGTCGGCACGTAGCTGAGATCGGCGAGCAGGCGCGTGGCCCCTCGCTCGTAGCGCGCGCCGACCGCGCCGGACGCGGTGTTCTTCCATTTCAGGTACGAGCCGTAGGTCGCGGGCGACTCTCCGTGGCGGTCGAGGTAGTAGGACCAGAGGGCGTACGACGCCGACACGACGCCGGTCAGGCGGCTGTTCGCGCCGCGAGACAGCTCGAGCTCGCCGCCCGCGCCGAACGTCCAGGGCACGAAGTCATGCACCGCGCGACGCGTGGTCTTCGACTCGAGCCCCGAGGGCAACAGCGCGCTGAACGTCGTGTCGATCGAGAGCTGCTGCTTCGAGTGGACCGTCGCCGACAGCGACAGCACGTCGGACGGCCGCCAGTTGACGCCGAGGTGCGGCGAGACGGAGGCGTCGACGTCGACCTGGGTGGAGAGCAGGAGCTGGTTGTAGTCGTTGGCGTCGCGCACGTAGGTGCCCGCGGCGGCCGAGTTTCGCAGGTTGAGCGTGAAGCTCAGGCCAACCGACAGCGTGCGCGACAGCTTGGACGCTCCGCCGAACGACACCGAGGTCGCCGTCATCCGGTCCGAGTACAGCTCCGGGTGAAGACTGTTGGAGAAGAACTGCTCGCGCTCGTCGTTGTAGAATGAGTTGGCAGTGGTGAACGTGCCGAGCGGCACGAGCGCGTAGAACCCCAGCACCACCCGCTCGCCCGCGATCTTGTTGACGAGCCCGATGATCTGGTAGGCGCGCGTGTTGCCGCTCGAGCCCGCGGCCTGGCGAGGCCTCGCCCCGAAGCCGCCGCCCTTGCACTCGTCCGCGGGGCACCCGCGCACCAGCCAGCGCGTCGGCACCGTCTGGTTGGAGATTGGGCTGCCGTTCTGATCGACCAGCTCGCGATCGCCCACGATGTCAGGGACGTCGCCGCGCCCGCGACCGTCGACGGTGATGCCGATGTGATCCGAGAGGACGAGGACGCCGAGCTCGAAGCCTTGCTTCGCGTGCGGCAACAGGGCCGGGTTGAAGTAGGTGGAGGGCGCGCCCGCGCCGGTCACCCGCGGCGCGAGCCCACCGCCGCTCGAGGTGCCGCCGGCCAGCTCGAACAGCGGAGACGCGGCCGCGTGGGAGGACCAGAGCGTCGCCGCGAGCAGCGTGAGGCGGAGGTGGGTGCGGGCGCTCATTTGGAGGCAGGGTCGTGGGGCAGGGCGGCGCGGATGCGCGAGCAGGTCTCGAAGTCGTCGTCGTCGCTGCCGCCGCCCGGAAACTCGACGACCAGCGCGCGGACCGCGGGAGAGTCGAGCTTGTCCCCCAGGTAGCGGAACAGCACCCGCCCCGGCCGGTCGAGCGACGGCGTCGAGCCCGCCTCGAGCAGCGGGCACGTACCGCCAGACCCACACTGCAAATGCAGGATCTTCTCCTGGTTCTTGAAGTCGGAGCGCGCGACGAACTCGGCGGAGAATTGCGCGATCGCGTGCGTCGCGTCGGACTCGTACGCGCTCCAGTCGCGCTGCACCGCGCTGCGCGTGCCGTTGATGAGCCCCGTCACCTCGAACGGGACCCCGAGCAGGCCGTCGCCGTCTGGATCGTCGGCGAGCTCGAGCATCCCGCCCTTCGAGGGATCGTAGACGTCGTTGGCGACCGGCAGCGGGCCGAGCGTCTCCAGGTCGGGCTCGGCGGCGAACGACGCTGGCAACAAGTCATCCTTGCCGCCGCGGATGAAATAGTGGCGTGACGATTTCATGTAGCAGCCGTCCCCCTGCACGCGCATCACGCCCTTGCGTCCGCCCCGCGGGTTCGACTGATCCTGGCGGTTCTTGTGCATGAGCCCTCGGGTGCCGATGTCGCTCAGCTTCACGTTGGCGTTGCCGGTGACGACGATGCCGCAGAAGAGGCTGTTGACGACCTCCCACTCGTCTCCCTTCTGCGCGACCTCCCAGTAGAACCAGTTGCTCGACGTCTGCACGCCCTTCGTGCCGATGTTGGCGACGGAGAAGTCGGTCTGGCGCAGGATCCAGTGCCCCGCGAGGCTGCACGGATCCTTCTTGACCACCGACAGCCGACACGAGGTGTTGCAGTCGTCTCCGTTGGGTGGATCACACTCTTCGTCGCCGACGATCTTGCCGTCTCCACAGAACTCCTTGCAGACGTTGTCGCGGCAGCGCCAGCCGGGGGCCTCCTTGCACTGGACGCAGCCGGTGTCCTTGGGTTTCAGCGGGTTGCCGTCGGGGTCGACGAGCGCGCCCGCGAGGACGTCGCACTCTTCTTCGGGCTGACGGACGCCGTCGCCACATTTCGACGCGCCGTGCAGCGCCTGGTCCTCGGCGCACGACGGCAGCCCGAGCGCGCCTAGCCCCCACGCGAGCGCGGCCCCTCCGATGAAGAAACGTCCCAAGCTGAAGCGCCGCACGACCACAGAAGTTATCGGGAAAATCGCGCAATATGGAACTGCGAAAGGTCAAGGCGACGAAAAGAATGCGCCGCGTCATGGAATTTTGAAACGCGTTTCAAATTTCTCGTCGGAGGTGCTATCGAGGGCGGCGGGTGACGCGATGAAGATCCTCGTGAACTGGGACCGCTGCGAAGGGAACGCGATCTGCGTGCGGGCCGCCCCCGACGTCTTCCGGGTCGACGAAGACGACATGATGCACGTGCTGGTCGAGCGGCCCGAGGGCGAGGCGCTCGAGCGCGCGCGGGTCGCCGTCGTGCGCTGCCCGCGCCACGCGCTCTCGCTCGTCGACGACGACGCGCCCGAGGGCTGACCGGCGATCTGGGCTACGCTGCCGCGCCATGCGCATCCTCTACGGCGTGGTCGGCGAAGGCATGGGGCACGCGACCCGGAGCAAGGTCGTGCTCGAGCACCTGGTCGCGCGCGGTCACCAGCCCAAGATCGTCGTGTCGGGGCGAGCGCACGGGTTCTTGTCCAGGCATTTCTCCGACTGCGTCGAGATCAAGGGGCTCACGATCCACTACCGCGACGGCGCGATGGACCGAGATCTGTCCGTCCTGAAGAACGTCGTGCTCTCGCCGTCGATGCTGCTCGAGAACGCCAAGAGCTATTTCACCGAGGTCGACGCGTTCGCGCCCGACGTCGTGATCAGCGATTTCGAGTCGTACTCGTGGGTCTACGGCAAGCACCACGGCGTGCCCGTGATCAGCATCGACAACCAGCAGATCATCCACAAGTGCGACCACGACGACGACATCGTCTCGGGCGTGCGCGCCGACTTCGAGGCGACCCGGGCGTTCATCAAGGCGAAGCTACCGGGCTGCCACCACTACTTCGCGACCACGTTCTTCTTCCCTCCCGTGCGCGAGAAGTACGCCGCGGTGACGACGCTCGTGCCGCCGATCCTCCGCCGGGCGGTGGTCGACGCCGAGCGCGCCGTCGGCGACCACGTGCTCGTCTACCAGACGAGCCTGTCCGACGACACGCTGGTGCCGACGCTGCAGGGGCTCTCCGACCATCGCTTCGTCGTGTACGGGCTCCGCCGCGACGCCCAGCTCGGCAACGTCACCTTGAAGGACTTCAGCGAGGACGGGTTCATCCGTGATCTGGCCACGTCGAAGGCGGTCATCGCCAACGGGGGCCAGTCGCTCATCAACGAGGCCGTGTACCTCGGCAAGCCGATCCTCAGCGTGCCGGTGCGCCACCAGTTCGAGCAGGAGATGAACGCCCGGTATGTCGAGAAGCTCGGCTACGGCCTCGGCGCGCCGCGCGTCGACGGGGACGTCGTCGGCGCGTTCTTGCGCGAGCGGGACAAGTTCGCCGCGAACGTCGCGCGTCACCGCCAGGACGGCAACGCCCTGCTCTTCGGCGCGCTCGATCGGATGCTCGACGACGTCGCGGCGGGGCGCGGGGCGCGATGACCCTGTCGCCGCCGCTGCGCGCGCTCGTCCGCGAGGATCTGGCCGAGCTCGAGGCGTACGCGCCCCACGAGGGCGCCTTCGAGGTCCGGCTCGACGCGAACGAGGCGCCGGACCTGTTCTCCGCCGACGCTCACGCGCGCTTGTCGCGGGCCGCGCTCGAGCACGGCCTCGCTCGCTACCCCGACGTGCGAGCGCGGGCGCTGAAGGACGCGATCGCGCGCCGCACGGGCGCGAGGCCCGAGGAGCTGCTGGTCGGCGTCGGCAGCGACGAGGTGATCGCGCTGCTGCTGACGGCGCTCGATCGCCCACGAAAGAAGGGCCAGCCGCCCGCGATCGTCACCAGCACGCCGACGTTCGTGATGTACCGCGTCTCCGCCAAGGCCCGCGGGTACGTCGTCGTCGAGGTGCCGCTCGACGCGCGCTGGCGGCCCAGCCTGCCCTCGCTCGTGCACGCGGTCGGCATGGTCGAGGCCAACATCGTGTTCGTCGCCACGCCGAACAACCCGACCGGGACGACGATGTCCCGCGACGACGTGCTGGCGCTCGCCGCCGCCGCGAAGGACTCGCTCGTCGTGATCGACGAGGCGTACGCGCCGTTCGCGGACGAGTCGCTCGGCGAGCTGTTCGACTCGGCGCCGAACCTCGCCTTCCTGGGCACGCTCTCGAAGATCGGACTCGCCGCGCTGCGCATCGGCTGGCTGCGCGCCCACCCCGAGCTGGTCGCCGAGCTCGACAAGGTGCGGCAGCCGTACAACGTGCCGGCGGTGACGCAGCGGATGGCCACGGTCGCCCTCGACGAGCTGTCGGGCGAGCTCGACGGGATCGTGTCGCTGGTGCGCGAGGAGCGCACACGCCTGACGCTCGAGCTCGAGCGGCTCGGTCACGCGGTGACGCCGAGCGCGGCCAATTTTCTCTGGGTCAAGACGGCGAGGCCCGCGGCCGAGGTGTTCGAGGCGCTCGCGGCGCGCTCGGTGCTCGTCCGCAGCTTTCACCAGCGCGGCGGCCGCATGGCCTCGCACCTGCGCATCACCATCGGGCGACCGAGCGACAACGATCGCCTCCTCAGCGCGCTCGCGTCATGCGGGGGCTGATCGCGGCGTCGCTGCTGCTGCTGCCGTCGTGCGCGTCGCTCGGCGATCCGACCGTGGTCGATCGACGCGTGCGCGGCGAGACGTCGCCCGGTCGCTTCGTCGACGAGATCGCCTACGAGGTCGCGTTGACCGCGGCGCTCGACGACGCGGCCGGGCGCCTCGAGCAGGCCGAGGGCCGCTACGCGCTCCTGACGCGCCTCGATCCAGCCAGCGCCGACGCGTGGTCGCGCCTCGCCGCCACGCGGTGCCGCCGCGGCGTGGGGCGGGCCCACGTCGACGACGCGTTCGCCAGGGCGCGGCGCGCCGAGCCCAATTTTTCGCCGATGTGGGCGCGTCTCGCGCGCTGTCAGCTCTCGCGAGGCGAGCTCCAGGCCGCCAACGACTCGGCGTCCCGCGCGTTCGCCCTCGAGCCCACGTCGCCCGCCGCGAGCGAGCTGCTGATCGAGCTCGCGAAGCGCAGAGGCGACGCGGACGAGGTCACGAGGCTCACGCTGGGGGCGCGCGCGCTCGGGTTGGCCGCCTCCCCTCGGCGCGCCGAGACACCCGATCGGCGCCGCGTCGACGGCGCGCTGCTCCGCGGGCGCTACGACGACGCGCGGGCGGCGGCGCGCGCGGCGGGCCTCGACACCTCCACCCTCGCGCTGCGGGCCGCGGCCCTCGGGAGGCTCACGTTCGCCCGCGAGCTGGCGGCGCTCACGCCTGAATCGGTCGACGCGCGCGTCGCGCTCTACGCGGCGGATCCGACCGGACCAGGGATGCCTGCCTCGCTCGAGGGCGCGTCGGCGCTCGCGCTCGCGCTGCTGAGACAGACGTTCGCGCGCCGCGGGCTCGGAGACGCGGCCGCGGCGCTGCCTCGGCCGCCGTCGGACGATCCGCTGATCCGCGCGCTCGAGGCCGACCAATGAGCCTGCTGCTCCTCGCGCCAGGCGCGGGCGCCCCGTCGACGTCGACGTGGATGACCGCCTGGGCCGAGCGCCTCGCGGGCGTCGGACGCGTCGCGCGCTTCGACTACCCGTACCAGCTCGCGGGCCAGAAGCGCCCCGACCGACTGCCAACGCTCATCGACGCGCATCGTGCGGCGCTCCGTGAGCATCGACGCGACGGCGAGCCCGCGGTGCTGGTGGGAAAATCGATGGGCTCACGCGTCGGCTGTCACGCGTCGCTCGTCGAACCCGTCGCGGGGCTCGTGTGCCTCGGCTACCCGCTCGTGGGACAGGGGAAATCCCGGCCGATCCGCGACGAGGTGCTGCTCACGATGACGACGCCCGCGCTGTTCGTTCAGGGGACGCGCGATCCGCTCGCGCCGGTCGAGCTGCTCGAGGCCACCTTGGCGAGGATGCGCGCGCCGGTCGAGCTGCTGATCGTCGACGGCGGTGATCACTCGCTGGAGGTCCGGCGGCGCGACGGCCCGCAGGCCGACTCGGACGCGCGCGTGCGCTCGGCGATCGCCGCGTTCGTCGCGCGCGTCGCGGCCCCGAGCCCGTGTGGTATCACTCCGGTCACTTGAGAGGCGACCCCCACGCACCCGGCCCCCCGCCGCGGATGGCCCGCTCGGCGGTCACGGCCCTCGTCCTCGCCGTCGGCTCGTACGTCCTCTGCGCGTTCGGACCCATCGCGGCCGTCGCGGCGATCGCGCTCGGCGTGGGCGCCGTGCGCGAGGTGCGACGCGCAGAGGGGCGGGTCAGCGGCGCGGCGCTGGGGCTCGCGGCGGTCGTGCTCGGCGCGCTGAACCTCGTCGCGAGCGCGGCGTTGCTGGTCGCGTTCGTGATCCGCGCCGATCAGCCCGCCTCGCCTCCGGTGGTCGTCGCGGCGCCGCCGCTCGCCCCCCTGCCGCCGGTGGCGCGCCCTTCGCCGACGCCTCCCCCGGGCGGCGAGGGCGGCCAGATGACCGTACACACCGAGGTCACCGAGGTGCGCGTGGGGAAGGTCACGCTCGTCGACGTCCCGGCGAAGGTCGAGTCGCTCGCGACCGCGCTCCAGGCCCAGCGCGAGGCCGCGCTCCGCGAGAAGCAGACGCTCGTCCTCTTCACCACGCGAGGCCACACGCCAGCGGTCGACGACGCGTACTGCCGCCCGTGCCTCAGCATCGCCGCGGTGCTGCCCGAGCCGCAGATGCAAGCGGCGCTCGAGCGCGTGCGCCTCGTGCGCGTCGACGTCTCCGAGCTGCGCGAAGAGGTCGAAGCGCTGCGCGTGCCCACCGGAAAGATCCCCGGCTTCTACTTGCTCGGGCCCACGTTCGAGGCGGAGGACGGCATCACCGGCGCCGAGTGGGACGACGACACCTCCGCGAACGCCGCGCCGGTGCTCTCCGCGTTCGTTCGCAAGAAGCTCCCCGCGGTGAAGCGCAAGGAGCCGTTCGTGCCGCTGCCCAAGAGGCCGGGCTCACCGTCGTCGAAGAAGCCCGCGCCGACGTGGCTCTGAGCGCCAGGCGGTCGGTCAGGCGAACAGCGACGAGAGCGACTCGCCGTGGTGGATGCGACGGATCGCCTCGGCGATGATCCCCGCGACGCTCAGCTGGCGGATCTTGCCGCTGGCCTTCGCCTCGGCGGTCAGCTGTACGGTGTTGGTCACCACCACCTCTTTGATGGGCGACTCGATGATGCGCGAGATCGCTGGCCCCGACAGCACGCCGTGCGTCGCGCAGACGACCACGGAGGCGGCACCCTGCTCGGTCAGCGCCTTGGCCGCGTTGCAGACGGTGCCCGCCGTGTCGATGAGATCGTCGACGATCACGCAGTGCTTGTCCTTCACGTCGCCGATGATGTTCATCACCTCGGAGACGTTGGCGCGCTCGCGCCGCTTGTCGATGATCGCGACCGTCGCGCCGACCCGCTTCGAGTAGGCGCGCGCGCGCTCGACGCCGCCGGCGTCCGGCGACACGAACACCGAGTCCTCGCCGTAGCGACCGCGCAGGTAGCCGTCGAGCATCACCGACATCGCGAAGAGGTTGTCGAACGGGATGTTGAAGAAGCCCTGGATCTGCCCCGCGTGGAGATCGACCGACAGCACGCGCGTGACGCCGCTCGTCGAGAGCAGATCTGCGACGAGCTTCGCGCTGATCGGCGTGCGCGGCGCGACCTTGCGGTCCTGGCGCGCGTACCCGTAGTACGGCATGACGGCGGTGATCGACGCGGCCGACGCGCGCTTCAGCGCGTCGACCATGATGAGCAGCTCCATCATCATTTGGTTGACGGGCTTGCTGGTGGGCTGGATCACGTAGGCGTCGACGCCGCGCACGTTCTCCTTGATCTCGACGAAGGTCTCGCCGTCCGCGAAGTGCGAGACTCGGCACGCGCCGAGGCGCAGCCCGAGCACGCTGACGATCTCCTCCGAGAGCTCTGGGTTCGCGGTCCCGGAAAAGATGCAAACACGGTTGTTCATGGCACCTCCGACACGGCCCCTTTGGCCCGGACGCGCGCGGACTACCAGCCGCCCTCGCGAGCGTCAACGCGGCGCTGACGACCACGCGCCGCTCGAGGTCAAGGGACCACGCAGCGGACGTGGTGCAGCGCGGCCTGCGCGTCGGAGAGCAGGTCTCCCGTCGCGAACGACACGACGAACGCGCGCGGACCGGTCGGATCGGCGGTGCTCGACCAGAACGAAGGCCCCCCCGCGACCGGCGCGTCGAAGGCCGCGCTCGCGCCCGGGTACGCGACGTCGTCGACCAGCGTAAACAGCTCCTTCACCGTCGGGAGCCGCGCGCCGACCCCCTTGGCGTGGCAGGCATCGAGCGCCGCCGCCCACGAGAGCTCGGCGCCCGCGTCGCCGCGCTCGAAGCGCAGGCCGAGCGAGCTCGTCACGGTGGCTCCTCCTGGGTCCACCACGAAGCTCACCTTGAACGACGGTCCCGACACGCACCGCACCACCCCCGACGCCATCGGCGTGTGGGTCGACGCGCCCGACGGCAGCGCGAGCGACGCGAACCCGCCAGGCGTCACGCCGAAGTGCGGGGCCACCACGCCGAACGGCGGGAGCATCCCGTCGGCGCGCCCGAAGTCCGCGAGCGTCAGCACCTCGAGCAAGCTCGGCGCCCGCGCGCCGACAGGGCAGACCACGGCAGGGGCGTCCGCCACGGGGAGCGGCCCCACCGCGAGCTTCTGCCACTCGAGCTGGGTCAAGGTGTCGCGCAGGCGATCGCCCTCGTCGACGAAGGTCGAGACGGGCCCCTGGAACGCGCCGTCCTCGCCCGTCTTCGCGCCGCTCGGGGCGCACGCGGTCCCGGTGCCGTCCTCGCCGGTGCAGTAGGGTGTGGGCGAGTCGGGCAACGCGGCTCCCCCAGCGCCGACGGCTCCTCCGGCTCCTCCAGCTCCGCCGCCCCACGAAGCGCCGCCGCCGCCGCTCGAGGTCGCGCCGCCGCGCCCCGCCGAGGTCGAGCCTCCTGCGGGCGCGCCGGGCTGACCGCCGCCGCCGAACTTCCCGGCCGCGCCGTCGACCAGCTCCTCGGACGGAGGCTCGGGCTGTGGGTTCAAGCCACAACCGAGCGCGCCGAGCAGCGACGCGAGCGCGAGCGAGGTGCCGAGCCGCATGGATCCAGGTGCTCGCACCAGCATCTCACGTGCCAGCGCGGGCGCGCGAAGAACCTCGGGTGACTGTGCCGCGCGACTGGCACACCTCGCGGCGGGCGCGTCACGCCGGGCGCGCGGCGAGCAGCACGTTCATCACGTAAGGATCGCGCTCGCGGCCAGCCAGCTTGGCCACCGCCTCGGCGATGTGCGCGCGCGACGCGTCTTCGGGGATCGAGAGCAGCGCCCACGGCGACGCGCCCCGCTCGACCTTCAGCGACGATGTCCCCGGACAGATCGCGATGGTGAAGCGTGGCCTCAGGATGCGGACGAGCGCGGAGGCGTACGCGATGCGATCGAACAGCTCTCGATCTCGCTCGCGGCGATCGTCGACGACGTCGACCCAGCGGCTCTCGGGGCGGGTGCGGGAGCGTTCGTCGAGCACGACGCCATGGTAGCCACGCGCCCCCGAGACGCCAGCGTCGATCGTCCGCCCGCGGCCAGCCTGCCAGGAAGACTCGGGTAAGCGGGCTCTCGGCCGCGCGGCCGCGCGATGGACGAGCGCCTCGAGCGCGGCGAGGTCGAGCGGTTTGTCCAGGCAGGGCAGCTCGACGCTCGCCAGGAAGCCCCTGGCGCGCCGCGTGAAAGCGCCGCCGGTGACGAACGCGAAGCGGGGCTCGAGCTCGGGGCGCGCGCGCCGCACGGACTCGAAGACGTCCATCCCGCCGATGTCCGGCATCATCACGTCGCACAGCACGAGATCGAACGACTGATCACGGAGCAGCAGCTCGATCGCCGCCCGCCCGCTCGTGACGCACACGACCTCCGCGAGGTTGATCAGGTGCTCGGAGACGGCGCGCGCGACGTCTTCGTCGTCGTCGACGAACAGCACGCGCGCCCGCCGCGAGGACGACGACGGCGGAGGGGTCGTCGCGCGCGGAGGTTCGCTCCGGCGCCCCTCATAAACGGGGAGCAGGACGGCGAACCGCGCGCCGCGAGGCGTCCGCCGCTCGGCGGTGATCGTCCCGCCCAGCGCCGAGACGACGCCGTGACACACGGACAGGCTCAGCCCCGCGTCGACGCCGTCGGCCCGCGTCACCGCGAACGGTTCGAACGCGCGCGCCTCGACCAGCGGCGCGCCGGTGTCGCTGACCTCGACCACCACGCCGCCAGGAGCGCGGCGCACGCTCACCCGCACCTCGTTCGACGAGGCGTCGCCGTCGGGGATCGCGCGCGCGGCCTGGAGCAACAGGTTCAAGAACAGCTGTCCGAGGCTGGCCTCGTCGGCCGCGACGAGCGGGACGTCGTCGATCTCGCGCACGAGCCGCGCGCGGTGGCGCACCTCGTTGCCGGCGAGGGCGATGGCGGTCTCGAGCACGGGCCGGAGATCGAGGGGGGTGCGGGCCGAGCCGTCGGTGCGGACGAAGCTGCGAAGATCCCGGACGCTGCGGGCCACCTTCTCGACGCCGTCGCGGACGACACCGAGCGCCCTGTCGGCGCGCGCGAGCGCCTCGCGAGACGTGGGCGGGAGCCCCTCGCCGGCGCGCCCGATCTCGCGCGACGCGCGGCCGAGGTTGAGCAGCACGTACGTGAGCGGGTTGTTGACCTCGTGCGCGATTCCGCCCGCGAGCGCGCCGAGCGCGGCCATCCGATCGGCCGCCGCGAGGCGCGCCTTGGCCTGCTCGCGCTCGGTGACGTCGAGCAGCACGCCGAGCAGCGCCTGGACGCGACCGTCGTGCGCCCTGCGAGGGAAGATGCGCACGTCGAACGCGCGCGGCCCGATCGTCAGCGCGTCCGACACGGCCTCGCCCGCGAGCGCGCAGCGCAGCGCCGCCACGAGCGGCCCGTTGTCCGCGTACACCTCGAACGCGCTCCGACCGTCGACCTCGCCCCGCGACAGCCCCATCGCCGCGAGCCCGGCGCCCTCGCACATCGTGAACACGCCGCTCGCGTCGGTGGCGAACACCACGAGCGGGAGCGCGCCGAGCAACGCCTCCACCTCGTTCGTCCCGCCATCGTTCCCCACCATCGAGCACCTCCCGCCGCATCACACCCCAAACGGAGACGCACGCCAAGGAGGTTTCGTGGGTCAGCGCAGCCGCCAGACGACGCGCATCGCCTCGGCGAAGATCGCGCGGCTCATCTTCGACTCGCCCGCCCGCCGATCGACGAAGGTGATGGGCACCTCGACCACGCGCAGCCCCGCGCGGAGCGCGCGGTAGGTCGTCTCGATCTGGAACGAGTACCCGTTGGACCGCAGCGTCGCGGGATCGATCGAGAGCAGCGCGCGCCGCGTGTAACCCTTGAAGCCGGTCGTGAGGTCGCGCACGTCGACGCCGAGCACGAGCCGCGCGTACAAAGATCCGCCGCGCGACAGCAGCGTGCGCCCTGGCCCCCACCCCACGACGCGCCCGCCGTCGACGTTGCGCGAACCGACCACGACGTCGGCGCCGCCCTCGAACGCCTCGAGGAACGCGGGCAGGTGCGCGGGATCGTGCGACAGATCCGCGTCCATCTCGAAGACCAGATCGTATTGACGCTCGAGCGCCCACCGGAAGCCCTCGGCGTACGCGGTGCCGAGCCCCTGCTTGGACGCGCGATGCAGCACATGGACGCGTGGGTCGGCGAGCGCGAGATCGTCGGCCAGCTTCCCGGTGCCGTCGGGCGACGCGTCGTCGACGACGAGCACGTCGGCGCGCGGCAGCACACCGAACACGCCCGAGACGAACCACTCGAGGTTGTCGCGCTCGTCGTAGGTCGGCGTCACGATGAGCACCCGGCGCTCGGCGCCCTTCTCCGCGATCGGTCGGTAGCTCTCGCGCACCGTGCTCCTGCCTACCAGAAAGTTGGCCTGCGGGCCTCTCGCTTCCTACGGTCCGCGCGTGCGAGCTGGATCATTCGGGACCGTCGCGACCATCGCGGCGCTGCTCTCCACCGGAGCGGCGGGGGCCGCGGGGCCGCGCCTCGATCTCCGGCGCGCGCGAGCGGCGCACGGCAAGCTCGTCGTGCACGATCCGGCGACCGGGGCGAACGTGGCGTTGACGCTCGATCCAGACCTGCAGCGCGCGGCGAACGAGCTGCTCGCCGGCGCGAAGGCGCACGCCGGCGCGATCGTGATGAGCGACGTCCGCACCGGGCGGGTGCTCGTGTGGGCGACGCGCGGCGGCGGCACCGATCTCGTCTCCACGCCGATGGCGCCGTCCGCGAGCGTCTTCAAGGTCGTCA
Organism: Myxococcota bacterium; assembly: GCA_963169165.1. Classification (GTDB taxonomy): domain Bacteria; phylum Myxococcota_A; class Polyangia; order Polyangiales; family Polyangiaceae; genus JADLFU01. Next base: position 10,240 of record CAUJFL010000369.1, on the reverse strand, counting down.
CCGCGGCCGCGCTGCTCGAGACGGGGCGCGTGTCACGCGGCACGCGCCAGTGCTACTCGGGCGGCGAGCGCGCGATCGAGGCCGACGATCTCGACGACGACCGCGGCCGCGACGATCGCTGCACCACGCTCGGGGACGCGCTCGGCCACAGCGTGAACCTCGTGTTCGCGCGGATGGCCTTGAAGCACCTGTCACCCACGCTGCTCCGCGACGAGGCGGCCGAGCTCGGCATCGGCTCCGAGATCCCGATCGACGTGCGCGTCCCGTCGTCGACGCTGCGCGTGCCAGAGGATCGGCTCGGCTTCGCGCGGGCGGCGGCCGGCTTCTGGAACGGCAAGATGTCCCCGCTCTCGGCGCTGTTCTTGATGCAGACGATCGCGAACCGCGGCGAGCGCGTCGGGCTCAGCGTCCTCGACGCCCAGCCCGAGGCGCGCGAGCCGCTCGGCCGCGCGATGTCGCCGTCCACCGCCAACGCGCTCGTGCGCATGCTCGAGGTGACGACGCGCACCGGCACGAGCGCCAAGGTCTTTCGTCACGAGGACGGCACGCGCGTGTTTCCGCACATGAGCGTCGCGGGCAAGACAGGCACGCTGATCGGCGGCTCGCCCAGGCGGATGTACTCGTGGTTCGCGGGCTTCGCGCCGTCTCGTCACCCCGAGATCGCGCTGAGCGTGCTCCTCGCGAACGACGTGAAATGGTGGAAGAAGGGCAACGAGGTCGCGCGCGACATGCTCGAGGCCTACGTCGCGCACAAGAAGTAGCGGCCGCCGACCGAGCGCGCTACCCGGCGCCGCGTGCGCCAGTACCTCGAGCTCGTCCGCCGCATCCTCGACGAGGGACACGAGCGGAGCGATCGCACCGGCACCGGCACGCTCGGGGTCTTCGGCCACCAGCTCCGCGTCGATCTCGCCGACGGGTTCCCGCTCGTCACGACGAAGAAGGTGCATTTTCGCTCGGTCCTCCACGAGCTCTTGTGGTTCGTGCGCGGCGAGACGCACGTCGCGTCGCTGCAGGCCGCGGGCGTGTCGATCTGGGACGAGTGGGCGACGCCCGAACAGACCGCGCGGTTCGGGCGCCCGCCTGGCGAGCTCGGCCCCGTGTACGGGCACCAGTGGCGTCGCTTCGGCGCGACGCGGAGGCACGACGGCGGCTACGAGGACGACGGCGTCGATCAGCTCGCGCGGCTCGTCGACGGGCTCCGCCGCGACCCGAACGGGCGCCGCCACCTGGTCACCGGGTGGAACCCCAAGGAGGCGACCGAGGTCGCGCTGCCGCCGTGCCACACGCTCTTTCAGCTGTATGTCGATCGAGGGCGCCTGTCGTGCCAGCTCTACCAGCGCAGCGCCGACGTCTTCCTGGGCGTGCCGTTCAACATCGCGAGCTACGCGCTGTTGACGACGATGCTCGCGGCGGTGACCGGGCTCGAGCCGGGCGAGTTCGTTCACACGTTCGGAGACGTACACCTCTACCTCAACCACCTCGAGCAGGCCCGCCTGCAGCTCACACGCGCGCCCCGCCCGCTGCCGACGTTGCGGCTGCGCCCGGGCGTGAGCGAGCTCTTCTCGTTCGTCGCAGAGGACTTCACGCTCGAGGGCTACGAGCCTCACCCCGCCATCAAGGCCGAGGTCAGCGTGTGAAGCCGCTCGCGCTGGTGCTCGCGCTCGCGCGTCGCGGCGCCCTCGGCAAGGACGGGGGGCTGCCGTGGCATATCCCCGAAGACTTGCGTCACTTTCGCGCGGTCACGCGCGGCCACGCGGTCATCATGGGGCGGCGCACGTGGGACGAGGTGAAGAAGCCCCTGCCGGAGCGACGCAACCTCGTCGTGTCACGTGACCGCGCGCTCTCGCTCGACGGCGCGACGGTGTGCGCCTCGCTCGACGAGGCGATCGCCCGCGCCCGCGACACCGATCCCGAGCCGTGCGTCATCGGCGGCGCCGAGCTCTACCGGCTCGCCCTGCCCCACGCGACGCGCGTCGAGCTCACCGAGATCGACCGCGACGTCGAGGCCGACACCTTCTTCGAGCTCGACCGTCGGGGCTTCGTCGAGGTCTCGCGGCGCGAGGGAGAGACGCCCGACGTCACGTTCGTCACGCTGCGCCGCGAGGGAACGTGACCGACGGCGGCGACGTCCTGTCGGTCGCCGATCTCTCGCGCCGCCTCCGCCGCGCGATAGAGGCGTCCGGCGCGCGCGTGTGGGTGCAGGGTGAGGTGACCGGGGCCAAGCTCGCCGCGTCGGGGCACCTGTATTTCTCGCTGAAGGACGAGCGTGAGGACGCGCTGCTCGAGTGCGTGATGTACCGCGTCGCGGCCATGCGCTTCGCGCGCGAGGTCACCGACGGCGCGCGGATCGAGGTGCGCGGCTCCGCCTCGTTCTTCGTGCCGCGCGGGCGTGTCCAGCTGACCGCCGACGTCGCGCGACCGCGGGGGCGTGGCGCGCTGCTCGAGGCGCTCGAGGCGCTGAAGCAGAAGCTCGCCGCCGAGGGGCTGTTCCGCGCCGAGAGGAAGCGCCCGCTGCCGACGCGTCCCCGCGTCATCGGCGTCGTCACGAGCCCCGCCGGGGCCGCCGTGCACGACATCGCGCGGGTCGCGTTCCGTCGAGGGGGAGCCCGGCTGCTCGTCGCGCGCGCGAGCGTGCAGGGCCCTAGCGCGCCGCGCGAGATCGAGCGCGCCATCGATCTGCTCGAGCGCGTGCCCGACCTCGACGTGATCATCGTCGGCCGCGGCGGGGGCGCGACCGACGATCTCGCGGCGTTCCAGGACGAGCGGGTGGTGCGGCGCATCGCGCGCGCGCGGGTCCCCGTCGTGTCGGCCGTCGGTCACGAGATCGACGTCACGCTGGCCGATCTCGCCGCCGACGTCCGCGCGGCGACGCCGTCCCAGGCCGCCGAGCTGGTCGTCCCCGAGCGTCGCAGCCAGCGCGACGAGGCGCGGCGCGCGACCGAGGCGCTGACGCGCGCGATGCGCGGATACCTCGACGAGTGCTGGGCCCACGCCGACGAGAACCGCCGACGCCTGGGCGACCCTCACGCCAGGCTCGCCGACGCTCGCCAGCTCGTGGACGAGCTCTCGTCGAGGCTCGAGTCGGAGACGCGAGGCGCGCTGTCGACACGTCGTCGGGCCTCGCTCCAGCTCTCGGCGCGCCTCGCCGAGCGTCACCCCCGCGCCGCGCTGGCGTCCGAGCGAGGAGCGGTCGACGGCGCGACGATCCGCCTCGCTGCCGCGATGTCCGCCAGGCTCGCTTCCGAGCGTCATGGCCTCGACGCCCTCGGCGCGCGGCTGGACGCGACCCCGACGCGCCTGGTGTCGGACCGTCGCCAGGCGCTCGCGGCGCTGGCGTCGCGCCTCGACGCCTTGTCTCCGCTGTCGGTGCTGGCCCGTGGGTACGCCGTGGTGCTCGGGCGCGACGGGAGGGCGATCGTGCGCGCCACGGACGCCGCCGAGGGGGACCAGCTCGACGTGGTCCTGCACGACGGACGTCTGCGCGCGGTGGTGAGCGAGTGAACCGCTGCCGCAACTTTCTCGTGGCGGCTCTCGATGAATGTGGCGTCGCGCCCCCGCACCCGACCCGCGGACGCATGAAAACCGCCGCCAAACCCCCAACGGGATGCTGCGTTGACACCCGAGCCGACTGCGAGCTAGATTGCGCCCGCCTCTGCCCTGGGAGGGTCCTTTCATGAAGCTTCGAGCTCGCATCGTCGCCGTCTCGTCTCTCGCCGTCGCGTGCCTCGGCGTCTTCACGTTCGGCGTGGCCCGCGCCCAGCAAGGCGCAGCAGCCGCCGTCGGGGGCACCTCCGCCGAGCTGCGCAAGCCGGTGACCCTGTCGCTCGAGGACATGAACAAGGAAGGCGACAAGGCGGTCGGCCGCGTCGAGATGAACGCCACCACCGTCCGGCGGATGCTCGAGAAGGCTCGCACCGATCGCGACGTCGTCAAGACGCTCTGCCTCAACGACAAGCTCAACCAGCTCGACGTCACGCTGCGGTCCGCGCGCGAGCGCAAGGTGGGCCTCGAGGCCGCGATCGCGCGCCGCGACACCGATCTCTCGGGCCACGAGTTCGTGATCCTCGGTGTCTTCAAGCAGCGCGCCGATCGTTTGTTCTCCGAGGCCAACCAGTGCGTCGGCACCGACGTGGGAACGATCGGAGACACGACGGTCACGCCCACCGTCGATCCTGGCATCCCCGACGACTACACCGGCGTCCCCACCACCCCGTACATGCCCGTCATCGTGCCGCCTCCGGCGCCGGTGAGCCCGGCCACCTGAGCCCAGATCTTTTAGGCCAGGCGAAATACGATGAATCGACGAGCGACGCACTGTGCGCTGTTTGGGCTAGGTGCCCTCCTCACCGGGGGAACGGCCGCCGCGCAGGACATGAAGGGGCTCGCGACGCCCCCGTTCAGCCAGCCCTGGATGCGGGACAGCCGCTACACGAGCGGGCAGGGCTACGACACCGACCGCTACAAGCTCAGCCCTGGCGTCGCGGCGAGCGTGGGCTACGACTCGAACCTCTTCTTGCGCTCGGGCTCGACCACGCCGTCCGAGCCGGTCAGCGACGCGTTCGTGTTCACTTTGTCACCGTTCTTGACGGTGACGCCACGCCAGACGCCGATCCCGCCGACCTACGTCTTCTCCGCGACGCTGGCCGCGACCTACTTCGAGTACATGAAGGGGTTCAACACCGCGGCGGGCGACGATCCCAGCAAGTTTCGAAACGTCGGCATCACCGCGGCCTCCAAGCTCGCGATCAGCCCAGGGCGTCGCTGGAGCGGCGACGTGCACGCCGCGCTCGGTCGGTCGATTCAGCCGTCGTCGCTCGGCGATCCCTCGGCGACGTACAACCGCACCGTCCCGACCGCGGGCGCCGCGCTTCAGTGGGCGCCGGGGGGCGGGCTCTTTGCCTGGAAGTTCGGCTACGACGTCGCCTACTCCTACTTCGAGGCAGAGCGCTTCCGCCCGCTGAACAGCTTCAATCACCAGCTCGCGACGACCAGCACGTGGCGCTTCTTGCCGCGCACGTCGATCTTCTCACAGTCGACCTACACGATGCTCCGCTACACCGCGGGCACGACGACGCAGACCGACGGCGACGCGGTGTCGACGGTGGTCGGCGTGAACGGTCTCGTCACGAGCGGCTTCGGCTTCCTCGCGGCGGCGGGCTGGGCTTCGACCTTCTTCAACGACAAGGGCGGCCAGCAAGACTTCGACTCGTTCATCGCGCAGGCCGAGGCGCGGTTCTACCTGTCGGCGCCCCCCAAGAACGACACGCCCGGCAACTACCCGTCGTCGTTCGTGCTCGGTTACGTCCGCGACTGGACGCAGAGCTACATCGGCAACTTCTATCAGCGCGATCGCGGCTACGCGAGCCTGGCGTATTTCTTCAACGGCAAGGTGCTGGCCAACGCGACGGCCGGCGTGTCGCGCATCCACTTTCCCCCGACCGTCTTCGACAACGGCGCGCCGCGCGACACCGCGTACAGCAACCTCGCCCTCGATGCGGCTGGCTTCCTCGAGTACCGCGTGACGCCTCACGTCGGCATCAACGCGGCCGTGCAGTACACGCAGATGGTCAGCGACAAGAAGCTCCGCACGAACGCGACCGATCCCAACGAGGTCGACGATCAGAAGTGGACCCGCATCCAGGCCACGCTGGGCGCGCGCTACCTCTTCTGAGCGGGCTGCCATGAACCGCGCAGCCGTCACCGTCGCGCTCGTCGCGGCGCTCTCGGTCGGCGCGTGCAAGCCCAAGCGCGTGCGCAGCGCGGGGCTCCCGCCGCCGGACAACACGCTCACGCTGGGCCCTGGCGACAAGTTCGAAATGTCGGTCTTCGGCGAGGAGAAGCTCCCGAAGGAGTACATCGTCGCTGGCGACGGCACGGTGCAGATCCCCTGGATCGGCAAGGTCGAGGCGGCGGGGCTCGAGCCGCTCGTGCTGCAGCAGAAGCTCCACGATCTCTTCGTCGCGCGCGAGATCTTGAAGGATCCGCTCGTCACGGTGACCGTGAAGGAGTTCAACTCGAAGCGCATCACGTTCTCGGGCGCGTTCTCGAAGGCCGGAGAGATCCCCTTCACGCCTGGGCTCACGCTGCTGCGCGCCGTCTCGGCGATCGGCGGCTTCGCTGCGGGGGCAGACCGCGGGGCGGTGCTGATCATCCGCACGACCGCGAGGGGAGAGCGCAGGCGCGCGGCGTTCAACTACGAGGACATCGCCGAGGGGCGCGCGGCCGACGTGCCGCTGCAGGCGGGCGACAACATCTACGCGAACGAGCGCGCCTTCTGACCTGCGGGTAGGCTCCGCTGATGCGCCTGCCCGGTCGCACCCAGCGGAGGCTGGTGCTGTCGTTCTTGCTCGTCGCGTCGCTGCCGCTGGTCGCGTCCATCCTGCTCGCGCGGGTGGCCGTCGACTACACGGCGGGCATCTTCTACAACCAGAAGGTCGGCGTCGCGCTCGAGCGCTCGCTGGGCGTCTACGCCGATCTCGCGCGCTCGATGAAGGACGCGATGCGCGCGCGCGCAGACGCCATCGCCGAGCGCGAGCCCCTGCGGGCCGCCGCGATCCTCGCGCACGGCCCGAGCGTGGCGCAGGAGCTCGCGCCGCTGTTCGGGCACTATCCCGATCTCGTCAGCGTCGAGGTGCTGACGAGCCAGGGCGACCGCATCGGGTACCGCGACCGGGGGCGGCCGCTGGACGAGGCGAAGGAGCGGAGCCTGCGCGTCGAGCGACCGCTCGCCGAACGAGAGGAGGCGCCGCGCCTCGTCGCGACCTTTGCCGCGCCGCGCGCGCGCCTCGACGAGGTCGACCGGGCGGCCGAGCTCGTCACGTCGTACAAGGCGATAGAGGCCAAGCGCGCGCTCGTCGATCGCGTAGTCGTCACGGTGTTCGCGGTCGTCGCGCTCGCCACGGTCGTGCTCTCGTTCTTCCTGGGGCGGCTCGCCGCGCGACGCGTGACCGATCGCCTCGACGAGCTCGGCCGGGCCACGGGGCGCGTGGCGGTGGGCGATCTCTCGGTGCGCGTCGCGGAGCGCGGCGACGACGAGCTCACCGCGCTCGCGCGCGCGTTCAACCGCATGCTCGGCGAGGTCGAGGGCAGCCGCGCGCGCATCGATTTCTTGCAGCGGATGGGCTCGTGGCAAGAGATGGCGCGGAGGCTGGCCCACGAGATCAAGAACCCGCTCACGCCGATCGTGCTCGCGGTCGAGGAGTGCCATCGACGATACCCCGGCGATGAGCCGCAGTTCGCCCGCTTGCTCGAGACCACCGTCGAGATCGTCAAGGAAGAGGTCGGCACGCTCGGGCGCCTCGTCACCGAATTCTCGAGCTTCGCGAGGCTGCCCCGCGCCGAGCTCAGCCCCGGCGACCTCGCCGCGTACCTCCGGGACGCGCGCGCCCGCCGTGAGCTCCTCGAGGACGGCGCAGAGGCCGACGAGCTGCGCCGCGGCGTCTCGATCTCGTGGGACATCACGCCGGAGGTCGCGCGCGTCGCGTTCGATCCTGAGATGCTCGGCCGCGTGCTCGCGAACCTCGTGAGCAACGCTGTGCAAGCGATCCGCGGGCGCGACGGCGAGGGCGGGCGCGTCGCGGTCTCGCTGCGTGAGGACGACGACGGGTTCACGCTCGACGTCGACGACGACGGTCCCGGGATCCCGCGCGAGGCGCGCGTGCGCGTCTTCGATCCCTACGTCACCACCAAGGAGGATGGCACCGGGCTCGGCCTCGCCATCGCGAAGAAGATCGTCGTCGAGCACGGCGGCGTGGTCGAGGCGTCCACGAGCCCGCTCGGCGGCGCGCGCCTCAGGGTGCGCTTGCCGAGGCTCGGCTCCCCGGCGAGCGACGCGGCGCTCTCTCACCGAGAGCCCGCGTGAGCGGTCAGATGGTGAGCACGATCGGCGCGTGGTCGCTGGGCTGTTGACCCTTGCGCTCGGCGCGATCGACCTCGAACGAGACGAGGCGCGCGCGGACATCGGCCGTCACCAGGAAGTGATCGATCCGGAGGCCGCGGTTCTTCTGGAAGCCGAGCATGCGGTAGTCCCACCACGTGAACGCGACGCGCGACGGCTCGAGCGCGCGCAGGGCGTCGTGCAGGCCGACCTTGGCGAGCGTGGTGAACGCGGCGCGCTCCTCGTCCGTACAGAGCGCGGCGCCTGCCCACGCGAAGGGATCGTGCACGTCGAGATCGGACGGCGCGATGTTGTAGTCCCCGCCGACGACGAGCGGTCCGTCGGCCACCCGCGCGCGCGCCCACGACGTCAGCCGCTCGTAGAACCGGAGCTTGTAGGCGAACTTGTCCGAGCCGACCCGCTCACCGTTGGGCGCATAGAGGCTCGCGAAACGCACGCCATCGACGATCCCCGAGATGAGCCTCGCCTGCGGATCGTCGACGCCGTCCTCGAGCCCGCGCCGGACGTCGGACACGGGCACGCGCGAGAGCAGCGCCACGCCGTTGTAGGCCTTCTGTCCGTACGTGTGGAGCTCGTAGCCCCGCGCCCTGATGCCATCGCCCGGGAAGGTCGCGTCCTCGGATTTCAGCTCCTGCAGGCAGACGACGTCGGGCGCCCCGCGATCGAGCAGGGCGAGCAGCCGGTCGTGGCGCGCCTTGATGCCGTTGATGTTCCAGCTGACGACCTTCACGGAGCCGCGTCCTCGAGCGAGATCTCGGTGGTCGCGCCGTCGATCGCCGCCGCCTCGACGGCCTCCGCCCCCGTGTAGCGAGCGCCCGTCCTCGGCGGCAGCACGGCGGGCCCCGTGAGCGAGACGCGCGCCGCGACCGCGTGTTCGTTTCCAACGCGCACGATGAGCGTGGGGTGCGGTGTGATGGCCTCGTCGGAGGTGTTCATCACGCAGGTCGCGGGCTTGCCGCGCAGCTCGAGATCGCACGCGAACACGGGCGCGACCGCCCGCGCGAGCGCGTCGAGCGTCAGCGCCTCGTCGTCTCGTGCGTCCTCGCGGAGGCGTTCGATCGCGTGCTGCGCCCTCGGATCCCTGGCGCGCGCCAGCATCGTCGCGCCGTGCACCCGCACAGCGCGTGTCCGGGCGCCGAGCAGCTTCTCGAACGCGTCGGACGGCGCGAGCTCGTCGTCGGCCAGCGGCGCGTCTGCGCCGAGCACCGCCACGCGGTACGTCGTGCCACGCGCGCCGACGCGCCACTTGATGGCGGCGCCCGCGGCGAGGGGACCGGGATAGAATACACCCCGATCGCGTGTCACCCGGGGCGGCTCCCCGGCGCGCGGGCCGGGCGCGAGGAAGGTCACCGCGCCGGTCACGTCTCGCAGCGGCGCCTGCCCGTTGTTGACCGCCGCGACCTCCACGACCATCGACGGGCGCCGCGCGTCGCCAGAGCGTCGCGCGACGGACGTGAGCAGCGACACCTTCGGGACCTTGCGCGGGATAGCAGGTGACCAGGGGGTCTGACAGGTGCACGCGTCGCGCGCCTCGTCGACGACAGGCACCTCCTGCGCGCGCGGCTCGGGGGCGATCGCGGCGGGCGCCGGCGCGCTTGGCGGCCCGCTGGAGAGCCCGCGCAGCGCGAAGAGCGCCGCGAAGCCCACCGCCGCCGCCGCGCCCGCGGCCAGCAAGGGCCAGCCCGGCATCCCGCCGCGCTCTCGTTCGGGGCCGCTGGCGGCAAGCGCACGCGGCTGCGCGGACGTCGGCGCGTCTATCGGTGGCGAGAGCGCGACGTCGGCCGCGACCAGCTCGGTCCTGACAAAGCTCCGAGCACGCGCGACGAACAACCGACGCTCGTTGGCCGCCGCGTCGCCGCCGAGCAACGCCCGGCGCGCGACCCCCTGCCCCACGAGCACCGCCGCGGTCACCGCCGAGAACGTGGTCAGCGCCGCGAACAGCGCGGTGGTCACTGGTCCGAGCGCAGACCCCGCGAGCGTCAGCGCCCCCACCGCGACGGCCGCCGTGGCCGCGACCCCGGTCTCTCGGAGCCCGCGGCGGCGCGCGACCGACTCGTGGGTGAGGCCCTGGTCACGCGTTAGATGTGTAAGGATCAGGCGGTGGTGAGGAACGGTCGGCGAGTCGAGGTGGACGCGGAGCGCCTCGCCATCGTCGGAGAGCTCTTTGACGTGCTCCCACGGCACGACGATCGCGCGGCCGCGGGCGGGTGGAGTGGGCGCGTGCGCGACCGCGTAGCCGCTCGCCCGCACGAACGCGAGCACGAGGCCGCGGGGCTCGCTCGCGAGCTCTACGGTGCCGACGACGTCGCTCGTCTCGGTGGCGATGGCGATGGCGCGGAGCAA
>CAUJFL010000368.1 GCA_963169165.1 Myxococcota bacterium | reverse complement strand
GCTAGGATTTGACCAGGCCTCGGTCCAGTCGTTCTTCAGCATGCGGCAGGGCTTGCCGGTCCACGCGCGCGAGCGGACGGTGTCCTCGCTGGTCGCGTCGAGGTACGACTGCTTCTCTGCGGGCTGGGCCTCGGCCTCCTCGACCGTCAGCCACAGCGAGCCTGTCCAGACCCCCGCCGCGCCCAGCGCGAGCGCCGCCGCGATCGCCCGACCGCTGCCGATCCCGCCCGCCGCGAGCACCGGCAGCGGCGCGACGGCGTCGACGATCTGCGGCCACAGCACGACGGAGCCGATCTCGCCGGTGTGACCGCCGCCCTCGGTGCCCTGCGCGATCACGAGATCGACGCCGGCCGCCTTGTGCTTCAGCGCCTGCTTGACCTTCCCGCACAGCGCCGCGACGAGCCTGCCGGAGGCGTGGATCTCGTCGATGATCTCCTTCGGCGGGGTGCCGAGCGCGTTGGCGATCAATTTGACCTTCGGGTGCTGCATCGCGCGATCGAGCAGCGGGCGCGCGGTCGCCTCCGTCCAGCCGAGCAGCCCGAGCTTGCCCTCGGGCGGGGCCTCGGGGACGCCGTGCTCGGCGAGCAGCCTGGCGGCGAAGTCGTGGTGCGCCTGCGGCACCGAGGCCTGCAGCATCTCCTCGAGCTTCTTCGGATCGCTCTCGCCGAGCCCCTCGTATTTCTGTGGGATCACGATGTCGACGCCGTAGGAGAAGCTGCCGATGTGCTCGTCGATCCACGCGAGCTCCTGCTCGAGCTGCTCCGGGGTGAACCCGACCGCGCCGAGCACGCCGAAGCCCCCGGCCTTGCTCACGGCGACGACGACGTCGCGGCAGTGGGTGAACGCGAAGATGGGGGCGTCGATGCCCAGGCGGTCGCAGATCTCTGTCCTCACGCGGCTCTCCTTCTGTGGGTGCGCGCGGCGCGCGCCTCAAGTAGACACTCTGTATAGAACATGTTCACCGCGGTCAAGACAGCTCAGACGCGCCTCCCGCCCGACGCCCGACGCCTCCAGCTGGTGCGCGTCGCGAGCGCGCTCGTCGCCGCGCGGGGGCTCGACTCGGCGCGCTTCCCCGACGTCGCCGTGGGCGCCGGGGTCACGAGGGCGATCGTCTACCGCTTCTTCCCGAGCCGGACCGCGCTGCTGCTCGCGGTCCTCGCCGACTTCGAGGAGGTGCTGCTGCGCAACTTCGCCGAGCGCGCGCCGCTCTTGCGCGGGAGGCGCGAGCTAGACGCGGCCGTCCGCGGCTTCGGCGACGCGACGTGCGACGCGATCGACGAGGCCGGCGCGGGCGGCTGGGTGCTGTCGAACCTCGACGTCGCCGAGCCCGCGCTCGCCTCGGCCGCGCGGCGCACGCGTGAGCGACTCGACGGCCCCTGGCTCGCCCGGGTCGCGAGGCTGACTCGCGCGGGCGAGCCGACCGCGACGCTCGCCTGCGCGATGGCGGTCGCGACGAGCCGCGCCGCGCTGTCGCTCTACGCGCAGGGACGGGTGCCGCGCGACCGCGCCCTCGACGCGCTCGTCCGCGGCGTGCGCGCGCTGCTCGACGAGTTCAGGCGGTGATCACTTGGTGAGCGTGTGGCTGAACGCCACCTTGCCCGTCGAGTCGAGCACCTCGGCGTAGAACGTCTTGTCGTCCATCACGACATAGAAGAACCCGATGTCGAGCGTCTCGTAGCGCGCCTTGTTCTTGCCGCCGAGGCTGGTGGTCTTGGCGCCGGCGCCCGACACGATGAGGTGCGTGCCCTGGCAGGTCGACTCGAGCCACTGGATCGAGTGATCGTGTCCGCTGAGGTAGATGTCGACCTTGCCGCAGATCGTCGAGTCGAAGAAGTCCTTGACGGCCTGCCCGCTCGTGATTGGCACGAACGGGATCCCCTCGTAGATGCCAGCGTTTCCGTGCTTTCCGTTGGAGAGGTATGGGTGGTGACCGAGCGCGACGCGCCACGGGGCCGTGCTCTCGGCGATCCAGCCGCTGACGTTGGACCTCTGATCGTTGCCGAGCCCGTAGAAGATCTGGTTGGTGTCGAGCGCGAAGAACTCCACCGGCCCCTTGGTGAAGCGATAGTGACGCGCGGGCATCTGCCACTTGGGGTTGACCTTCGTGTAGGCGACCTGGTTGTCACCCCGCCCGAAATCCCAACCCGCGCCGTTGCCGCCGTTGTCGTGGTTGCCGAGCACCGCGTAGAACGGCATCGACATGGCCGCGTACGGCTCGACGAATTTGGTCTGCCACTGTGAGTCGGTGGTCGAGCCGACGCCGTCGTCATAAAAATTGTCACCGAGCAGCAGCGCGAAATCGCAGCCATCCGCGGCGCACTTGTTGGCCATCGCGTTGCCGACCGCCTTCTGTCCGTCGCTGGCCGTGCCCTGATCGCCTATCGCGACGAACCTGATGGTGGAGCCTCCGACCGCGCCGCCCTGCCCCGCCGCGCCCGCCTGCCCGGAGGCGCCCGTCTGGCCTGCCTGGCCTGCCTGCGCCGCCCCCGCTTGACCCGCTTGCGAACCCCCCGCCTGGCCCGCTTGCGAAGCCCCCGCCTGACCCGCTTGCGAGGCTCCTGCCTGACCTGCTTGCGAAGCGCCGGCGGATTGTGTGGTACCAGCCTTTCCTGCCTGCGCGGAGCCGGCCTTTCCTGCCTGAGAGGCGCCCGCGCCGCCTGCCTGAGGCGAGCCCGCGGCGCCCTGGGTCGAGCCGCCGGAGGCGGGCGCGTCGTCGGTGGCGGAAGAAGAGCCCCCGCACGCGGCGGCGACGAGGAGGGCGGTGAGTCCGACGTACGGGAGGGCGCGCATGAGCGGAGGATCGCCGCGCGCCGATCAGCGGTCAACTCGTGGACACGCGCGAGCCCTTGCGGCGCGCCGCGCGCGCGAGGTGCGCCGCGAGGAAGCGACCGGTCGCGCTCCCCTTCGCCTTCGCGACCGTCTCCGGCGTGCCCTCCGCGATCAGCCGACCGCCCGCGGCGCCGCCGTCGGGGCCGATGTCGAGGATCCAGTCTGCCGCGGCGATGACGTCGAGGTGGTGCTCTATGACGACGACGGTGTTGCCCGCGTCGACCAGCCGCCCGAGGACGTGCAACAGCCGCTCCACGTCACCGAAGTGGAGGCCGGTCGTCGGCTCGTCGAGCACGTACATCGACCGACCGGCGCCGCTCCGCGAGAGCTCGCGCGCGAGCTTGATCCGCTGCGCCTCGCCACCCGACAGCGTGGGCGACGGCTGGCCGAGCCGCAGGTAGCCGAGCCCGACGTCCTCCAGCGTCCGCAGGCCGCGCGCGACGTCGCGGTGCGCGGAGAACAGCTCGAGCGCGTCGGTCACGCTGGTGTCGAGCACGTCGGCGATCGAGCGCCCCTTGAACGTCACCCTCAGCGTGGCGTCGTTGAAGCGCCGCCCGCCGCACTCGTCGCAGGTCACGAACACGTCGGGCAGAAAGTGCATCTCGACGCGCCGTTGTCCGTCGCCGCCGCACGCCTCGCACCTGCCCCCGCGCACGTTGAACGAGAAGCGCCCCGCCTCGTAGCCGCG
>CAUJFL010000367.1 GCA_963169165.1 Myxococcota bacterium | reverse complement strand
CGACACGACCGTCGCCGAGATCGAGGCCGATCGCTTCGCCTGGGTTCGACGCGCGTCGCGCGAGACGGGCGCGGTCGTGCTGCTGAAGGGCGCCGCGACCCTGGTCGCAGAGCGAGACGACGTCTGGGTCAGCGACACCGGCACCCCGGCGCTCGCGACGGCAGGCTCTGGCGACGTGCTCGCCGGGATCATCGGCGCGCTCGCGGTCACCCTCCCTCCCGCGCGCGCCGCCGTCGCCGGCGCTCACCTCCACGGCCTCGCCGCCGAGGCCTGGAGAGACGCGCGCGAGGGCGCCGACCGAGGGCTTCACGCCGGCGAGCTCTGCGCGTGGCTGCCAACTGTCATGGCACGCCTTCACAGCCAGAAATCAGCTAGTTGTTTGTTGTAATTGTGCAGTAATTCCGCGCGCCGTCTCGTGCCCCGGGCCGCCTCCGGAGCCCGAGCCCGTCTCGGTTGACGCCGCGGCAGAACACCTGAACAGATGTTCCGTTGTTCGCCGAGCTCCTCGCACGCACCTGCTACTCGTTCCTCGACGGCGGCTCCCAGCCCGCGGAGCTCGTCGCGCGCGCGCACGCGCTCGGCCTCTCTGCGGTCGCGATCGCCGACAAGAACGGCCTGTATGGCGTGGCGCGGGCGTTCGCCGAGCAGCAGCGCCTCGAGCGCGACGGCGCGACGGCGACGCGCCTGCTGGTCGGCGCCGAGCTCGACGTCGACGGTGGCCACACGGTCGCGCTGCTCGCCGCCACGCTCGAGGGCTGGGCGTCGCTGTCGCGCCTCGTCACCGCGGCGCACGCCGGTCGAGACAAGGGCACCGCGCGCCTCGAGCCGTCGCGCCTCTTCGACGAGCACCGCGGCCTCGTCGCGCTGCTGCCCTCTCCGTATGACGAGGCGCTCACCGCCACGGTGCGCGACGCGCTCGGAGATCGCGCGTGGCTCGCGGTGCACCGGCACAAGGTCTCCGACGACGGCGCCCGCACGCTCGAGGCCGAGGCGCTGTCACGCAGGTTCGGCGTGCCGATCGTGGCGACGGGGCGCCCCCTCTACCACACGCGCGAGCGGCGCCGACTGCACGACGTGCTCACTTGCATCCGCCTCGGCGTCACGCTCGACGAGGCCGGCACGCGCGTGTCACCCAACGACGAGGCCTTCCTGCGGGGCGACGCCGAGCTGCGCCACGTGTTCCGCGACCGGATCGAGTGGGTCGAGCGGGCGGGCGAGATCGCCGCCGGGTGCAGGTTCTCGCTGCGCGAGCTCCGCTATCACTTTCCGAGCGACGACGCGTGCCTCCCCGGAGAGTCCCCCGACGACGCGCTCCGGCGTGTCTGTCGCGAGCACCACGCGTACCGCTACCCGGGCGGCGTCCCCTCGGCGGTGCTCGCGCAGGTCGACAAGGAGCTCGCGCTCATCGCGCGCCTCGGCGTCGCGCCCTACTTCTTGTCAGTCAAGCAGATCGTCGATCTCGCGCGCGAGCGCGGGATCCTCTGCCAGGGCCGCGGCAGCGCCGCCAACAGCGCGGTGTGCTTCTTGTTGGGGATCACCTCGGTCGATCCCGCGCGCTCGTCGCTCCTGTTCGAGCGCTTCCTGTCGGCCGAGCGTCACGAGCCGCCCGACATCGACGTCGACTTCGAGCACGAGCGCCGCGAGGAGGTCATTCAAGAGATCTACCGTCGCTACGGCCGCGATCGCGCCGCGATGGTCTGCGAGGTCATCCGCTACCGCGAGCGCAGCGCGCTGCGCGACGTCGGGCGCGCGTTCGGCCTCTCCGACGAGGTGACGTCGCGGATGTCCTCGGGGCTCATGTGGGGCGAGTCGGTCGCGGTCAACGTGACGCCGCGCCTCGCTGAGGTCGGCCTCGACGCGGCCGACCCGCGCCTGCGCTGCGTGATCGCGCTAGCGGCCGAGCTGCAGGGCTTCCCGCGGCACCTGTCGATCCACGTGGGCGGGTTCGTCCTCTCGTCGACCTCGCTCATCGACGTCGCGCCGATCGAGCCCGCGACGAAGGAGCTCCGGACGGTCGTGCAGTGGGACAAAGACGATCTCGACGTGCTCGGCTTCTTCAAGGTCGACGTGCTCGCGCTCGGCATGCTGACGGCCATCCGGAAGGCGCTCGAGCTCGCGCACACGGGCGCCGAGCCCTTCGATCCCATCCGCGCGCTCGCCCGGTTGCCGCCCGAGGATCCGCGCGTCTATGACGCGCTCTGCCGCGCCGACACCGTGGGGGTGTTTCAGATCGAGAGCCGCGCGCAGATGGCGATGCTGCCGCAGCTGCGGCCTCGCAGGTTCTACGATCTGGTGATCCAGGTGGCCATCGTGCGGCCCGGGCCCATCCAGGGCGGCATGGTTCACCCGTTCCTGCGGCGTCGGCGGGGCGACGAGCCCCCCGACAGCCCGCACCCGAGCCTCGCGCCCATCCTCGACCGGACGCTCGGGATCCCACTGTTTCAAGAACAAGTGATGCAGCTCGCCATCGTCGGCGCCGGTTACACTGGCGGAGAGGCCGACGAGCTGCGCCGCGACATGGCGGCCTGGAAGCGGTCGTCGGCGCTGTTGAAGCACCAGGACAAGCTGCTGCGCGGCTTTCGCGCCGCTGGCGTCGCCGACGAGTTCGCGGCGCGGCTGTTCGAGCAGATCAAGGGCTTCGGCGAGTATGGCTTTCCCGAGTCCCACTCGGCGAGCTTCGCGCTCTTGGTGTACGCGTCTGCCTGGCTCAAGGTCCACCAGCCTTCGGCGTTCGTCTGCGCGCTGCTCAACAGTCAACCGATGGGCTTCTACTCGGCCTCGGCGCTCGTGCAGGACGCGCAGCGGCACGGCGTCGACGCGCGCCCGGTCTGCGTGCAGCGCAGCCAGTGGGACTGCACGCTCGAGGGCGACTCCCCGCGCCCATCGCCCGCGCACGGCACACCCGAACGGGCGCTGCGGCTCGGGCTGCGGCTCGTGCGCGGGCTGTCCCACGCGGCGGCCGAGCGGCTCGTCGCGACCCGGCCCGACGCGGGGTTCGCGGATCTCGACGAGCTCGTCCGCCTCGCCCGTCCCAACCGCCGCGAGCTCGATCTCCTCGCCGAGGCGGGCGCGCTCGCCGCCCTCACCGCGAGTCGCCGCGACGCCATCTGGCGCGCGCGCAGGCCCGACGACGGAGAGCTGTTTCGAGGCTCACCGTCGCGCGAGCCCGCGCCGCGCCTGCCGCCGCTCTCGGCGCGCGACCAGCTGGTGCTCGACTACGAGCGGGTCGGGCTGTCGCTCGACGATCACCCGATGCGTCACCTCCGCCCCACGCTGCGCGAGCCCCGCCTCGTCGCGCACCACGCGCTCTCGACGCTACCCAACAGATCGCTCGTCGCGGTGGCGGGGCTCGTGCAGTCACGCCAGCGACCGGGCACCGCGAGCGGGGTCGTGTTCGTGACGCTCGAAGACGAGACGGGCTCGTGCAACGTCGTGTTCTGGGCCAGCGTGTTCGAGCGGCACCGCCTCGCGGTGACGTCCGCGCGGGTGCTGCTCGTCAGCGGGGTGCTCGAGCGCGCGGGCGAGACCATCCACGTGATCGCGGAGCGCGCGCGGGGGGTGGACGGCGTCGTCGACGTGCGGAGCAGATCGCGAGACTTTCACTGACGGGCAGGGCGCGGCCGAGAGACGGAGACACGCCCGAGACAGCGGCGAGGTCCGGCGCAGCGCCACGGGATGACTTGCGTCGACGATCGAGCGCGTGGGCGCGGTGAGAGAGCGTCGGGCGAATGCGGCTCACCGCGGCTTGAACGGCGCGCGCTCGACGTCCGCGTGGAGGATCTTCCCGTCGCGCTCGACCGTCAGCCGCACCGTCGTCCCCACGACGCCTCGCAGCCGCGCGCGCACGTCGTCTGGCGAGAGCTCGCGCACGTCCTCGCCATCGATGGCGAGGATCACGTCCCCCGGCAGCAGGCCCGCCCTCGCGCCGCCGAGGCCCGCCGGGGCGTCGCGCACGACGAGGCGACCGCTCTCCTTCTGCTGCACGAAGACGGCGCCCACCGAGCCCGTCGCGGGGCGCGCGCACGACGCGGCGACGACGAGCAAGGCGGGTGCTAGCCTCGCGGCACGCATGTCGCTCAAGATCGACCAGGACCAGCGGCGGTTTCGACAGATCGTGCGCGGCAAGGTGCGGGAGAACCTACGAAAATACATCTCGCAAGGCGAGATCATGGGCAAGCAGGGCAAGGACGTCGTCTCGATCCCGCTGCCGCAGATCGACATCCCCCGGTTTCGCTACGCGGACAAGCAGCAGGGCGGCGTCGGTCAGGGAGACGGCGAGGTCGGCGATCCGGTCGGGGGCGAAGAGGGCGAAGGCGAGGGCGGCCGCGGCAAGGCCGGAAAGGACGGCGGCGAGCACTCGCTCGAGGTCGACGTCACGCTCGACGAGCTCGCCGAGATCCTCGGCGAGGAGCTCGAGCTGCCCGACATACAGGACAAGGGCCGCAGCGCCATCAAGAGCACGAAGGATCGCTACGTCGGCATCCGCCGCGTCGGCCCCGACTCGCTGTTGCATTTCAAGCGCACGTACCGCGAGGCGCTGAAGCGCATGGTGGCCTCCGGCACCTTCGTCCCGGGCGAGCCCATCGTCGTGCCGATCCCCGATGACAAGCGGTTTCGCAGCTGGAAGACCCAGACCGAGCCGCTCGCCAACGCCGTCATCATTTACATGATGGATGTGTCGGGCTCGATGGGCGACGAGCAGAAGGAGATAGTCCGCATCGAGTCGTTCTGGATCGATACGTGGCTGAAGAAGCAGTACGACGGGCTCGAGGCGCGGTTCATCATCCACGACGCGACGGCGAAGGAGGTCGACCGCGAGACGTTCTTTCACACGCGAGAGTCTGGCGGCACGATGATCAGCTCGGCCTACAAGCTGTGCGCGCAGCTGATCGAGGACGAGTTCCCCTCGGACGAGTGGAACATCTATGTGTTTCATTTCTCCGACGGTGACAACTGGTCGATGGACGACACGATGGGCTGCTTCGAGCTGCTGAAGACCCGCGTGCTGCCCAAGGTCAACATGTTCGCCTACGGACAGGTCGAGAGCCCGTACGGCTCGGGCCAGTTCCTCAAGGATCTGCGCGAGCACCTGGGCGCCGACACGCGGGTCGTGACCAGCGAGATCAAGGACAAGGACGGGATCGTGGGCAGCATCAAGGATTTCTTGGGAAAGGGACGATGAGCACCAATTTCGCCCAGAAGACGCAGCTCCCGTCGTATCTCCGCGCCGAGCAAGAGAGGATCGAGCGGTTCGCGCGGGACGCCGGCCTCGACTTCTTTCCTACGATGTTCGAGATGCTGGCCTACGACCAGATGAACGAGGTCGCCGCGTACACCGGGTTCCCGACGCGGTACCCGCACTGGCGATTCGGGATGGAGTACGAGCGCTTGTCGAAGACCTACGAGTACGGCCTCTCGAAGATCTACGAGCTGGTGATCAACAACAACCCGTCGATCGCCTACCTGCTCGAGGGGAACAGCCTGACCGAGCAGAAGCTGGTGATGTGCCACGTGCTCGGGCACGTCGACTTCTTCAAGAACAACTTCGCGTTCCGCGCGACCGATCTCGACGGCGGCCAGGGGGCGCGCGAGCCGATGCGTCGCCCCGAGCCCTACGAGCCAGAGCGAAAGTGGATCGACAAGATGGCCAACCATGGGCAGCGCGTCCGCCGCCACATGGACCGCCACGGGCAGGCCAAGGTCGAGGAATTCCTCGATCACTGTCTGTCGCTCGAGAACCTCATCGATCCCTTTCGCGCCCCCGCGCAGCGATCGAAGCCGTGGGTCGAAGAGGACGCCGAGCCCGAGCCGGTCGAGGTGCCGCGCCTCCCCGCCAAGTCTTACATGGAACGGTACATCAACCCCGAGGAGGTGCTGGCCCGCGAGAAGGAGCGGCTGGTGCAGCGCAGCCAGGAGCCGAGGGCGGTGCCCGAGCGACCGGAGCGCGATGTCTTGCAGTTCTTGCTCGACCACGCGCCGCTCGAGCGGTGGGAGCGCGAGTGCCTCGAGGTGGTCCGCGAGGAGGCCTACTATTTCTTGCCGCAGATGCAGACCAAGATCATGAACGAGGGCTGGGCCTCGTACTGGCACTCGCGGCTGATGACCGAGAAGGTCGCCGACGCGAGCGACATCCTGGACTACGCCGACCGCAACGCCAGCGTCATGGCGACCAGCGGCGGGCAGCTGAACCCCTACAAGCTCGGCGTCGAGCTGTTTCGCAACATCGAGGAGCGATGGAACAAGGGCCGCTTCGGCAAGGCGTGGGACGACTGTGACGACCAGGAGGAGCGCGGCCACTGGGACATGCGCCTCGGCGGCGGTCGCGCGAAGATCTTCGAGGTCCGGCGGCTGTACACCGATCTCACCTTCATCGATGAATTCCTCACGTTCGAGCTGGCGGCCGAGCTCAAGCTGTTCAACTTCGGCTTCTCCACCCGCAACGAGCGCTGGGAGATCCAGTCGCGAGAGTTCGCCGAGGTGAAGGAGTCGCTGCTGCGTCAGCTCTCCAACGGAGGGAGCCCCATCATCGTGGTCGTGGACTCCAACTTCGACAACAGGGGCGAGCTGCTCTTGCGCCACGAGCACGCCGGCGTCGATCTCCGGGTCGACTGGGCGCGCGAGTGTCTCCGTTCGCTCGCGCGCATCTGGCGGCGCCCGTGCAACGTCGCCACGATCGTCGAGGGCAAGCCCACCCTGCTGCGCTACGACGGCGTCGAGCACAGCGCGCGGGGCTACAAGGCGTGAGCGACGCCCCGGACTGGCTCGCCAGGCTGCCACCGCGCGGCTGGATCGACGCCAGCCTGGCGGAGCTGTCGCGCGCGAAGAGCGCGTTCGCGTCCGGCGACGCGCGCGGCGGCGCCCTGTGCGCGAAGCGCGCGGCGGGGATGTCACTGAACGCGGTGTTGCTCCTGTTCCCCGACGAGCGCTGGGGCCGGACCTACGTCGAGCACGTGGCGGCGGCCGCGCGGGACGAGTCGCTGCCGCCCGAGGTGCGCGAGGCCGCCGCGGCCGTCGCGTCGGTGTCGCCGCCGGGCGCGGGGATCGTGCGGCTGCGCAGCCGCGCGTCGGACGACCGCGCGATCGACGCCGCGCGCACGGTGATGGCGTTCGCGCTGCGCGTGGTCATGGAGTCCGAGGAGGCGACGCGTTGAGCGCGCGCGCCGTCTCGGCCAGCGCCGCCCGGCCCTCTTCGATCGTGGCGAACGCGGCGCCGCCGACGACGCGGTGACCACCTCCGCCGTAGCGACGCAGCAGCTCTCCGATGTGGTGCTCGCACGTGCGACCCGACCAGGGATTGAAGCCCACCGAGAGCTTCGCGCGGCCCTCGGGAGCGAAGAGCTGCGCCGTGTAGCGCGCGCGGGGGAAGAGGGCGTACAGGCCGAATTTCTCGACCGTCAACGGGCCGTGCGCGGACAGATCGCACACCACGACCTCGCCGTCGACGCTCGCGGCCGCGCGCTGCACGTCGAGCGCGGCGAGCTTGTCGCGGCGCAGCTCATGGACGCGCCGAGCGATCTCGGGCTCGGCGAGGACCGCGTCGAGCGGCCCCTCGCCCAGCCTCGCCGAGAGCGACGCGAGGACGTCGGTCGAGCCGTAGCGCTCGACGTAGGACGCGAGCGAGAGCGCGGGCGCGGGGCGAAAGACCACCTCCTCGACGTCGTCGAAGCGCGCGCTGTCGATGCGATCCGCCCACTCGACGAGCTCGTCGTCCCGCTCGAGGGTCACGCCGAAGCGGGCGCTCGCGACCCGCGCGATGAGCTTCGTGCAGCTCGTGCCCTCGGGCTCGTAGAAGCCGTTGAGAGGCAGGCCGGCGTCGAACGCGGCGCGGTCCTCGGGCGAGCGAAACGCCGTGGCGTGGTGATCGAAGTACCACGTCAGGCGCGGGCTCTTCGTGTAGCGAAAGTCGAGGATCGCGCTGTCGTCGCCGTCTAGATCCGCCTCCCCCACCGACGCGTCGCGGGCCGTGTAGTCGAAGCCGCGCGTCGTCACCTCGACGGCCTCTCCCGCGTGGAGCCGACGGTACAGCGCCGTGAAGAGCACCGCGGACGCGAGGCCGTCGAAGCAGTGGCCGTGGGTCGCGATGGAGAGCCTGCGCGCGATCACGGCGCCTCACGGGGTCGGGGGCGGGGCGACATCGCTCGCGACCGTACACAGCGCGCGCCGTGGTGAGAAGCGCGCCGGCGCGTTGACGCGCCCTCCCCCGGACCCTACCTCACGGCCCCTCATGTCGTTCGGCAGATACACGAAGCTCGTGCTCGGGTTCACCGTCGCCGTGATCCTCTGGGGGGCTTACGTGCGCGCGAGCGGCTCGGGCGCGGGGTGCGGCAGCCACTGGCCGACCTGCAACGGAGAGATCATCCCCAGACCCAAGACGCTGAAGACTGTGATCGAGGTGACGCACCGCCTGACGAGCGGGGTCGACCTGTTGCTGGTGGTCGGCCAGCTCGTCTGGGCGCTCCGCGCGTGCAGCTCGGGACACCCGGCGCGCCGGTTCGCCGCGTGGTCCATGTTCTTCATGCTGACCGAGGCGGGCGTGGGCGCGGGCCTGGTGTTGCTCGAGCTGGTCGCCGACGACCGCTCGACGGCGCGCGCGCTGTGGATGGCGATGCACCTCATCAACACCTTCCTGCTGCTCGGCGCGCTGACGCTGACCGCGCGCGCCGCCCACGATCCTCGGCCGGTGCGGGTGTCGGGCGCGGGGCTCGCCGGGTGGCTGGGGCTCGGCGCGCTCGCCGGCGCGCTGCTGCTGGGCACGAGCGGCGCCGTCACGGCGCTCGGAGATACACTGTTCCCTGCCGGCTCGCTCCGGGAGGGTGTCGCGCAGGACCTGGCGCCGGCCGCGCATTTCCTGGTGCGGCTCCGCGTGTGGCACCCCGTCCTCGGGCTCTCGGTCCTCGGCTACCTCCTCGCGATCGGCGGCCCGCTGCGCGAGCGCTCTCCCTCGGTCGCCCGCCTCTGGGCCGTGTCGCTCGGGGTGTTCATCGCGCAGGCGGGCCTCGGCTTCGTCAACCTGGCGCTGCTCGCGCCCGTCGCCTTGCAGATCGTACACCTGCTGGTCGCCGACGCGGTGTGGGTCTGCCTGGTGTTGCTCGTCGCCGAGACAGCCTCGGCTCGGCCCGCGGTCACCGAAGCGCTCGCCGCGCCTCTGGGTACAAGTACCTAGGATTCGTCAGCCGATCACCGGCGGCGGCGGCGTCATGCTCATCGGCCCGTCGTCTCCCGGCTCGGGCGGCGCGTCGTCCCCGTCGAAGAACTCGAGCAGCTCGTCGCGCCTCGCCGCCGCGTCGGCCCGGCCGAGATCGATCAGCCTCGACGCGAAGTCTCCGTCGAAGAGCAGGTAGCTCACGAGATCCGACTCGGTCCCGACCCCGACGTCGAGCAGGCCGAGGAGCCGCCGCACCACCCTGGAGCCGCTCTTCGTCTTGCCGCTGCGGAGCTGATCCGCCGCCATCCGGCCGATGTCCTCCGTGGGGCGCACGATGGCGTGGGTGACGCGGCGATAGGCCGCCCTGCCCGCGACGGTCGCCGCGCGGCTGATGGTCGCGGCGAAGTCGGGCCCGAACGCCAGCTCCCCGTCGTCGAGCACGCCGTTGAGGCGGCGCAGCAGCTCGATGTCGGCGTCGACGTGATCGAGCAGCACCGCGTTGAGCACCTTGCCCATCAGGAACGCGGCGCCGGGCGCGCGCGCGTCGGTGGGCGCGGGGATCCCGCGCTCCTCGCGCGAGAGGCCGATGGCGAAGACGTGCGTCGCGCCGGCGCGCAGCGCGGGCGAGATGGGCGTGTTCTGGCGGACGCCGCCGTCGAAGTACAGCTCGGAGCCGATGCGGACGGGCGGGAACAGCACCGGGATCGCCGCCGACGCGAGCGCGTGCTCTGGCCCGATGCGCGCCGCGCGCAGGACGGTGCGCGGCGGCGCCGTCGTCGGCAGCGCGCCGTGGGGGCCGGTCTGGATGAAGACGACCGTTCGGCCGGTGGAGACCTCGGTCGCCGACACGCTGAGCAGCTGGAGGCTCCGCTCGCGCAGCGAGCGCTCGATGTCGCGCCAGCGGATCTCTCGCTCGATGAGCGCGCGGATGGGCGACACGTCGAACAGCCCCGCGCCGAGCGAGAG
Organism: Myxococcota bacterium; assembly: GCA_963169165.1. Taxonomy (GTDB): domain Bacteria; phylum Myxococcota_A; class Polyangia; order Polyangiales; family Polyangiaceae; genus JADLFU01. The sequence goes on along the minus strand of CAUJFL010000367.1, from coordinate 525 downwards.
CGGCCCGCCCGTCAGCACGCGCGGGAGCGACAGCGCGTGGCGCGCGCCGAAGCCGAGGACGTCGTCCAGCTGGATGGTCCGCCACATCTGCACGAGCCGCCGCACGCCGTCGGTGGGATCGCCCATGTGCGCCGCCAGGTAGCAGGCGTTGATCGCCCCGACGCTCGTGCCCGACAAGAGATCGATGCGCGGCGGGCGCCCTCTGCGGCGCGCGAGATCGTCGAGCAGGTAGGACAGGACACCGACCTCGTACGCGCCGCGCGCGCCGCCGCCGGAGAGGATCATCGCGGTCCGCCTCGTCGTCATGGAGCGAGGACTCGCTGTACGCAGCCGCGCGCGAAATACAAGCGCCTCATCCGCGCGTCGCGGATCAGCTCGCCCGCCGCGCGGACGTGCGCGGCGGCGCGGGCGCGGAGCTCCTCGCGGCCCTTCGCGGCGGCGCCGTCGAGCGCCTGCAACGCCAGCGCGCGCACCTCGGCGCCGTACTCGATCGGCACGACCTCGACGGCCGCCAGCGCGCTGCGC
>CAUJFL010000366.1 GCA_963169165.1 Myxococcota bacterium | reverse complement strand
CCTCGACATGGCCAAGTACAAGGAGGCCCAGTCCAAGGGTAAGTACAAGGACGTCATCGAGGCCGATCAGAACCTCGCCGACGACGTCAACGCCTCGGGCACGCCGCACTTCTTCATCAACGGCATGCGCCTCTCCGGCGCCCAGCCGTTCGAGAAGTTCAAGGAGGTGATCGACGCCCAGATCAAGAAGGCCGAGGGCATCAAGGCCAAGGGCGTCGCGGCCGACAAGGTCTACGACGAGATCATGAAGGAGGGCAAGGAGCCCCCGCCCCCCGAGAAGAAGACCGTCCCCGAGCCCGGCGCGGAGAACCCGTACAAGGGCGGCAAGAGCGCGAAGGTCGTCATCCAGGAGTTCTCCGACTTCGAGTGCCCGTTCTGCGCGCGCGTCGAGCCGACGATGAAGCAGGTCATGGACACCTACGGCGACAAGGTGAAGGTCGTGTGGCGCCACAAGCCGCTGCCCTTCCACAAGAACGCGCCGCTCGCGTCCGAGGCGACGGTCGAGGCCTACAAGCAGAAGGGCAACGACGGCTTCTGGAAGATGCATGATCTGCTCTTCTCGAAGCAGAAGGAGCCGGGCGGCCTCGAGCGTCCCGCCCTCGAGAAGTACGCCGAGGAGCTGAAGCTCGACATGACCAAGTTCAAGAAGGCGCTCGACGACCGCACCCACCAGAAGGTCGTCGACGCCGACTCGAAGGTCGCGGACGCGGCCGGCATCAGCGGCACGCCGGCGTTCGTGGTCAACGGGTACTTCATCAGCGGCGCGCAGCCGTGGCCGAAGTTCAAGAAGATCATCGACCGCGCGCTCAAAGAGGCGAAGTTAGCCTCCGCGGCGCAGAGGCGAAGTCAGCCCACTCGGCCCCCTCCCCGCTCACCGCGGGCAGGGGGCCGCGGCGTCTCTCGGGCTCGCGCGCGATCCGTGCTAGACGCGCCGACGTGCGTCGCCTCGCCCTCCTCGTGATCTTGGCGCTCGCCGCGTGCGGAGACGGCGGCGGTGGCGACAGGCTCGATCACCCCGTCAAGGGCTCTGTGCTCGGGGACGGGCGCATCGCCGATCTGACCTCGCCGCCCGACGGCGCGCCTCCTCCGACCTCGATCGTGCACGTGACGGCGCGCGTGGTCGCCATCGACGCCTACGACGAGACGGGCCAGGGACAGCAGGGCGCGCTCTACGTCGCCGACGTCGCGGCCGAGCCCGGGCCCTATCAGGCGGTGCAGCTGTTCAAGCCGGCGTTCTCGCCGCCGTCGTTTCGTCCGATCGTCGACGACGTCGTCGATGTGTCAGGTTTGTTCGAAGAGTTTCAGATCCCGAACCTCTCGTTCCTCGATCCGACCTGGAAGACGCCGCAGATCTCGGGCTCCACGCTGTCGCTGCGCATCGACGCGGCCGGCAAGCAGCCCCCGGCCAAGCTCCCGCTCGAGGATCTCTTCACGTACGGCGCCGGCAAGAAGTGGATCAGCCAGCTGGTCACCGTCGAGGACGTCCTGCTCACCGCGGCGCCGAAGGGCTCGAGCGGACGGCTCGCCGCGCCGTTCGCGTGGCCCAGAGACGGCGTCCCGCCGGTCGAGGAGGGCGTGAAGGCCGTCGATCCGCCCGCCATCTCGAACGAGCTGTTCGACATCAGCAAGCTCGGGCTCACCGCGAACCAGAGGCTGAAGCGCGTCACGGGCATCGTGACGATGTTCTCGGGCCTGCACATCGCGCCGCGCGACGCCTCCGACGTCGAGCCGTGAGGCGGACGGCGCTGCTCGTCGCCTGCGCGTCGCTCGCGGGGTGCGCGGCGCACCGCGGCTCGACGGCGTCAGCGACCCCCGGAGCGCCTGTCGAAGCGCGCCCATCGGCGAGTTTGTCGTCCCGCTCGTTCGACCGGAGGCCGCAGGTCGTCGTGCTCGAGCGAGAAGGAGATCCGGCCGGCGCGGTCGCGGTGGCGGTCGCCCTCCCCGATCTGATCACCTCGACCGCGCTGCTCGCGATCCTCGAGGTGAGGCTGTCGAAGGCGGGGCTCACCGGCGTCGACGGGCGCGCAGATCGCGTAGGGCTGCGCGTCCGCGCGATCACCGACGGTCCCGACGCGGCGGCGCGCGCGACCCTCGAGGTGCTGCGCGCGCTCGCCGCGCCCATCGGCGCCGAGCCCGACGCGCTCCGCCTCGCGTCCGCTCGCGTCGCGGCGCTGTCGACCCAGCCAGCCGACGATCCCGCGCTACTCCCGCTGCTCCGCTGCACGGGACAAGGGCTGCTCGCGGGCGAGGCACCGACCGCACCCGCGGCCGAGGCGCTCGAAGCGGCGCGCGCGCGCGTGGTGGGGTGGTCGACGGTCACAGTTGGGTTTGTTGGCCCCTCGACGATGGCCGCGCGCGTCGCCGACGCGGTGGGCGCGATGGCCCCGTGGGATCGCGCGGGGCAGCGAGACGCGCTGGAGCTCGCGCCCGCGAGCTTCGGCTACATCGAGCCCACCCGGCCCCGCGGCACGACCCGCGTCGTCGTCGCGCGCGCGTCGAGCGATCCCCACGAAGCGCTGCTGCGCGCGGAGCCCGATCGAGTGTCGGCGGTCTCGGCGCACCTCGCGCGCGTGGGGGCGCCGCGCCTCGCCCGCGTGCAGGCGACGGCGCACGAGCGCGGTTCATGCGTCGCGCTCGAGGTCGAATTCGAGGGCGACGACCGCGCCGCGGCGGCGATAGCGCGCGTGTTGCGCGATGAGCTCTCGCGACCGGCGGCGCCCGATCCGTCGATCGCGGCTCGCGCCGTCGCGCGTCTCGACGATCCGCGCGACGCCGCCGCCGCCGCCGCGCTGTTCGGATCGACTCCCCCCGCTCCACTCCCTCGGACG
>CAUJFL010000365.1 GCA_963169165.1 Myxococcota bacterium | reverse complement strand
GAGATCTCGGGCGGGGAGTAGGTCTTCTCGTGCGCCGTCACCCACGCGTCGCCGTTGGGCGCGCGCGCGATCTTGTAGGGCGACAGCGCGGCCTGCTTCGTCACGTCGGGCGAGTCGAGCTTGCGCCCCATCAGGCGCTTCACGCCGAAGATGGTGTTCTCGCCGTTGGTCACCGCCTGGCGCTTCGCGATCTGCCCGACGAGGCGCTCGCCGCTCGCGGCGAACCCGACGACGGACGGCGTCGTGCGCGCGCCCTCGGTGTTGGGGATGATCTTGATCTCTCTTCGCGCGCCGCCCTCCCCCTCGACGAACGCGACGCACGAGTTCGTCGTGCCAAGATCGATCCCGATGATCTTGGTCACGACGCCTCGGTGTCTTCGCCGACAGCGGGCGCGGGCGGGGCCTTGGCGACCACGACCATCGCGGCCCGCACCAGGCGATCTCCCATCTTATAGCCCGCCATCGCCTCGGCGATGATCGCGCCGGGCGGCGCCTCGTCGGTCTCGAGGTGCTGGATGGCCTCGTGCACCATCGGATCGAAGGCGGCCCCCTTCGACACGACGCGCTGGATGCCCACGCGATCGAGCGTGTCGATGAACTGCCGGAGCACCATCCGCACGCCGTCGCCGACGCTCTTCGCGTCGATCGCGTCGGCCGCGCTCGACGCCGCGCGCTCGAGGTTGTCGAACACCGGCAGGAGATCCTTCAGCAGCGACTCTCGCGCCTTCTTCTCGCCCTCGTCGACGTCGCGACGCGAGCGCTTTCGGAAGTTGTCGTAGTCGGCGGCCAGCCTGAGGTAGCGGTCCTTCAGCTCGGCGAGATCGGCCTGCGCCTTGGCGAGCGGGTCGACGATCTCCTCTGCCGACGCGCTCGGCGTGGTGGTGGGGGGCTTCGAGCCGGCGGGTTCGGGAGGCTCTGTGTGGGCCGCGCCGCTGGACGGCGGGTCTTGTTCTGCTTCGCTCATGCACGCCAAAAGATAGCCGAGATGTCGCGCCGCCCGTCGCCGTTTTCACGCGCCGTCCGTGGTAGAGGGGCGCGATGGGACCGCGCCCGTTCAAGATCCTCGGCGTCCAGCAGATCGCGCTCGGCGCTCCCGACAAGTCAGCGCTGCGGCGCCTGTGGGTCGAGCTCTTCGGCCTCGAGGTCACCGGCACCTACCGCAGCGAGAAGGAGAACGTCGACGAGGACATCCTGGTCGCGGGCGCGGGCGCGGGCGCGGTCGAGATCGATCTGATGCAGCCGCTCGACCCAGAGAAGAGCCCGAAGGTGCACGTGCCGCCGCTCAACCACGTCGGGCTGTGGGTCGACGATCTGCCCGCGGCGGTCGCCTGGCTCGGCGAGCAGGGCGTGCGGTTCGCGCCGGGCGGGATCCGAAAGGGCGCGGCGGGGCACGACGTCTGCTTCATCCACCCGAAGGGCTCGGCCGAGCTCCCGATAGGCGGCGAGGGCGTGCTGATCGAGCTGGTGCAGGCGCCGCGCGGCTGACGCGCTCAGGCGCTCGCCGACAGCGCCTCGGGCCTGCTCTCGGCGCGGTGGGGCGCGGGAGAGAGCAGCGCCAGCACCGGCGCGAGCTCGTCGGCGGTGAACCGAGGGTCCCACACGATCAGCGTCGCGCCCACCTCGGACGCGAGGCGATGAAACGTCACGCGATCGAACGCGTAGGCGTCGTCGCCCACGAGCACCCCGCGCGGCGAGAGGCTGCGGATCAGCGCGGAGGCGGCCATCAGATCGGTCACCTTGCAGTCGACGCCGACCGAGCGCGCCGCGAGCTCTGCCTGCTCGCCGAACTCCGCGTCGCCGCCCACCACGAGCACGAGCGGGGTGACGGGCGCGACGGCGGGCACCGAGTCGGGGGTCTCCTCGACCTCGTCGTCGGCGAGCTCGATCTCCTGATCGGTGTCGGGCGGCGACGGCGGGACCAGCGACACGGGTCGGACGGGCGGCGGCGGCCTGTTGGGCGCGGCGGGCGCTCGCCCGTAGAAGGCCGGCGACGCGGCGGCGAGCTCGTGCGGATACGCGAGCATCGGACGAACGACCACCGCGCCGCCGTGCGCGCACGCCGAGAGCGCGGCCGCGTCGGTCGGATCGGACATCGCGAGCCACAGCGTGCCCGGCGCGGACTCGCCCGGGCGAAACAGCGCCGGCAGCACCCCGTGCGCGCGCGCGAGGTCGAAGGGGACCAGCTCGACGAGCACCGGCGACGCCCGCAGCAGCGCCGGCGTCACGCGCGGCAGGGAGAAGCCGGACGCGAGCGCGTCGATCAGCGACGGCCACGAGATCAGCCCCGCGGTGACCAGCTCACCGAGCGCGCCAGCGCGCCCCGCCACGACGCGGTCGAACGCATCGGCGGGCACCAGCCCCGGCGACGCGAGGCACGCGCGGATCCCCTCGAGCAGAGTCACCGAGCGACCCTGTTCCCGCGAGCACGTCGCGGCAACAGAGAACACCCGCGCATGCTCGCGACTCAGCGATACGCGCCGCGGCGCTCGGCGAGCTGCAGCAGGCGATCACCAAACGCGGCCTCGCCGAGCTCGTGCGCCTCGATCGCGGCGCGGGACAGGACCTCGGGGGGTTGGTCGGCGTCGAGCTCGCCGGTGAGGAGCTCTGCCTCCCGCAGCCGCGCCACGAGGCGGCTGTCGTCGAGGTGCGGGCCCGCGGCCGCGAGCGCGCGCCCGATCGCCACGAGCCTCGTCGCGTCCGCCCAGGCGTCGCGGACGAGCACCCTCGCGAGCGCGCGATCGACCTCTGGAGCCAGCGTCGGGAGCGCGAGCGGCGCGAGCTTGGCGGCGCGCGCGACGTCGAGGTTCTCGAGGCACGCGAGCGCGCGCGTCGCGTCGAGCACGCGCTGCTCCCACGCGCCCAGCTCCTCGCGCACCACCCCGCCGAGGGCGAGCTCGGCGCCGATGACGTCGCCGCGGCGGACGAGCCAGAACCCCCTCCCGAGCGCCGCCATGCTCCGCGCGCGCAGCGTGTGGAGGGCGGGGTGCGCGAGCGGCGACGGGGACGCGCCGCGCTCCACGACCGCGCAGAGCGCCCTCCGCGCGCGCGCGATGTCGAGCCAGTAGAGCGCGGCCGCCGCGAGCGCGACGCCCGCGGCGACGAAGTAGCCGAGCGGGAGCCAGGTCACGGGCGCACGGACAACGCCGCCTCGCGCTGGGTTCCGGCCGCGCGGCGCGGCGCAGTCAGCTCGACGCCTCGATCAGCTTCACGAGGGCGTCGGTGAACTCGGAGGTCGACGCGGTGCCCCCGAGATCGCGGGTGCGCACGCGGCGCCCCGCGAACAGCGAGTGGAGCGCGAGCTCGATCCGCTTCGCCGCGGCCATCTCGTCGAGGTGGTAGAGCATCATCACCGCGCTCTGGATCAGCGCCGTCGGGTTGGCGACGCCCTTGCCCGCGATGTCGGGCGCCGAGCCGTGCACCGCCTCGAAGACCGCGTAGCCCGCGCCGATGTTGGCGCCGGGCACGATGCCCAGCCCGCCCACGAGCCCCGCGCCGAGATCGGAGAGGATGTCGCCGTAGAGGTTCTCGGTGACGATGACGTCGAGGCTGTTGGCGTCGCGCACCATGGTCATGGCGGCCGCGTCCACGATCACCTCGCGCGACTCGATGTCGGGGTACCGCGCGGCGACGCGCCGCGTGCAGTCGAGCATCAGGCCGTCGCTCATCTTCATGATGTTGGCCTTGTGCACGGCCGAGACCCGCTTGCGCTTGTGCTTCTGCGCGTACGCGTACGCGAACTCGGCGATGCGCGTGCACCCGCGCTCGGTGATGAGCTTGATGCTCTGCGCGATGCCCGGGAGGATCATGATCTCGTGGCCCGCGTAGAGATCCTCGGTGTTCTCGCGCACGATCACGAAGTCGACGCCCTCGAACTTCGGCTCGACGTACGGCAGGCTGCGGACGGGGCGGACGTTGGCGTAGAGGTCGAGCGTCTGGCGCAGCGTGACGTTGACCGAGCGGAACCCCTTGCCGATCGGGGTGCCCACGGGGCCCTTCAGCGCGATCCTGTTGCGGAGGATCGAGTCGATCGCCTCCTGGGGCAGCGGGGTGCCGACCTTGGCGGCCACCTCGGCGCCGACGTTCTGGGTGTCCCACTCGACGGAGACGCCGGAGGCCTTGATGACGCGCTGGGTGGCGGCGGCGACCTCGGGGCCGATGCCGTCGCCCGGGATGAGCGTGATGTTGTGAGCCATGTTCCCGCGGGAGATAAGGGCGGCGGTTCCGCGGTCGCAAGCGCAGAATCGACGCCAGCGCCGCGCGCGGACGCGCCGAGCCGTCTGCCCGCCGCGCGGCGTGGCCAGGCCGTCAAATAAACATTTCAAACATGACTCACCAGCACATCCTGTACGGATGATCAAGGCTGGACAGCCTTTCAGATCCTCCGCTACCGATCGCGGCCCCCATGACCCAGACGAAGCCCGCGTTCGATCCCGTCCCGCTGCTCGCGAAGGAGCTCTCCCTGCCGCTCTCGGGCGTCGCCGCCGTCGTCGCGTTGCTCGCCGAGGGCTCGACCGTGCCGTTCATCGCGCGCTACCGCAAAGAGGCGACCGGCGAGCTCGACGAGGTCCAGATCCACGCGATCGAGGAGCGCCGCGCGTACCTGATCGAGCTCGAGGATCGGCGCGCGACCGTGGTCGCGGAGATCGACAAGCAAGGCAAGCTCACCGACGCGCTCCTCGCCAAGCTCCGCGCGGCGACCACGAAGGCCGAGCTCGAGGATCTCTATCTGCCGTACAAGCCCAAGCGCCGCACGCGCGCGATGGTCGCGCGTGAGCGTGGCCTCGAGCCGCTCGCCGAGCTGATGTGGGCGCAGCCCGACGGCGCGCCGGACGTCGAGGCCGCGCGCTTCGTCGACGCGACCAGGGAGGTCCCCGACGTGAAGGCGGCGCTCGCCGGCGCCCGTGACATCTGCGCCGAGCGGCTCGCCGAGGACGCGGCGCTGCGCAAGGTCGTTCGCGAGACCTACCAGGGCGAGGCGACCGTCGCCGTGTCCAAGGAGAAGGAGCACGAGGGCAAGACGACGAAGTTCGACAACTACGCGAGCTTCGAGGAGCCGATCGCCACCATCCCATCGCACCGCTACCTGGCGATCCGCCGGGGCGAGGCCGAGGGGGTGCTGCGCTCGACGCTCGCGCTCGAGCCGGCGGCGGTGGTCCCGAAGGTCGTCTCGGCCGCGAAGGTGCGGGTCGGCTCGCCGTGGGCCGCCGAGCTGCAGAAGGCCGCCGAGGACGCGTGGCGACGCCTGCTGTCGCCGACGGTCGAGAGCGACGTGCGGATCGAGCTGAAGCTCACGGCCGATCGCGCGGCGGTCGACGTGTTTGCCGACAACCTGCGCGAGCTGTTGCTGGCGGCGCCCTTCGGCGCGAAGCCCGTCATCGGCGTGGACCCCGGCCAGCGCACCGGGTGCAAGGTCGCGGTGCTCGACGCGACGGGGCGCATCCTCGAGCACACCGTGTTCTACCTCGTGCAGGGGGACCGCGGCGTCGAGCAGGCGGCGCACGCGCTCGCGCAGCTCTGCAAGAAGCACCAGCCGAGCGCGATCGCCGTCGGGAACGGCACGCACGGCCGCGAGACCGAGGCGTTCGTGCGCGACGTCCTCCGCCGCGAGAAGCTCGACGGCGTCGTGTGCGTGTCGGTGAGCGAGGCGGGCGCGAGCATCTACTCGGCGAGCGAGGTCGCGCGAGAGGAGTTCCCCGAGCTGGACCTGACGGTGCGCGGCGCGATCAGCATCGCGCGGCGCCTGCAGGATCCGCTCGCCGAGCTCGTGAAGATCGATCCGAAGAGCATCGGCGTCGGTCAGTACCAGCACGACGTCCACCAGCCGCTGCTCGGAAAGAAGCTCGACGAGGTCGTCGAGAGCTGCGTCAACAAGGTCGGCGTCGAGCTCAACACCGCGAGCGCGTCGCTCCTGTCGCGCGTCGCGGGCCTCTCGCCGACGCTGGCGAAGCGCATCGTGAAGCACCGCGACGAGAAGGGCGCGTTCAGGACCCGCCGCGAGCTGCTGCAGGTGATGGGGCTGGGGCCGAAGGCCTTCGAGCAGGCGGCGGGCTTCTTGCGCATCCGCGGCGGCGACCACCCGCTCGACGCGTCGGCGGTGCACCCCGAGCGCTACGAGGTCGTCGAGCGGATGGCGGCGGACCTCGGCGTCCCGGTCGCGTCGCTCATCGGCAACGCGGCCGCGATCGCGAAGCTCGATCGCAAGCGCTACGTCGCCGGCGACGTCGGCGAGCTGACGGTGCGCGACATCCTGACCGAGCTCGAGAAGCCGGGGCGCGATCCGCGCGCGGTGTTCGCGCCGCCGCAGTTTCGCGACGACGTGAGGGCGCTCGAGGACCTCGTCCCTGGGATGGAGCTCGAGGGCGTCGTCACGAACGTCACGGCGTTCGGCGCGTTCGTCGACGTGGGCGTGCACCAGGACGGCCTCGTGCACGTCTCGCAGCTCGCGGACCGCTTCGTGAAGGAGCCGAGCGAGGTCGTGAAGGTCGGCGACAAGCTGAAGGTGCGCGTGCTCGAGGTCGATCTCGGCCGCAAGCGGATCGCGCTCTCTGCCCGTCGAGACGCGCGGGCGACGCAGACCAAGGCCGAGGCCTCGGCGACGCGCGGCGACAACCGCCGGCCGCTCGGCAAGGGCGCGCGAGGCCCCGAGGCGCCGCGCGCGGACCAGAAGGCGTTCACGAACAACCCGTTCGCCAACCTCCTGCGCCGCTGACGCGGCTAGTCTCGGCAGCCCACGATCTTGCCGGTGGTGATCGTGCGCTCGATCTCCCCCTTCACGATCCTGAAGGTGTCGGGTTTGTCTCCTTCGATCGTGAACGCGACGCTGGCGATGGTCACGACGCCAGCCGCGCGCGCTTCGCGTGTCGCGCGGACACGCGCCTCGCCCGCCTCGCGCTTCGTCACCACGAGGTCGCCCAGCAGCACGCGGTCGGTCGGGCTCTTGCGCCAGCCGCGCGTCAGCCCCTCGACCACCGCCTCGCGCGCGAGCGACTGTCCCAGCCAGTCGACCTGAGGCCCGTAGAACGACGCGAGCCTGGCGCCGTCGTGGAGGTTGTACGCGTGCTCCCACGCCTGCAGAAAGCCGACGAGCTTCGCCTCGGCCGTGTCCGAGGGATAGCGCGCGGCCTGCGCGGCGCGGTGCTCTCGCTCGGCGCGCACCTGAGCCTGCTGACACGCCCGCAGCGCGCCCTCGAGCTGCTGCGCGTCGTGATCTCGCTGGCCGTATCGCGCGAGGATCTGCTCGGCGTTGTGCTTCACGCCCTCGGCCTCGTGGAGGAGGCTCTTCAGGTTGGCCTCGCGCAGCTCGATCTCGCGCTGGTGACGCGCGTTGACCCACGCGCCCCCGCCCGCCAGGGCCGCCGCCGCGGCGACGACCACGGCGACGAGCGCGGTGCGCGTCCATCCCTCGCGGCGCGCCCGCGCTCGCGAAGCGGTGAGCCACGCCTCGTGCGCCGCGCCGAGGTCCGGTCGACGGCGGGCGAGGTCCTCGGCGCGCGCCAGGCGCCCGCCGCGCAAGAGGTGGTCGGCGCGCTCGCGCGCGGCCGCGGTGTCGAACACGCGCGCCTCTCGATCGAGCTCCGCCGCGTGCGCACGATCCGCGCGCTCTTCTTCGAGCCACGCGGCGAGGGTCGGCCAGGACGTCAGCAGCGCCTCATGCACGTAGCTCGACGTGCCGTCGTCGTCGCGCGCGACCAGACGCGCCGACACGAACGGCTCGAGCGCGGCGGCGGCGTCGGCGCCCAGCGCGGCGAGCTCGACGCGGCTCACCCGCACGCGGGTCGCGTCGGGGCCGGCGAGCCTCGACAGGACGCGGCGGGCGGCCGGGAGCTGCGCCGGCGGGAGGCTGGCGAGCGTCGCGTCGGCGTGCCTCGCGAGCGCGCCCGTCACGCCGCCGAGGCCGCGCCACGAAGCGGAGAGCAGGCGGCCGCCACGGCGCGTGCCCCACCACTCGGACAGCGCGAAGGCGATCGCCGGCAGCCGGGCGTCGCCGGCGCGTAGCTCTCGCGCTGCCTCGTCGACGATCTCGCGGGGCGCGTCGATCTCGACGCCCGCGAGCCGGGCGGGCTCGACGACGATGTCGCGCACGGCCGACAGCGACGGCGGCGCGACGAAGCGGACCGACGCCTCGAGCCAGCGGCCCAGCTCGCCGACCTCGGCGACCCGCGTCGTGAAATCCTCGCGCAGCGTCGCGAGCACGCGCAGCCCGGGCGTCGGAGAGGAGTGGCGCGCGAGCGACAGCGCGAACCTCGACGCCGACGCGGGCTCGAGCGACGTGACCAGCTCCTCGAGCTGATCTGCGACCAGGACGACGCCGACGCGTGGGTCGACCCTCGCGCGCCGGAGCGTCGCGTCCAGGTCGTCGCCGGGCCGCACGATCGCGGCGACCCAGTCGTCGCGCCCGTCGGCGAAGGTCTTCGCGAGCGCGGGCACGACGCCCGCCACCGCGAGCGAGCTCTTGCCCGAGCCGCTCGCGCCCTGCAGCACGAGCGCGTGTCCAGAGGCCAGCTCGGCGGCCAGGCGCGCGGCGTCGTCCGCCCTCCCGAACAGCAGCCCCTCGGCCGCGGCGCCGTACGCCGAGAGGCCCAGGTAGGGAGGCTCCGGCACGCCGAACGGGCGCTCCCAGGCCTCGTCGAACCTCGCGCGGAGCGAGGCGGGCCGCGCGGCGGGCTCGAGCGACAGCAGCGCCGCGATGAGCGCGACGATCCCAGGCGGCGCGGCGCGCTCGACCGCGGCGAGGTCGAGCTCGCCGGCGAGCGTCGCCCGCTGCACCTCGGCGCGCCAAGCGTCGAGCGCCTCTCGCGACGCCGCGCGCCCCGGCACGGCCGAGGCGCGCTGCGGCAGCCGCGCCGTGAGCATCTGCGCCAGACAGGCGCCCAGCGCGTAGCCGTCGGCCGAGGCGCGCGCCGGGCGCCCCTCGAGCACCTCGGGCGCCATGAAGCCCGGCGTGCCGACCGTGAGCGAGGGCGCGCGGGGAGGTCGCGCGCCTCCGTCATCGCGCTCGAGCAGCTCCGCCGTCGAGAGGGCGTCGCCGTCCGACGCGCCGGGCGTCGCCGCCGAGACGCCTGCCGCCTCCGCTATCCCGAAATCGAGCAGGCGCACGGCTCCGTCGCGCTCGAGCAGCACGTTGGACGGCTTGACATCGAGGTGCACGATCCCCGCCGCGTGGATCGCGTCGAGCGCGCCCGCGAGCTCGCGAGCGTGGAGGAGCGCGCGTCGCCAGCCGATGGCGCCGCGCGCCGCGAGCGCGACGTCGAGCGTCTCGCCGACGAGCAGCTCCATCGCGACGAAGGGCAGCGGCCGCTCGCCTGGCAAGACTCCAGCGGAGAAGATCGTGGGCAACGCCGGGTGCGACAGCCGCGCGAGCAGCTTGGCCTCGCGCGCCCAGTCGGCCTCGCTCCGCGTGGAGGTGAGGAGCTTCAACGCCAGCTCGCGGACCACCGAGCCGTCGGGCAGGAGCTCGGCCGCGCGCCACACGTCGCCGAAGCCGCCTCGGCCGAGCAGCGCGATCAGGCGAAACCGCCCCGCGAGCACGTCCCCCTCGACCGCGCGGGGGTGGTCGTGGACCGTGGTCGGCATCGCCGCGACCTTGCCACGCCCCGCGCGCGCCGCGCGGAATTCTTCAGCGACGCCGGGTGATCGCCTCGACGAGGGCGTCGACCGTCACCGGCGCTGTCAAGGCGACGACGCCTGGTGTCGCGCCGTCGGCGGTCGCCGCCACGATCACGATCTTCATCGCGGGGCGCGCCCGCCGCACCCGCGCGGCGATCTCGAGCGCCTCGCCGCGCTCCGCGTCACAGTCGATCACCAGCGCCGAGGCGACCGCGACCGCGACCTCCGCACGAGAGAGGACGTCGACCCTCGCGCCCTCGCCGGCCAGCCCCTCGAGGACCACGTCGAGCAGCGCGTGGCGCGCGCCCAGGCGGAGCAGCGCGAGCCGCTTGCCAGCGAGGCGAGGTTCACCCCGCTGCGCCCTCGGCGGCGGGGGCGGGCCAGGGTGCTGGGCGTCCGTCGGGGTGAACGCCCCGAGCGACACGCCGGCGCCCTCGAGCGCCGCAAGGAGCCGCGCGCGCGCGGCCTCGGCCGTCGGCCGCGCGCCCGGCTCCTTCGCCATCATCTCGGCCACCAGCGCGCGGACCTCGTCGGGCAGCGGCTCGGCGCCCGGCGGGCGCGGGAGCTCGGGCACCGCCGCGAACATCTGCTGCGCGAGCGTCGCGATCGCGGACCCCCCGTCGAACGGGACGCGCCCCGCGAGCAGCTCGAACGCGATGCAGCCAAGCGAGTACACGTCGCTCTCGGGGCCGGCCTCGGCGAGCGATCGACACTGCTCGGGGCTCATGTACGCGGGCGTTCCGCGGATCATGCTGGGGCCGGTCACCGAGTGCGACGACGGGTCGACGGCGACCCGCGCGAGGCCGAAGTCGAGCACCTTCGGCGTGAAGCGCCCAGGCGGCTCCTCGACGAGCAGCACGTTCTCCGGCTTGAGATCGCGGTGCAGGACACCGCGCGCGTGCGCGTGGGCCGTCACGTCCAGCAGCGCCCCGAGCACGTCGCCGACGAACGACAGCGCCAGCGGCCGCGCGGCCCGCGCGATCACCGACGCGAGCGAGCGCCCCACGCCGAGGTCCATCACGATGAAGTACGCGCCCCTCGAGACATCCTCTGCCAGCCGGCGCACCCGGATGACGTTCGGGTGCTTCATCCACGCCGCCGCGCGCGCCTCGCGCTCGAACCGTCGCGCGTGCTCTGGCTCCCGCGCGACGTGAGGCAGCAGCACCTTCACCGCGCACCTGGAGCCGTCGCTCAGATCCTCGGCCGCGTAGACCTCGCTCGCGCCCCCTCGACCGATCAGCCCGTCGATCCGATACACGCCCGCGAGCACCTGTCCGCGAAGCCCACCGGGCAACGACAGCGCATCGACCGACTCGTCCTCGGCCACCAGGGTCACCCTCAAGAAGCCCTCTTCCTCGGTCGACGCCTCGGTCACGGGCCTCATCCTCGCGCGGTCCGCGCGCAGAATCCATGGCCCTCACGCGCCCTGGGCGATGCTCCCAATTGTCGTGGAAGGCAGGTACGTTGGGCGCGGGATGACCATCTCGGACGCGAGGCTGCGCCAGATCCGCGACCAGCTCACGAAGAGCCCCATCGGCGGCGCTCAAGGGGTCTCCTTCCACCTCTCGACGCTGCTCGGCCAGGGGGGCCAGGGCTGGGTCTACCGAGCGGGCTACGACGAGCCCGACGGTCCGTGGATAGTCGTCAAGCTGCTGCGCCCCGACGTCGTCAACGACGACGCGCTCGCGCGCTTCCTCCGCGAGGCCGACGTGCTCCGCAAGCTGGGCCAATCGCAGGCGCCGTGCCCGAGCGTCGTGCGCTTCTTCGATCATGGCATCCACCGGCTCGCGATGCCCGACGGTCAAATCTACGCGCTGCCGTTCACCGTGCTCGAGTACGTGCACGGCACCAACCTCCAGGAGGTCATCGCGCGGTCGCCGGGGCGCGGGATGGCAGCGGGCCGCGCGCGGCGGCTGTTTCGGCAGGTCGCGCGCGCGCTGGGCCTGGTGCACGCGGCGCAGATCATCCACCGCGACCTGAAGCCGTCCAACCTGCTCATCGCGAGCGAGGCCGACAACGAGGTGATGAAGGTCGGCGACTTCGGGCTCGTGAAGCGCTTCGACGTCGACGTGAAGGGCACCGTCGCGCTCGCCGGCGCGTCGCTCGGCTACGCGCCGCCCGAGCAGTTCGAGATGGGCAACCGACGCGTGTCGCCGCGGACCGATCTCTTCTCGTTCGCCGTCGTGCTGTTCGAGGCGCTGACGGGGCGCGGAGGCTTTCCGGTCCACGAGCACGAGAGCGCGTTTCTGGTGCTGTCGCGCATCTTGTCTGGTCCGCGTCCGCAGCTCGCGCTCCATCAAGAATGCCTCACGCCCGAGCTCGCCGAGCGCCCCGACCTGGTCACGGCGCTCGACCACGAGCTGCACCGCGCCACCGCGGCCGACCCCGCCGAGCGCCACGCGACGCTGCGCGATTTCTGGGACGCGGTCGAGCCGTCGCTCCGCGCCGCGGCCGAGCGAGGCAGCGCGCGAAGGGTCGCCGCGGCGGCGCCGAGCGCGGCGGCGCCGGCGTCCCGCCTGGACACACCCACGGCGTCGCCGCCCGCGCTCCAGGTCGTGACGATCGGGGGGCTCCCCGAGAGAGCGCGCGCGGTGGCGCTGACCCCGGATGGACGGGCCGCGTTCGCGCTCGGCCGCAACGGTCTCTACCGCCTCGAGGGGCAGGGCTGGCGGCGCGTCCAGCTCGTGGGCGTCGATCTCGCGGCGGCCCAAGGGCTCGTCGCGACCCCCGCGGGCGAGGTCGTGCTGTACGGAGACGGCCTGCTTCACGGTGTGGGCGCCGACGGCGCCGCGCGCCCATGGGCGCCGCCTGATCCCGACGTGGCGTGGAGCGCGGCGGCGTTCGCGCCGGGAGAGCTGCTGTTCGTCGGGCGGAGCCGCGCGCGACGCGCCTCTCTCATCGGCCTGTTGCGCCCGGGTCAGGCGCTGTCGACGATCGCCGTCGAGGGCACCGAGCGCCTGCTCGCGGTCACGCGGCTCTCGTCGGGCGCGCTGCTCGCGTGCGGAGAGGCGGGGGAGCTCGCGCGACTCGACGGCGCGACGCCCACGCCCGTCTCGTGGGGACGCACGGGCCACCTGCTCGCGCTCGCCGCGGGAGCTGACGGCGGCGCGCACGTCGTCGGCTCCGGCGGGCACGCGCTGTTCGTGACGCGCGAGCTCGACGCGAAGCTCGAGCCCGTCCAGACGACGCGCGATCTCCACGCCGTGGCCGCGCTCGGCGACACCGTGCTCGCTGGCGGCGACGACGCGCGCATCGTGGTGCGCAAGCAGCGGGCCTGGATGCGCCTCGCGCTCCCACCGCAGGCGACGGCGAGCGTGAGGGCGATCTCCATCTCGGCGAACGGCGCGCGGGTCGCGCTCGACGACGGGATGGTGCTCGACGGACAGCTCTGAGCCTCAGGGTTCGCGATAGAAGCGCGGCACCCTGCGGCTGATGCTCGTCAAGATCTCCCAGGGGATGGTGCCCGCCAGCTCGGCGAGCTCGGTCGCGCGGATCTCGTCGCGGCCGAGCGGCCCCTGCTGTGCGCCGAGCACGACGACCTCGTCGCGCACGCGCGCGCCGGCGATGTCGGTCACGTCGAGCATCACCATGTCCATCGACACCGTGCCGGCGATCGGCGCGCGCCTGCCGCGCACGAGCATCTCGCCGCGGTTCGACAGCGAGCGCGACAGGCCGTCCGCGTAGCCCACCGGCACCGTCGCGAGCACGGTCGGGCGGCGCGCCGTGAAGGTCGAGCCGTAGCCCGCGGACTCTCCCGCGGCGAGGCCCCGCAGGCAGGCGATCTCGCTGCGCACGCGCATCACCGGCGACAGCGCGGGGCCCCCGTCGACGGGCGACAGTCCAAACAGCGCGAGCCCTGGGCGGACGACACCGAGCGTGGGCGCGCCGCGCAGGAGGGCGGCGCTGTTCGCGGCGTGGCGCGTGGCGAACTGCACCCCGGCCTCGCGCACGCGGGTGGTGGCGCGCTCGAAGCGCGCGAGCTGCTCGTCCATCGACTCGCGCGACGGCGCGTCGGCGCAGGCGAGGTGGGTCATCAACGCCTCGACCTCGAGCTCGGGCGCGGCGCGGAGGGCGTCGAGCACGCCGGGCAGCTCGCCGTCGCGCACGCCGAGGCGCGCCATGCCGGTGTCGAGCTTGAGGTGGACCCGCGCGCGGACTCCCGCGTGGCGCGCCGCCCGCGCGAGCGCCTCGATGTGTCCGCGATCGTACACGACGGGGATCAGATCGTGGCCGAGCACCGCTTCGAACGCGTCGCCGTAGAGGCCGCCCATCACGAGGATCGGCGCCTTGATCCCCGCGTCGCGCAGCTCGACCCCCTCCTCGAGCAGCGCCACCGCGAAGCCGTCGATCCCCGCGCGCTCGAGCGTCCGCGCGATCGCCGGCGCGCCGTGCCCGTAGCCGTCGGCCTTCAGCACCCCGAGCACGCGCTGCCCGGCGGCGGCCTTGCGGACGGCGTGGAGGTTCTTGCGCACGGCCTCGAGGTTCACCTCGGCGCGGGTCGGGCGCACGGCGTCGGCGGGGGCGGCGCGGCGCGGGCGGCTCACGCGAACGGCGGGCATGTCTCGAGCTTCCATCGGCCAGGCAACGGCGACCATCCTCGTGTGTCCTCTCTCTCGAGCGGGGGCTCGCGTCCCGCCATAAATCGCCTCGTGGGTCGACGGCAACTTTCCTGGTGGCGCGGGGCGTGGCATGCTGACGGCACGATGGCTGGATGCTCAGGCGGAGGTTGTGGTGGCTGTGGTGGTCCGTCCGATCCGATGCAGGCCTCCCGCGAGGGCTGGCGCGCGATTCTGTTCTTGCTCGCGGTCGGGGGCGGCCTGCTGTTCCTCGTCTCGCGCTGAGCCGTAGCCCCGAGGGCCTTCTGCAGCGCCTCCGGTTGGGCGTATCCTCGCCCGACCACGATGGCCCTCACGATCAAGGCGCAGCCCAGCCAGTTCCCTCCCTCCCCGTCGCGCCGCGAGCGAGGGGACGCTTGCACGATGATCTTGCTGGGCGTGACCGGCGATCTCGCGCGCCGGAAGCTGCTCGGCTGCGTCTACAACCTGCACGCGGCCAACCTCCTCTCCGACAGGTTCGCGCTGCTGGGCGTCGACCGCCTGCCGATGGACGACGCGTCGTTCCGCGAGCTCGCGCGCAAGGCGGTCTCCGCGTGCGACGAGGTGCGCGGCTTCGACGAGGCGCGCTGGAGCGAGCTCGAGGCGCGGCTGTTCTACGCGGGCGGCGACCTCACCCAGGAGGAGGTGTACAAGCTGGTCGACCAGCGGCTCGGCGAGATCGAGGTCGGGCGGCTCCCCTCCGAGAAGAACCGCATCTTCTACCTCTCGGTGCCGCCGTTCGTGTTTCAGCCGATCGTGAAGCACCTCTCGGCGTCGGGCCTCGCGCCGCGCACGCAGGGCGCCGCCAGGCCCTGGGTGCGGGTGATCGTCGAGAAGCCGTTCGGCTCGAGCCTCGAGACGGGCCTGGCGCTGAACGAGCTCGTGCTCGGGCGGTTCGCCGAGCATCAGGTCTACCGGATCGATCACTACCTCGGAAAAGAGACGGTGCAGAACGTGCTCGTCTTCAGGGCGGCCAACGCGATCTTCGAGCCAGTGTGGAACCGCGACCACATCGCGTCGGTGCAGATCACCGCGGCCGAGACCGTCGGCGTCGAGGGGCGCGGCAAGTACTACGAGTCGTCCGGCGTGGTGCGCGACATGATCCAGAACCACCTCTTGCAGCTGCTCGCGCTGACCGCGATGGAGCTCCCGACGCGGCTCGAGGCCAACGCGGTGCGAGACGAGAAGGTCAAGGCGCTCCGCGCGATCCGACCGTGGGAGGCGAGCTCGCACGGCGACTGGGTGGTGCGCGCGCAGTACGCCGCGGGGCACATCAAGGACAAGGCGGTGCCGGGCTACCGTCAGGAGCCGGACGTCTTCCCCGAGTCGAACACGCCGACCTTCGCGGCGATGAGGTTCATGATCGACAACGGCAGGTGGCGCGGCGTGCCGTTCTTGGTCCGCTCCGGCAAGCGCCTCGCCAAGCGCGTCACCGAGATCGCGATCGAGTTCAAGCACCCGGCCTACCGGATGGAAGAGCTCGTCGGGCTCACGCCGGGCGCCGCGCTCGAGCCCAACGTGCTCGTCTTGCGCGTCCAGCCCAACGACGGCGTGACGCTGCGGTTCGACGCGAAGGTCCCGGGCGCCGCGATGGCGCTGACGCCCGAGATCGAGGTCGCGGCGGTCGACATGGATTTCTCGTACGCCGAGGCGTTCGGCGCCGAGCTGTCGCCGGCGTACGAGACGCTGATGCTCGACGTGATGATCGGCGACGCGACGCTGTTCACGCGCAGCGACGAGGTCGAGCTCGGCTGGCGCATCACCGATCCGATCCTCGCGCACTGGGAGGCGAACCCGCCGCTGCAGATGCCGACCTACCCCGCCGGCTCGTGGGGCCCGCCCGAGGCGCACGCCTTGATCGATCGCGACGGTTTCAGGTGGCGTGAGCCGTGAGCCGCTGACGCGGGGTGACCCCCAGCGCGCCGTCGACGACGCGTTCGAGCTCTCGGCGGACGAGCGCGCCGTCGTCTTCGCGACCGCGCGGCTGTCGCCTGGCCTCGTCGCTCGAGGCGTCGCGAAGGAGCGCCAGGCGCTCGCGCTGATCGTCGGGGTGTTCGGGACGTCGTGCGCGCTGATCGTCGGCGGCGCCACGTACGCGTGGGTCGAGGGCTCGGC
The DNA here is from genome assembly GCA_963169165.1 of Myxococcota bacterium. Lineage (GTDB taxonomy): Bacteria > Myxococcota_A > Polyangia > Polyangiales > Polyangiaceae > JADLFU01. The sequence goes on along the minus strand of CAUJFL010000365.1, from coordinate 5,404 downwards.
GCCGGGCCTCGTCGCCGCGGGCGTGGCGCTCGTGGTGGGCGGAGGCGGCGGCGCGCTGCTGGTGTTCGCCGTCGCGTACTGCCTGAAGCGGATCCGGGCGCTGCGACGGGGCGAGGTGGTGTTCTCGTCCGGTCCCGCGGCGCGCGCCGTCTGGGCGGGGAAGCCGCCGCGCTTCGTCGTCAAGGTCGACGAGGCGGGGTGGCTCACCGTGCCGAGGGGCGCGCACGAGGCGATGGAGGACGGCGCGCGGGTGACGTTCGCGCGGCTGCCCGCGGACCACCAGGCCATCTGCGCGTCGCTGGGGTGAGCGGCCCGGCGACCCGGCTCAGCGCGAGAGCGCGGCCGCCAGCTCCTCGTAGAGCACGATCGCGCTCGAGATAGCTTTGTTAAAATCGGACAGTGACAGCGACTCATCCTCGCCGTGCGCGTTCGAGTAGGGATCCTCGACGCCGATGAGCAGCGCGGGCACGCCGCCGAGCTCCCGCGCGAACGGCTCGACGAACGGGATCGAGCCGCCGCACCCGATCGCCACCGCGGGGCGCCCGTAGCCGGCCTCGAGCGCGCGGAACGCCGCCGCGAACGCGGGGTGGTCGGTCGGCGTCGTCCAGCCGCCCGAGCCGGAGACGCGGGTGAAGCGCACCTCGACGCCCCATGGCGCCGCGGCGCGCACGGCGCGCTCGAGCGCGTCGAGCGTCTCTCGCGGGTCCATGTCCGCGACGATCCGCAGGCCGACGCGCGTCCACGCGCGATCGTTGAGGATGTTGCGCGCGTCCCTGCGCGAGCTCGCCTCGATCGCGTTGACGACGAGGCACGGCTCGAACCACAGCCGCTCGAGCGGCGCGCCGAGCACCTCTGCGCCCTCGACGAGCCCGGCCTGCCTCGCCACCTCGGCGGCGCTCGGCTCGATCGCGGAGAGCGCCGCGCGGTCCGCGGAGGTCACCGGCCGCGCGCGAGAGGTGACGCCGGGGATCGCGAGGCGACCCTCCGCGTCGACCAGCGAGGCGAGGATCTTCGACAGCGCCATCGCCGCGTCGGGGACCGGCCCGCCCCACATGCCCGAGTGGATGGAGCCCTCGAGCGCCACCACCTCGAGCTCGGCGACGCAGAGGCCGCGCAGGCGCGTCGTGATCGACGGCACGCCCGTGTCGTGGTTGGCGGTGTCGGTGAGCACGATCGCGTCGGCGGCGAGGCGCGCCTTGTGGTCGCGCAGCACGCGCGCGAGCTGCGTCGAGCCGATCTCTTCTTCGCCCTCGACGAGGATCTTGACGTTGACGGGGAGCTTGCCGAGCGCCTTCAGCCACGCGGCGACCGCGGTCGCGTGGACCACGATGCCGGCCTTGTCGTCGGCGGTGCCGCGGCCCCAGAGCCTGCCGTCTCGCACCGTGGGCTCGAACGGCGGATGGGTCCACCTCGCGGGATCCCCGGGCGGCTGGACGTCGTGGTGCGCGTACAGCAGCAGCGTCGGGGCGCCGGGCGCGTGCAACCAATCGCCATACACCCACGGGTGCGTGCCCTCGACCGGCACGACCTCGACGTTCTCGAAGCCGCGCGCGCGCAGCAGCTCGGCCGTCGCCTCGGCGGAGCGCGCGACCTCGGACGCGGGGAACCCGTCGAACGAGATGCTCGGGATCTTCGCCAGCGCGACGAGATCGTCGAGGGCCTGGAACGCGTGAGCTTCGAAGTGGTCGCGGGCGGCGCGGGAGGTCATCTACGACGAAGGGAGTAGTCCAACCGGCGCCACGCGACGAGCGTCAGCTTGGGCGGCCGACGGCTGCCTCGTCCATGAGGGCGTCGTCACACACGGCGACGCGAGCTCGTCCGGCGCCGGGGGCCGCCGCCACCGTCCGCGGACGCCCAAGGTGCGCTTCGGTCACCGTGCAGCGAAGGGCCGCGGCTGAACGAACCGAGCAGGACGGCCGAGAAGGCAACGACGAACGGAGCGCGGAGGCGCTGGCACGCGGCTCGCTTCCCCGCGGCGTCGACGCGCGGGCCACGGAGGTGGTCGGGCGCGTCTGGGCACGACAGGAGGTTGGAGAATGCAACGAATGCAACACGATGACGGGTTCTTCGGGAAGCTGGCCGCGACGAGCTGGGTCATCGCGATCTCGCTCGGAGCGCTCACCACGAGCTGCATCCCGCCGTCGCCACCGAAGGCGTTCGAGACCGGGGACGGGCGTCGCTACGCGCTCCTCGACACGAGAGACCTGGACGCCATCGCGGCGGGGGAGCGGTGCGACGCCGGGGACGCCGTCGCATGTCGGGCGACGGGGCGCGAGCTCGAGCGCGCGGGAGCGCGCGATCACGCGATCACTGTGTATCGACGCGCCTGCGAGGGAGATGTTCGAGAGGCGTGCGACGACTGGCGCCGGGTGCGAGACGCTGGCCTCTCCGTCGACCTGCCCCGGCTGCTGAGGGCCGCAGAAGGTCCGTCTCCCGCGGCTCCCGCGGCCCCCGCGACTTCCGTGGCGACGGCTGCCCCGCCGCCGCCAGCCGCGCCAGCCGCCTCCCCCGCCCCTGCCTCCCCCGCTCCCCCTGCCGTGACAGTGGACCGTCTGACGACGCTGCTGGCGAAGAGTAAGTGGTCAGACGAGGAGGGTCTGGAGCTGACGCAGGCAGCGGGGATCCTGGGTGAAATGGGTGGAATGCCTCCCACGACCCTCCGCGTGGAGCGGGCACAGCTCGATGACAGTCCCGGGGAAGAGGCCGTGCTGTTCGCCAGCTCGGCGGTGGCGATCGGCGCCGCCGAGGGGGTGGCGGTGTTCCGGACGGCGGGCGGCAAGTCCAGCGTGATCTACAGGGCCGAGGGCATGAGCCAGCACTACGACGCTGGTCCCCTGCGGGGCGTCAATGAGTGGTCGTTCAGGCTGACTCCGAACGTCGAGCCCGGCACGAGCCTCCTCGAGGAGGCCGTGGTCGAGAGGATCCTGGAAGCGGCGCCAAACGGGGCCGTGAAGACGACCTCCACGCACACCTGGACCCTGCGCAGCTTCAGGGGGAGCGGACCGAGCGTCGTCCTCGAGGCCACGGCCACGACGCTCGACACGGAGATGCTCTGGATGCTCGCGCCGCGGGACGGAAAGCTCGTTCGGCTGGATCCGGGCGGCAAGGCGGTCGAGTCGTGGACTTGGGACGCTGCCAACAACAGGTTCACCGGGAGCGGGCCGAACGGCAAGTGGTGGCAGAAGCCGCCATCGAAGGCGCGCAGCGGCAAGCGCAAGTGAACACTGTTCGCGCTTCGTCTGCGCGTCCAAGCCTCGACGCTCAGGGCCCCCACCAGAGCATCTCGTCGACCAGCTCCCTGCCCTGCAAGCTGCGGACGAGGGCGATGCGGTCGTCGTCGAGGCGCCTGACGACGTGCGCGGGGAAGGCGTCGGCGGGGTGATAGACCGATTTGACGAAGCCCGCGGTGTCCAGCCACATCAGGTGGACCCCTGACGACGCGGGCCCGTGCATCAACAGCATTCGCCCGCCGCCGAGCACCACGAAATCGAGCCAGTCGAACGCGAGCTCGACGAAGCGCTCGGGGCTCGGGAAGTGCTCGCCCAGATCTCGCAGCTCTGGCAGGTGCGCCTTGAGATAGCGGTTCAGCGTGTCGTATTTCGGTCGCTTCAGGCGCGGCAGCGGGCGGGCCTCTGGCAGCCAGGGCGCGAGCGCGAGCGGCTCGGTGCACGGCACCTCGACGTAGCGCCGATAGCGCTCACCGAGCGTGCCGCGCCCGATCTCTTCGTCGGTCAGCGCGCGCAACCACCACGAGAGGATCGACAGCTCGGCGTCACCGGCGCGAGACGACAGCGCGAGCCTCGACTCCCAGAGCGGGTCACGGAAGCGCCACACGCCCCCGTGCTGCCGCGCGGCGCACGTGCCCACGTACGCGACGCCGTGGACGAGCAGGTGCGCGAGCAGGGGCGCGCCGTCGGGCCCGCGCTCGCCGATCAGCCGGTCGCGCGCGTCGCGGGTGAGGGCGTCCGAGAGGCGATGCACCGACGCGTCGCCCTCGTCGAGCGACAGCCCGTCGCGACCGAGCGCGTGGCCCGCGAGCCGCGCGAACACCCGCGAGGTCTCTTCCATCGTCTCGACGAAGCGCGGGTTGCCGCCCGGGTTCGCGTCGAGCGACGAGAGCTCGCGGTGCCGCTCGAGGTGCGCGCGCGGGTACAGCGGCGCGAGCAGCGTCGCCGCCAGCGCCTCGACCGAGGTCGTGTCCACCATCACGCGCTCCCCCCAACCGAGAGCGCACCACCGAGCAGGCGGCGCGCGTTGTCGGTGGTCGCCTCGGCGAAGGCCTCGCGGCTCATCCCGCGCAGCTCGGCGACGAACGCCGCCGTGTGGACGACGTGGCTCGGCTCGCAGCGCTTGCCGCGAAACGGAACGGGCGCGAGGTAGGGCGCGTCCGTCTCGACGAGCACGCGCTCGAGCGGCGCCGCCGCGGCGACCTCCTGGATCGCGCGCGCGTTCTTGAAGGTCACGATCCCCGAGAACGAGAGGTAGAAGCCGAGCTCGAGCGCGGCCCGCGCGAACGCGAGATCCTCGGAGAAGCAATGGATCACGCCGCCCGCGTCGCGCGCGCCCTCGTCGACCAGGATCGACAGCGTGTCCGCGGCGGCCTCGCGCGTGTGAATGACGACAGGTTTGTTGACTTCACGCGCGAGCGCGATCGTGCGACGAAAGAGGGTCTGCTGCAGGTCGCGCGGGCTGTGATCGTAGTGGTAGTCGAGGCCCGTCTCGCCGATCGCCGCGACGCGCGGGCGCGACGCGAGGCGGGTGATCGCGGCCCACGCGGCGTCGTCGACGGCGGCCGCGTCGTGCGGGTGGAAGCCGACCGCGGCGACGACGTCGGGGTGGCGCTCGGCGAGCTCGACGGCGTCCTCGGCGGCCCGCGTCGTCTCGGCGACGCCGACCACCATGAAGCCGCCCACCCCCGCCGCCCGCGCGCGCCCGAGCACCTCGTCGGGGCCCTCGGGGTACCTCGCGCGCTCGACGTGGCAGTGGGTGTCGACCAGCATCGCAGCCCGTTGCCTCGTGTCCCGCGCGGGCGCAAGGCGCCGGTCGACGCGGTCACGCGGGTTCGCGTGGTGAGCGCCGCGCGCGCGCGGGGTCCGAGCGCCCAGCCTCCCACGCCGCTCGGCGTGGGCGCGCGTCCTCGACGCGTTGCTTGGTGCCCGCTTCGCCGTAGCCATCGCTACGTCGGCCCGGCCGTGCGGCGCTGGGACAGAGTGTAGGAGCCTTCACTGTGCAGACGGGGTTTGCTGCAACAAACCTTGCACGGGAGCGTGCGAAGCGTGCGTCGAGAGCAAGAACCGGCAGGCCGACGGACAGTGCAAGCCCGTGCCTGCCAACACGGCCCCCGAGGACGAGCGCGCGAGCAGCGGCGAAGGCTGTGGCGCGTCGGGCGCCTGCGACGGCGCGA
>CAUJFL010000364.1 GCA_963169165.1 Myxococcota bacterium | reverse complement strand
GCTCGCGCGGCCGGGGCGGCTCGTCGCGTTCACGCGCGGGCTCGACGAGCTCGAAGCGGTGGCGCGGCGCTACCCGCCGTCGCGGGTCGCCCGCGCGTGCGGCGTGCCCGAGGACCGCATCGAGCGGCTCGCGCGGGCGCTCGGCGAGGCGAAGCGGCCCGTGGTCTACGGGCGCGTGGGCGTCTGCACGCAGCGCTTCGGCGGCACGGCGGCGTGGCTCACGCAGGCGCTCAACGTGGCGCTCGGCGCGCTCGATCGTGAGGGCGGCGCGATGTTCACGACGCCCGCAGCGGACGCGGTCGCGGCGATGGCCAAGATCGGCATGACCGGCCACTTCGATCGGGGTCGCTCGCGCGTGCGTGGGCTGCCCGAGTTCGGCGGCGAGTACCCGGCCTCGACGCTGGCCGACGAGATCGAGACAGCGGGCGAGGGGCAGGTGCGCGCGCTCGTGACATCTGCCGGCAACCCGACGCTGTCGACGCCGAACGGCGCACGGCTCGAGCGCGCGCTGTCGAAGCTCGACTTCATGGTGTCTATCGATTTCTACCGAAACGAGACCACGCGGCACGCGCGGCTGATCCTCCCGCCGACGTTCGCGCTCGAGCACGATCACTACGACGTCGCGTTCCACGTCCTCGCGGTGCGCAACACCGCGAAGCTGTCGCTGCCGCTGTTCGAGCCGCGTCCGGGCGCCAAGCACGACTGGCAGATCATGCTCGAGCTCGCGACGCGCCTCGCGCGCCACCGCGGGGGCAAGGACGCGCTGGTCGGCGCGATCTCGTCGGCGGCGCTGTCGCGGCTCGGCCCGCGCGGGCTCGTCGAGCTGATGCTGCGCCTGGGGCCGTACGGGCTGTCGACCAGGCAGCTCGAGGCCGCGCCGCACGGGCTCGATCTCGGCCCGCTCCAGCCCCGGCTGCCGGCGCGCCTCTACACGCGCGACGGAAAGGTCGACGCGGCGCCGGCGCGCTTCTTGAAAGATCTGTCGCGCCTCGACGCGTGGCTGGAAGAGACGCGCGCGCCCGGCTCGCTGTCGTTGATCGGACGACGCGAGCTCCGCAGCAACAACTCGTGGCTCCACAACTCGACGAGGCTCGTGAAGGGTCCGCGCCGCTGCACGCTGCTCGTGAACCCCGAGGACGCGCGCGCGCGCGGGCTCGCGAACGGCGACGTCGCGCGCCTGTCGTCGCGCGTGGGTGAGCTCGCGGTGACGCTCGAGGTCACCGAGGACATGGCGCCGGGCGTGGTGTCGCTGCCGCATGGCTGGGGGCACACGCGCGAGGGCGTCGCGCTCCGGGTCGCGGCCGCGGTGCCGGGCGTGAGCATCAACGATCTCGTGGACGAGGCCGAGGTCGACGAGCTGTCCGGCACGGCGGTGCTCAACGGCGTGCCCGTCGAGCTCCGCGCGTGAGCGTCCGCCGAAATCTCGACGTGCGCCTCGTCACGTCGTAGAGGGGTCGACTCATGTCGTGCGCGCCGCGCGGAGCTCGATGTTTCGACCGCTTAAGGTGCTCGCGCGAGAGGCGGACGCGATGCGCAGACAGTCGGCGCTGCTGGCGAGCGGCGTCGCGCGGCGGGGGGTGCAGCTCGCGGCGCGCGGCGAGACAGAAGACGTGGTCTTCTTCGTCCACGGGGTGCTGGCGACCGCCGGGGTGTTCGCGCCGATCGAGCGCTCGCTGCGGCGCGCGGGCGTCGAGCACTTCGCGAGCTTCTCGTACCACCCGTGGCGCAGCGTCGAGTCGCTCGTGCGCGAGCTGAAATCCGAGGTTCGCGCGATCCCGCCGCGCGCGCGCCTGCACCTCGTCGGCCACAGCCTGGGCGGGATCATCGCGCGCGCCTACGTCCACGAGGCGGGCGGTCACGCGCGCGTGGCCCAGACGATCAGCCTCGCGAGCCCGTTTCACGGCACGACGCTCGCGCGCGTCGCGCGCGCCGGGGTGGTGCGAGAGATTTCTCCCGACTCGCCCCTGCTCGCGCGGCTGAGGTCACGCGAAGGACAGCCTCGGGTGCGCCACACGAGCTTCGTCGCGGCAGACGATCTCGTGATCTTGCCCGCGATGAGCGCGGCGTTCCCGTTCGGTGAGGTGATCGTCGTCGACCACACCGGACACAACGGGCTGCTGTTCGAGCCGTCGGTCGCCGAGGCGATCACGCGACGAGTGTGCGCGCTCGGCGCGACGCGGCCCGCCGCCTGAGCTGGGTCACGCCGAGTCGCGCGAGCGCACCGACTGACGGTCGAACACGGTGGGATCGAGGACGACGCCGCGCAGGCGCAGCTCCTCGACGAAGCGCGGGACGTGACCGGTCGGACCGAAGGAGCCGTCGCCGCCCGGGCGATCGGCGGCGAACTGGAAGATGTCGCGCGGCGCGCCCGGCTCGTTCTCGGAGAGCCGCGCGACGCGCGCGCGACCGTCACGCAGTCGGAACAGCTCGATGCCGAGATCGAACGCCGAGCACGCGCACTCGCGCGCCAGCTCGAACGGGATCGCCGAGGCGCGCGCGTGGTCGAGCGAAAGGCGCTGCAGCGCGTAGCGGAGCCCGGGCGCGCGGGCGACCACCACCACCCCGCCTCGGCCCGAGCCGGCCGCCTCGAGCGCCGCGGCCGACGCGCCCGGCGCGCTCGCGGACACGACCAGCCGAGCGCTGCCGAGGCGGGCGCCTATCTCGGCCGCGCGCCCGAGCTGCTCGCCGGGGCACTCGAGGAGCGTGGCGCTCGCGCCGCCCAGGATCGGGTCGTCGCCCGACTGCACCACCACGGCGCGCTCTTGCTCGTGCGCCGACGCGAGCAGCGCGGTGACGAAGCCACCGAGCGGAAGCCCGACCGGCGCGGACAGCACGACGTTGAGACGGGCGGCCATGCACTGGGACAGGAACGTCCACATGCCCCGCGAGACGACCCCCGCGCGGACGAGATCCTCGGCGGCGCCGTCCGCGCGCCGTCGCTTGCGGACCGTCAGCGCGGGACCGTTGGGCGTGGCGGCGCCGAGCGCCGCGACGAGGTGCGCGCTGGCGAGCTGTCGCTCGACCAACGCCTCGTCGGCCGCGAGCGGCGCGCCCGCCTGCGCCGAGAGGCGCGCGACGACCCGCGCGAGCGCCTCTTCGCTCGAGAAGGGCGGCTCGACCAGCACCTGCTGCCCGCCCCGTGTCACCCACACCACGTCGCGTGACGCGTGGATTTCGGAGACGTCGTCGTCGTCGAGCAGCGGGCCGAGCGGCCCCAGCCCGAGCAGCTCGCGCTGCCCATCGCGCGCCAGCGCCTCGACGTCGACGTCGGCGCCGATCTCTCCGTCCTGCCGCAGCGACACCACCTGCTCGCGGATGGCGCGCTCGATGCGCTGCGCGAGGCTGTCGTCGGCCGGACCGCCGCCGCGGAGCGGTGAGAGATCGATCATCTCCGTCACGCGATCGACGAGCGTCGCGAGCGCGAGCCTGTGCGCGGCGTGCGCGGCCGCGTCTCGTCCGCGAGCCGGATCACGCGACACGGGAGGCTGCGAAGGGCTCGAGGGGGACTGCGGCGTGAGGGGCGGCGCGGCGGAGGGCGGCGCCGGGCTCGCCGCGACGGGCGCCAGCGGCGGACGGCCAAGGGCGCCATCCGCGAAGGGGCTCTGACCGAGCAACGCCGTCCCGCTCGGGCCCTTCGGACCGAACCCCGAGGGCATCCGCGGCGGCTGGGGCACCGGACGTGGCGGGGCGGTCTCGTCGGGGTCGTGCTCGAGCGGATAGTGGCTCACCTGCGCCGGCGGCGGCGCGGCCACCTGCTCCGGCGCGGGCGCGGGTTCGGCCTCGCGCGGCGAGCTGGCGGCCGACTCGGCGGCGAGCTCCGCGCCAGCCGGGGCCTCGAACCGCAACACGAAGTCGCCGACGTAGATCTTGTCACCCTCGCGCACGATGGTGGCCTGCGCGATCTTGCGGCCGTTGACGTAGGTGCCGTTGGTGCTCTTGAGGTCCGTGACGATGAAACGCCCGTCCTTGAACGTCAGCTTCGCGTGACGCTTCGAGACGTTGCCCTTCGGGAGCATGAGATCGTTGCCCTGCACGCGGCCGACGTGGATCTCGCTCTTGTCGAAGACCTCGCGCCGCTCGGCGCCCCCTTTTTCGCTGATGGTGATGGCGAACGGCATCGGGCAGCGGGCTTACATTACTTCGCTTGCGCGCCAGGGTGTCAAAAACCGGCGCAGATCGGCCGTCGAGAGGTGCCCGGTGTCGAAGAACGCGGCTAAATTTCCGCCCGCGCCAGCGCTCGCTCCGCCCGCGCCAGCGCTCGCTCCACCCGCGCCAGCGCTCGCTCCGCCCGCGCCCGCGCTCGCTCCGCCCGCGCCCGCGCTCGCTCCGCCCGCGCCGGCGCTCGCTCCGCCCGCGCCCGCGCTCGCTCCACCCGCGCCAGCGCTCGCTCCACCCGCGCCAGCGCTCGCTCCACCCGCGCCAGCGCTCTCTCCACCCGCGCCAGCGCTCGCTCCACCCGCGCCCGCG
>CAUJFL010000363.1 GCA_963169165.1 Myxococcota bacterium | reverse complement strand
AGCGACGCCGCGCCGACTGCGATGGCGGCCGCCCTGTCGGTCGAGCTCCAGCATGAGATCGGCGAGCTCTACGACCGCGCGGCCAGCCGTGGCGAGCTGGTGGATGGTCTCACGGCGCTCCGCGACCGCGTCGACGCGCGACGCAAGGCGTTCGTGGAAGAGCAGGCGCGCACCGCCGCGTTGATCGAGTCCCGCCTGTCGAGCGAGGTGCAGCGCGTCTTTCGCGGCCTGCGCGACGAGCTGCCGACGCGGCTCGCCAGCTTCGATCACGATCTCGCGGCGCTGGTCGAGGCGCACCTCTCGGACACGACGGAGGTCACGCGCGTCGAGCGCGACGGCGCCGTGCGGCTGACGCTCTCCGACGGGACGACGTTCGTGGCGGGTGAGGCGCGAGCGCACCCGGGGGCCGAGGCGCTCCACCTCGAGCACCCGGTCGCGCGCGCAGCCCTGGACGCCGCGCGAGCGTACGCGGGCGGCGCGGTGCGGTTCGTGTCCGACGACGTGAGCCTCGTCGGCGCCCGCGGTGGTATCGCGCTCTCTCGCGTGACGTACCGGGGGTTCGAGCCGGTCGAGCGCGTCGTGGTAGCCGCGGTGATCGGCGACCGCCCGCTGCCCCAGGAGAAGGCGCGCGCGCTGCTGGCAGGACCGATCCTCGAGTCGAGGGAGAGCGTCCGGTTCGACGGCGCGCTCCTGTCCGCGCTGCTCGAGCAGGCCGCGGCGCTCGATCAGGCCGAGATCGAGGGGCTCGAGCAGCGGCGCCTCGACGTGGTGCTCGCGCGGCTCGAGCGGTTCGCCGACGATCGCGCGATCGTCGCTCGGCGTCGGCTCGCTCGAACCGAGCGCGAGCTGCGCGGCGTGACCGAGCGGCTGGCGGTCGCGGCCGGCCTCGCCGAGCGGGAGCGCGCGGCAGGCGAGCAGCAGCGGTTGATCGAGCGACGCGACGCGCTGATGGAGACGATCGCCGCGCTCGTCGCCCGCGCGGACGGCGACAGTGTCCGCTGGCGAGATCACTTTCGCGGGCTGCGGTTCGAGCCGCCGACGTCGATCAGGCTGCTCGACGTCGGGTTCGTCGTGGAGGCGCCGTGCTGACGCTGGTGCACACGGCCGACTGGCACCTCGGCGCCGCCTTCGGAGCGTTCGACGACGAGGGTCGGCGCAAGCTGACGCGCGCCCGGCTCGAGGTGGTCGCGAGGGTCTTCGACGTCGCGCGTCGCCGTCGCGCGCACGCGGTGCTCTGCGCGGGCGATCTGTTCGACTCCCCGAGCCCCGCCGAGGAATACTGGCGCGGCCTCGCCGGGGTCCTCGCGAGGACGCCGCCCGACGTGCCGATCTTCTTGCTGCCGGGGAACCACGATCCGCTGACGCGCGGTTCGGTGTGGGCGCCCGAGCACCCGCTGCGGCGGCACCTCGGTGACTGGGTCCACGTCATCGATCGCGACGACTTCGAGCACGAGCTGGGGGCGGACGCCGTGCTGGTCGCGCGCCCGTGCCGCTCGACCGCCGGCGACGTCGATCTGGCGCTCGCCTTGCCCGAGCGTCAGCCCGGTGACACGCGGCTGCGCGTCGGGTGCGTCCACGGAAGCACGTTCGATCTCGCGGGATATCAGACCAATTTTCCTGTCGCGAGAGACGCCTGCGTCCGGCGCGGGCTCGACTACCTCGCGATAGGCGACACGCACGCGTTCCGTGACGTGACCCCGGAGCTGCCGGCCCCCACCGTCTATCCGGGCGCGCCCGAGGCGCTCAAGTTCGACGAGCAAGGCGCGGGTCACGTGGCCGTGGTGCTCCTCGTACGACACGGACTGCGCGCCGAGGTGCAGCGCGAGCGCGTCGGCTACTGGCGATGGCTCGATATGACCTGCCGTGACCTCGAGGCGGTGCGCGGGGTGCTCGCGCTGCCCGACCTCGAGCGCACGGTGCTGCGCCTGCGGCTCGAGCTCGCGGTGTCGGTGGGCGAGCACGCCGAGCTCGAGCGGATGCTGACCGAGCTTCGCGGCACGGACGCGACGCACGGGCGGGCGGGCGTGCTGACGGTCGAGTCCGACCGGCTCCGCGTCACGCGCGGACAGGACGACGCGTTCGACGGACTGCCGCCGGCGCTGGCGGAGACGGTCCGTCGCCTCGACGAGCTCGCTGGCGCCGAGTCCGCGAGCGAGGACGAACAGCGCGACGCGGCGCGCGCCCTGCTCCATCTGCGGCGTCTCCTCTCGGAGCTGGGTGGCTCGTGACGAGGTTCGTGCGCCTGACGGTGTCGCAGTTCGGCGTGATCGACGCCGCCGAGGTCGAGCTCGGTCCGGGGCTCAACGTGCTCTACGGTCCCAACGATCTCGGCAAATCGACGCTCGGTGACGCGCTCCGTGCGGCGCTGCTCTTGCCGCACAAATCGACCCACTCAGAGCGCTTCGTCTCCTGGTACGGCGGCGGTGAGCCGCGCGTCGTGCTCGCGTTCACCGGCGAGACGAGCGACGTCTGGGAGGTCGACAAGCGGTTCGGGCCCCGCGGCGCCTCGACGCTGAGATGGTCACGGGGCGGTCACGACTTCGACGAGAAGGCGGCGGGGCGCGACGTCGATCGCCGCGTCCGTGAACTCTTGAAATGGGGCCTCCCCGAGCCTGGGGGCGCTGGCGCGTCGCGCGGGGCGGGGGCTTCCTATCTGGCGACGGCGCTCCTCTCCACGCAGGCCGGCGTGTCGGCGGTGCTCACCGAGGGGATCGCACGCGACGCGTCGAGCGACGGTCGAGAGCGCATCGCGGAGGCGTTCGCGGCCGCGAGCGAGGATCCGCTGTTCGCCGAGGTGCGCGCTCGCGCGAAGCTGCGGAGGGACGAGGCATACACCGAGGGCGGCAAGCAGCGCCACGCCGCGGACAGCGTGCTCCGCAAGGCGACCGACGCCGTGTCGGAGCGAGCGCGCGCCTTCGACGAGTGGTCGCGCCGCGTCCAGCAGGCCGAGGGGATCGAAGAAGAGGTCGCGCGCCTCCACTCGGAGCAAGACCGCGCGGTCGCCGAGGCGCTGGCGCGGCGAGGCGAGGTCGAGGGCGCCGACGAGCTCATCGCGCGCGCGAGGCGCCGCGCGGACGCGGCGGCGGCGGCTGACGTCGCGGCCCAGCGCCTGCTCCAGGCCTGCGCGCTGCGGGACGAGGTCGAGCGGCTCGAGCGCGAGCTCGTCGACGCCGACGCGAGCCTCGCCAGCGTCGCTGAAGGGGCGGCGCGCGCGAGGGAGGCAGAGCGAGCGCTCCTCGAGCGACCCGAGCTCGACTCCGTCTGGCTGCGCGATGGGTATGACGCCGATCGAACCGCGGCCGCGCAGGCGAGGGTGGACGCCGCCGCGCTCGGCGAGGCCGCGTCGCGTCGCCTCGAGGCCATCGCCGCGGCGCGGGCGCTCATGACGGAGGCGACGGCGCGCGAACGAGAGGCGGAGGCCGCGGACGGCGCGGCCGCCGAGGAGAGCGAGCGCGTCGATCGCGCGCGCGGTGAGCTCGACGGCGCTCGGCGCGAGCAAGACTGGTGCGCGACCCTGTCCCGGGCGCGGGCGCTGCAGCTCGCGCGCGCGGAAGCAGAGCGGCTGGCCGCGCTCCAACGAAGAGGAGCGTCGCTCGCCGCCGCGGTCACCGACGCCGACGCCAGCGCCGCAGCGGTTCGCGCGGAGCGCGCGGCGATCCTCGCGCCGACGCGGG
>CAUJFL010000362.1 GCA_963169165.1 Myxococcota bacterium | reverse complement strand
GCCACGCTCGACGCGTGGCGCCTCGTTCTCATTTGTGGCCGCGCGGCCGCGGCAGGCCGTACTCGCCGAGGCGCGTCACCAGCGTCCGCCGCGAGATGCCGAGGAGACGGGCGGCCTCGGTCTGGTTTCCGGCCGTCTTCGCCAGCACCGCTGCGATGCGCCGAGCCTCTGCCTGTTGTGAAGGCGACAGTGGCGACGGCGGGACGCCGGGTGCCTCTCGCGCTGGCGGCTGCTCGGACAGCCCGAGATCGACAGCCTGGACGACCCCGCGGTCCGCGACCACGGCGGCGCGCGCCATCACGTTCTTCAGCTCACGCACGTTGCCGGGCCAGTCATGCGCGACCAGCGCCTGCAGCGCGTCGTCACCGAGGCGCACTGTCGCGGAGGCGCGGGCGAGGAAGGCCTGCGCGAGCGCGGGGATCTCGTCACGCCGCTCGCGCAGAGGCGGGATCGTCACCGTCATCGCGCTCAAACGAAAGAACAGATCCTGACGAAAGTCTCCGCGCTCCGCCGGGTCCGTCAGCGGGCGGTTGGTCGCGGCGACGAAGCGAAGATCGAGCTTGCGCGGGCGCACGGACCCGACGCGCGTGACAGCCCGATCCTCGAGCACGCGGAGCAGCTTCACTTGTGTCGTGGGCGGCAGCTCTCCGACCTCGTCGAGGAAGACGGTGCCGCCATCGGCCGCCTCGAGCAGCCCGGCCTTCGCCCGCGAGGCGCCCGTGAACGCGCCCGCCTCGTGACCGAACAGCTCGCTCTCGAGCAGCGCGGGGGACAGCGCCGCGGCGTGCACCCGGACGAACGGGCCCGACGCGCGCGGTGAGCGCTGGTGGATGATCTCGGCGAACACGTCCTTTCCGACGCCGGTCTCGCCCAGCAACAAGACCCCTATGTCTGCCTGCGCGACGCGCGACAACAGCTCGAGCAGCCGCCCCATCGCGCCGCCGACGACGACGTCGTGCGCTGGCGCGGGTTCACCACGCGGCGCGCCTCGGGTCGCGGCGGCGACAGCCTTCGCGGCGGCGACCGCGCCGCTGTGTCGCTGCACGACGAGCGCGACCTGACCGAGCTCGACCACCTCGCCACGCGCGAGCGGCGCTTCGACGTCGGGCGGAAGCCTCGCCCCACCCTTGCGTGTGCCGTTGCGGCTGCCGAGGTCAGTCAGCGACAGCGCCTCGCCGAGCCGCAGGCGCGCGTGACGCCGCGAGATGGAAGGATCGTCGAGCACGAGATCACAATCCTCACCCCGCCCCATGACCAGCTCTCCCTGTGATGCCAACGTGCGCCCGAAGCCACCGTCGGGGCCCACGACCATCAGCACGTCGCGCGCGCTGTCTCGCTTCGCGCTCGCGCCGAGCGGCAGCGTCTCGTCGTCGTGGGGCATCCGCGGCAGAGGCTAGTGGGTGAGGGCTCGGGCGGCGAGCGCCGATCGTCCGCGCGTGGCGCGTCGACCGAGATGCGCGATGATGCGCGCTTCGTGACGACACCGCAGCTCCCCGCGCTGATCGGCGGGCGCTACCGGCCGGTTCGGCTGCTGGGGCGCGGCGGGATGGGTTCGGTCTACGAGGCGGAGCATGCGCACACCGGCGAGCGCGTCGCGCTGAAGGTGATCGCGGCGGTGCTGGCGGGCCCCGAGGCCATCGAGCGGTTCCGTCGCGAGGCGCGCGCGTTCTCCGCGATCAAGAGCCCGCACGTCGCCCGCGTGATCGACGCCGGCACGGCGGCAGAGCTCGACGACGCGCCGTTCTTCGCGATGGAGCTGCTCGCGGGCGAGGATCTCGCGGCGAGGCTCGCGCGCGAGGGCGCGCAGGCGCCCGACGACGTCGCCGCGTGGCTCGCGCAGGCGGCCAAGGCCCTCGCGCGGGCGCACGAGCTCGGCATAGTCCACAGAGATCTGAAGCCCGCGAACCTGTTTCTGGCCGACGTCGACGGCGAGCGAGTCATCAAGGTGCTCGACTTCGGGGTCGCGAAGATGTCGGACGCGTCCGCGCAGACCGCGTCCGGCGCGATCCTCGGCACGCCGCGCTACATGGCGCCGGAGCAGGCCCGCGGCGAGGGCGCGACGGTGACGCCCGCGGCCGACGTGTGGTCGCTCGCGATGATCGCGTTCGTCCTGCTCGCCGGACGCCCCTATTTTCAGGCCGACGGGGTGGCCGGCGTGCTGTCGTCAGTGCTGTTCGACGAGCTGGTCGCGCCGTCGCGGCGCGGCTGCGAGCTCGGCCCCGAGTTCGACGCGTGGTTCTTGCGATGCACGGCGCGTGACGTCTCCCGGCGTCAGGGCTCGATCGCGGTCGCGGCCGCCGAGCTCGGAGTCGCGCTCGCTGGGCGCGCCCGGCTCGCGTCGCCGTCGTGCTCACCCTCGACGGGTGGCGCCACGTTGACGACCGTGGACGAGCCCGACCTCGCGCGCGACGAGAGCCGGAGCGCGGCGCGCTCGGCGTCGCTCGACGTCGCGCCGAAGCGTCGCGGACGCGTCGGCTTGCTCGTGGGCGCGATCGCCATGGTGTCCGTGGGCGCGGCGGGCGTGGCGACGTGGCGTGTACCCGGCCCGACGCCGAGCGAGCGCGTCCCCTCCCCTGGCGCGAGCGCGACCGAAACGCCCTCGGTCCCCTCGGCGAGCGCCGCGCGACCTCCGCCCGCTCCCTCCGCCTCCGTCAGCGCCGCGACCCCGTCGACGGGCGCGCAGCCGACGGTCACGCCCCGCCCGCGACCGCGTCCGCCGCCCCCGCCCGACGATCCGTTCGCGGCGCAGCGGTAGCGCGCGCACCGCGCGGGGCCGTTCATGCTAGACGCGCGCATGCTCGAAGAGAAGCTGCGCGCGTGCGTCACGTTCGACGATGTGCTGCTCGTTCCGGCGTACAGCGAGGTGCTCCCCGCCGACGTCGACGTCCGCACCAGGCTCACGAAGAACATCGGGCTCAACGTGCCGCTCCTGTCGGCCGCGATGGACTCCGTGACCGAGGCGGCCGCGGCGATCACGATGGCGCGCGAAGGAGGCATCGGTATCGTCCACAAGAACCTCACACCCGCCGATCAGGCGCGCGAGGTCGAGCGGGTGAAGCGCGCCGAGACCGGCATGATCGTCTCGCCCGTCACCATCGGTCCCGGTCGCTCGCTGCGCGAGGCGCTCTCGGTGATGCGCGAGCACGACATCTCCGGGCTCCCCGTCGTCGAGGGCGATCGCCCCGTCGGGATCTTGACCTCGCGCGATGTTAGATTCGAAAAGAACCTCGATCAGCCCGTCTCGGCGCTGATGACCCGCGAGCTGGTGTCGGTGCCTCCAGGCGTGTCCAACGATCGCGCCAAGGAGCTGTTGCACGAGCACCGCATCGAGAAGTTGCTCGTGATCGAGGGAGGGCGCTTGATGGGGCTCATCACCATCAAGGATCTGCTCCGCGCCGATCGGCACCCGATGGCCAACAAGGACGACCGCGGTCGGCTGCGCGTGGGCGCGGCGGTGGGCCCGAGCGCCGATCGCGACGAGCGCGTCGCGGCGCTGGTCGAGGCGGGCGTCGACGTGCTCGTCGTCGACACCGCGCACGGACACTCGAGGGGGGTCATCGACAGCGTCCGCGCGATCAAGCAGCGCTACGTCCACATCGACGTCGTCGCGGGCAACGTCGCGACGCCCGACGGCACGATGGCGCTCATCGACGCGGGCGCGGACGCGGTGAAGGTCGGCATCGGCCCTGGCTCGATCTGCACGACGCGCGTCGTCGCGGGCGTCGGGGTCCCGCAGATCACGGCCGTCTCCGACTGCGCGCGCGTCGCTGACAAGTACGGCGTGCCGATCATCGCCGACGGCGGCGTCAAGCACTCGGGCGAGGTGACCAAGGCGATCGCGGCGGGCGCGTCGAGCGTGATGATCGGCTCGCTGTTCGCCGGCACCGACGAGTCCCCCGGCGATCTCGTGCTGTTCCAGGGGCGCTCGTACAAGGTGTACCGAGGGATGGGCTCGATGGGCGCGATGAAGCGCGGCAGCAAGGATCGCTACGGCCAGGGCGGCACCGCCGACGAGAAGCTCGTCCCCGAGGGGATCGAGGGCCGCGTGCCGCACCGCGGGCCGCTCGCCAAGACGCTCTACCAGCTGGTCGGCGGCCTGCGCTCGGGGATGGGCTACTGCGGCGCCGCGACCATCGAGGAGCTGCGACAGAGCGCGCGCTTCGTGCAGATCACCTCGGCGGGCCTCCGCGAGAGCCACGTCCACGACGTCGTGATCACGGAGGAGCCTCCCAACTATCACGCGTGAGCTTCGGCTGGCACGACCGCGCCTCCGGGATCTCTGCGTGACCTAGCGGAAGCGCGGGCGAGCGGGTCGTGACGTGGGCGCGGGCCCGTCGAGCGCCGCCAGCAGCGCGTTCGCGTGCTGCAGCGTCTCCTCGCGGCGCGGACCGGGCTTGATCGTGACGTCGCGTTCGATGAGCAGCTCGGCGGGGACGTCGTCGAGGAACCTGCTCGGCGTGCGCGCGACGGGCTTGCCGCGCATCGGGCGCACGCGGCACCGCGACAGGACGAGCCGATCACGCGCGCGCGTGATGCCGACGTAGAACAGGCGCCGCTCCTCCTCGATGTCCTGCGGCGTGACCGCGGTGACCTTGGGATCGGTCGTGCGCGCGTGCGGCAGGAAGCCCTCCTCGAGCCCGCAGAGGAACACGAGCTTCCACTCGAGCCCCTTCGCGCCGTGCATCGTCGAGAGCGTGACGACGTCGCTCGCCTGCTCCTCCTCGTCGGTCTGCAGCGTCAACAGGCGCAAGAACCCGGCGAGCAGCTCGGGATCCCCCGCGTGCTTGTCGGCGTGCTTCTTCAGCACGTTCAGGATCCCCTCGACGTTGCCCCAGCGGCGCGAGAACGCCTCGCCCGCGGACGCCTCCCTCAGATCTTCGCGCAGGCCGATCTGCTCGGCGAGCTCGCGCGCGACGCGGTCGGCGGGCTCCCTGCGGGCGAGGCGGGTCGCGGCGTCGTCGACCACCCGCTCGAGCGCGGCCGCGCCTTCCACGGCGTTCGACGAGAGCTCATCGATCGCGGGCGCGCGGCGGACGGCGTCCCACAGCGACAGGCCGCGCGCGGTCGCGAACAGCGAGAGCCGCTCGAGCGCCTTGTCGCCGAGCCCGCGCGACGGGTAGTTGATCACGCGACGCAGGCTCATCTCGTCGGTGGGATCGAGCGCGACCTTGAGGTACGCGAGGAGATCCTTCACCTCCTTGCGCTCGTAGAATTTCTGTCCGCCGATCTGCCGGTGCGTGATGCCGCGCTCGCGCAGCGCGTGCTCGAGCGCCTCGGCTTGCTGGTTGGAGCGGTACAGGACGGCGATCTCGGCGCGCGGCAGCGAGCCCGAGGCCAGCGCCGCGTCGATCTCGCCGGCGATCATCGCGGCCTCGACGTCGGGATCGGAGCACGTGACCAGCTCGACGGTGGGGCCGCGCTCGCGCGTCGGGCGGAGCACCTTGCCGTGGCGCTTGCCGCGGCTCTTGTCGAGCACCGCGTTGGCGACGTGGAGCACGCTCGCCACGCTGCGGTAGTTCTCCTCGAGCTTGACGACGCGCGCGCCCGTGAAGTGGCGCTCGAAATCGAGGATGTTGGTCACGTCGGCGCCGCGCCACGCGTAGATCGACTGATCGTCGTCGCCGACGACCGCGACGTTTCGGTGCTCGGACGCGAGGAGTCGCACCAGCTCGAGCTGCGACGCGTTGGTGTCCTGGTACTCGTCGACGAGGAGGTAGCGGATCTTCGCGAGCGTGCGGCGGCGCACGTCCTCGCGGCGCTGCAACAGGTGGACGGCCTCGGTGACGAGATCGTCGAAATCGAACGCCTGGAAGCTCCGCAGCGCCGCCTGGTAGCGAGGGAAGAGCTCACGCGCCAGCTCGTCGTACTCGTCGCCCTCGCGCGGCGTCCACGTCTCGGCGGTCTGGAACGCGTTCTTCGCGACGCTGATCCGACCGAGGATCGCCGCGAGATCGAAGCGCTTGCCGGCGTCGACGCCGCGGAGCACCTCGCGCAGCGCGCCCGTCGCGTCCGCCTGGTCGAAGACCGCGAAGCGCCCGCCGCGAAACCCGAGCGACGCGACCTCCTTGGTGAGCAGCTCGAGCCCGAAGCTGTGGAAGGTGGTGACGCGCAGCGCCTTGCCGGCCTTGTCGCCGACCAGCGCCGTGGCGCGCTCGCGCATCTCGGCGGCGGCCTTGTTGGTGAACGTGACCGCGACGATCGACCACGGCGGCGTGCCCTCCTCGACGAGGCGCGCGATGCGGCGCGTGACCACGCGGGTCTTGCCCGAGCCCGCGCCCGCGAGCACGAGCATCGGCCCGTCACCGTGCAGCACCGCCTCTCGCTGGGATGGATTGAGATCGGAGACGTCCACGGGTGCGCGCTTCGTCGGTCAGCGGCCTCGGCGGTTCAACGTTGATTTCGCCGATCGGGTCCGCCGACCCGTCGCGGGTCAGCGCGCTCGACGCGCGCGCGGCGGCGCGGGGGGCTCGTCGTCCTCGTCGCCCGACGTGGTCGAGATCGGCCGGGTGACCAGCGCGCCGTCGGGGCCGACGGAGAGCAGCTCGTCGAGCCGCTTCTCGGCGGCGTCGAGGCTGGACTGGGTGACCCGCGCGAGCTTGATGCCCTCCTCGAACAGACGAAGTGACTCCTCGAGCGGGAGCTGGCGCTGCTCGAGGTGCTCGACGATCTCGCCGAGCCTGCGCATCGCGCCCTCGAAATCGGGCTGTTTCGCGGTCGTCATGGCGCGGCGGCGAAGCTAGCACGCCCGGCGCCGACCGAAGCGCGGGGCACGAGCGCGATCCCGTCGGAGCCGACGAACACGGGCAGCGCGAGGCCGTCTGCGCGCTCGACGAGCAGCGCCTCTCCCGCCGCCGCGCCGACGACGGTGACGAGCTCGCCGCGTGGAAGTCTCATGCCACCGCGCGAGGTCGCGGCGACGCGGACGCGCGCGTCGGGATCGAGCTCACGCGCGAGCTCGAGGGCGGCGCGAGCAGCCGGTGAGGTGGCGCCGCGCAGTGCCCGGATGATCGCGAGGCGGACGTCGGGATCTCGTTCATCGTCGTACGCGGCGGCGATCCGGCCGAGCCTCGACTCGTCGCGCGCGCGGGCGAGGCCGAGCACGACGTGCGCGCGCGCGCGTGGATCTGGCGAGGTGAGCCACGCGTCGAGCCTGCGACGTGAGCCAGTGGCGTCGCGGGCGGCGAGCGCGAACAGCGCCAGCGCAGAGCCCGCGCCGCGCGACTCGGCGAGCGCCCAGAGCCGCGCGTCGGACGCGCGAGAGCCTCCGAGCAGCACGACGGCCAGCGCGTGCTCGACCTGGCCTTCGGCCCGGCAGAAGAGCTCGTCGAGCTCGCCGAGCGCAGACGGTCCTCGCGCGAGGGCGCCCAGCGCGACAGCCGACGCGAGCGGCGCCGAGGAGAGGATCGCGGCGTCGGCGGGGCGCGACCGCCCCCGCGACTCGGCGAGGAACGCGCGCGCATCGGCGGCGACGCGCGCGTCGTCGGGCCAAGCCTCGCGGAGTGCGACCGCGCGGACGCTGCCTGCCCGGAACGCCAGCGCGCGCCGCGCCTCGTCGCCGAGCGCGGAGCGGAGCGCCGACGTCACGTCCGGGCTGCGCGCGAGGCCGAGCGACAGCACCGCGGACGGCGCGAGCCCATCGGGCTCGAGCCGCGCGATGAGCGCCGCGACCGAGGCCCCGGAGGGAGAGAGGCCGAGCGCCATCACCGCGCGTCGCCGCGTCTCGAGCGCCCCCGACGACGCGAGCTCCGTGAGCGCGCCCGTGAGCGCGCCGCCGCCGAGCTGCTCGGCGAGCGAGAGCGCGTCCTCGCGTGACGCGGGGACGGTGAGCAGCTCGGCGACGAGCGGCCGCGCCTCGTCGGGTGACACGAGCGCGAGCGCGCGGGCCGCCGCGAGCCTCGCGCGCGGGTCGTGAGCCTGGGCGAAGCTCCGCGCGATCACGGTGGCCTCCTGGTCTCCGAGGCGCGCGAGCGATCCGAGCGCCGCCGCGCGCAGCTCGGGCTCGTTCATCCTGACGACCGCGCGCAGCCACGGGAGCGCGCGCAGATCGCCGAGCTCGCCGAGCAACCTCGCGACGTCGGGAGAGGCCGGGGCCTTCGCGCCGGCGAGCGGCTCGAGCGACGCGGGCGGATGCGCGACGAGCGCCGCGGCCGCGACCTCGCCGAGGCGGCCGCCTTGACGCACCACCGCCGCGAGCACCTCGACGCCCCGCCCCTCGCCGTACCGCGCGAGGCCTAGCGCCGCGGTCTCGCCGATCATCGCCGCGGTCGCCGAGCGATCGGGGGGCAGCGCCTCTGACATCGCCCGCAGCAACACGCCGCGCGGCCCCTCTTCGGAGGCGTGTCGCGCGAGCGCCCGCGTCGCGGCGAGGCGCGCGCGAGGATCGCGCGCCAGCGCCGAGCCTGGATCCATCGCCCGCACGAGCACCTCGATCGCCTCGCGCGAGCCGTCGTCGCCGAGGCGCGCGACGCCGCGCAGGCGCTCGTCGCGATCGCTCGACGCGAGCAGGCGCTGGGCCGCGGCGACCCCGAACCTCGCGCCGAGCACCCCCCCCGCTGGCGCCGACGCCTCGCGCGCGACAGGTGGCACGGGGACGGTCACGCGCACCGGGCGTGTCTGCGCGAGGACGTCGGTCGCGCAGCACAGGACGAGCGCGAGGCTCCGCTTCACCGCGCGGGCTCGATCCCCGAGACGCGCAGCGAGATGCCCCAGATCTCGGCCTGCTGCGGCATCTTGCCCTTCTCCCAGGGGACGACCGCCGCCACCTCGACGCGGAACGCGGCGCGCCGGAGGGCCTCGGTGATCGCCGCGGCGCGCGAGCGCGCGAGATCTTCGGCGCCGGGACGCGGGCGGACCGCGACCTCGAGCTTCGCGCCAGGGTGCGACGCCAGCTGGGCGATCACCGCGCGCAGCGCCGCCTGCGAGCGCGCGTCGAGCTCGGGCGAGGTCGGCGACGCGAACGCGAGCGGGCGCCGGAGCGCGAGCTCGGTCGCGCCCTTCTTTTCGCGAAGCTCGACGAGCGGCCGATCGCCCGGCTTGCCGACGTCGGGACAGCCGTCGTCGTCCTCGAAGCCGTTGTAGGTCTCGGGCTGGTCGGGGCACTTGTCGACGTCGTTGGCGAGGCCGTCGCGATCGCGATCCGGCGACGGGCACCCTCGGAGCTTGGGGTCCGAGCTCGGCTCGCCCTTGTCGTTGGGGCACGCGTCGTCCTCGTCGGCGACGCCGTCGCCGTCGTTGTCGGGATCGGGGCAGCCGTCGTCATCCTCGAAGCCGTCCTTGTCCTCGGCCTGCGCGGGACACTTGTCGGCCGCGCCAGAGACGCCGTCACGATCGCCGTCGCGATCAGGGCAGCCGCTCTGCTTGGGATCGGGGCTCGCGGGGCCGGGCTCGTTGGGGCAAGCGTCCGCGGCGTCGAGGACGCCGTCGTGGTCGTTGTCGGGATCGGGACAGCCGTCCTCGTCGTCGAAGCCGTCCTCGTCCTCTTGCTGCGCGGGGCACTTGTCGTCGGGATCGAGCACGCCGTCGTCGTCGTTGTCCATCTCGGGACAGCCGTCGGCGTCCTCGAAGCCGTCCTTGTCCTCGGCGAGACCGATGCACTCGTCGTGGTCGTCGTCGATGCCGTCGTGATCGAGATCGTGCTCGCGCGGCGCCCACGAGACGGCCACGGCCGCGCGCACCGGCGCGACGCCGACGCCGTGCACGATCCCTGCCTCGAGCCCGCCGATCAGCGACAGATCGCGCCGCGTGTAACGCGCGGTCGGGCCGACGTACGCGCCGGAGAGCGCCGCGCTGCCGAACGGCGCGGTCGGCCCCGCGGGCAGCCACCCGTGCGCCTCGACGCCGAGGTTCCAGCGGCCGGTGTTGTCCCAGCCGAGCGCCTGCGGCTTCAACGTCACTCCGACGCCCCACGGGAGCTCGTCGCCGAACGTGCGATCGCCGAACGTGCGCTGCTCGACGCGCAGCCGGTACCCGATCGTTCCCCGGACGGCGACGGCGACGAGCTTGTACGCGGCGAGCACGCGCAGCTCGCTGGTCGGCGCGCCCTCGCCGACGCCGCTCGTGCGATCGCCGGTCGGCAGCGTGCCGCGCGCGACGAGCGACAGGCCGAAGCCGCCCATCTCCTGCATCTTGACGAGGTTCGCCTTGCCCGAGATCGCCGCGTCTCCGACCCCGCGCGCTTGCATCGTCCCGCCCCCGAGCACCGCGCGCGTGGCGGCGTTGTCGTCGCTGCTCTGCGCGATGACGACCGGGAGCGAGAGCCCGATCTGACCGCGCGCGCCGACGCCGACCGACGCCGTCATGTCGAGCGACAGCTGCTCCTCGATCAGGCGCCCGACGACGGCGCCCTGCTGCTTCAACGTGACGGGCCGGTGCGCCAGCGACAGCCACCCGGCGACGTGGGGGTTCATGGAGCCCTCGGTCGCCGTCGGCTCGAGGTAGAGGGTCGCGTTGGGATCGGCCGCGGGCGTGAAGCGACGGACATCGATCGACGGCTGCGGCTCGGCGCGCGCGCGCTCGGCCACGGCGACGAGCGCGACCGTCGTCGCGCACAGCAAACCGAGGCCAGTCGAAGCGCGCGCCCGCATGCTCCCCGCGTATCATGGTCGGCGGGCGGCCGCGGTGATCACTTCTTCTTGGGGGCGTGGTGCGGCGCCTTCGGCGCGCTCGCGGCGGGCTTGGCAGAGGCGCTGGCCGACGCGACCGGGGCGGCCGACGACGCAGCCGGCGGCGGCGGGCTCGGCGCGTCGTCGTCGTGGTGCTTCGCCATCTTCTTCGGCATCCTGTGCGCGGGGGCGCGCTCGGGCGCGGGCATCGCCGGGATCACCGTCGGCCCCGCGACGGGGTGCCATTCGCCTCCTCCGCCGCAGCCAAACACGACGAGCGGGAGGGCGAGGGCGGTGGCGACGAGCGCGGCGGGCTTCGACATGATCGCCCGCGGTTGTACCAGCGGTCGCGGCGGGAGAACAAGGCTCGCCGCGCCGGGCGGCGGGAGAGCGCCTGGCTCACCGAGCGATGGACCTCCACGACCCGGACCTCACCCCGGTCCCTCGTCGCTGCGCGACGGACGAGCTACAGCCGCGGGTGAAGACGGTGCGCCCGGCGCGCGCTCGGTCGCCCCGAGCGCGCGCC
>CAUJFL010000361.1 GCA_963169165.1 Myxococcota bacterium | reverse complement strand
AGATCGAGCGCCGCCTGCCCGGCGAGCGCGCGCGCCCACGGTGAGCTCGTCGTCGACGCCGCGACCTTCGCGATGCGAGCCTCGAGCGCCGTCGCGTCCTCCACGCGAAACGCGAGCGCGTGCAGCGTGGACGCGCGCTCGAGCCCGAACGCTTGCCGCCACACGAGCGCGTCGAGCGACGCCGCGACCGCGAGCAGTCCGGTCCCGCGATCGGCCGCGGCGCGCTCGAGCAGCGCGAGGTTTCGATCGATGGGTACATGAGGATCTCGCTCGACCTGCTCCGCCCTCGTCGCCTCGTCGAACATCGCGACGAGCGTGGCGTCATCGCTCGCGGTCGGCGCCTCGGGCGCGCGCGTCGAGGCGCACCCGGCGAGGGAGAGCATGAGCGCGAGGCAGGCGGCGCGTGTCGCTCTCACTTGGCACCTCGCGCGGTCGGGACGAACCGTATCGAGCGATGCAACAGGGTGTCGACGTTGGCCAACCACGCGCGAAAATCGGCGTATTTCTCGGGCGGGATGACGTCCGCGTCGAACACGACCGAGCGGGTCAGCAGGACGGCGCGCGGGTCCTTGGGGTCGCGCGCGATCTCGAGCCTGGCGCGACCGAACGCGCCGCCTTCGGCTTCACCGCCCGACGGCAGCTCTCCGGGGCTCATGCCGTCGGGCGCCAGCAGCCGCACGACGTGCCGCGAGTGGCTCGGCGCCATGCTGGGCGGCAGCACGACGGGGTGGACGCGCTTCGGGAGCGGCGCGTAGGTCGCCGTCAGCGTCGAGGCGGGGGCGAGCTTCACGACCAGCTCGTCGCCCTCGCGTCGGGCGAACGCGCCGCTCCTCGCGACGAACCGCACGCGCGCGGCGCCGTCCTTGAGGTCGGGCGCGAAATCGACCGCGGGCTCGACCTGGACCTCGGGGATCCACCCGGCGACGAGGTTCTGCTCGACCCACTGGGCGCGCGCGTCCTTCTCGCGGAGCGCCGTGCGAAGGTAGAACGCGTGGTCTCCGCGGTGGGTCTCCTCGGCCTCGAGCACCGAGCCGCCGTCCGCGTCGAGCTTGATGTCCCAGCGCGCGTCGGCGCCGTAGTCGTCGGGGCGTCCGCGCGGCGTCTCCACCATCTCGGCCGAGCCCTCGGTCGCGAACAGCGCGCGCGTGCGGAGGTCCATGCTCGGGACAGGGCCTATTCGGCTCTGCGGGCTCGTCGCGTCGAGCCACATCGCCGGGTGACCGGGGCGCTCGGGCAGGTACGCGATGCCGTGATCGAACATCGGGATCGCCGCCTTCTTCGACATCAAGAGCTTCTGTTGCGCGGTGTAGCGCGTCTGGATCAGCACCTCGGTGGGCTTCAGGCCCTGCGTCTTCAAGAGGGAGATGAGCAGCATGGCCTTGTCGTCGCAGTCGCCCTGTCGGCGCGCGAGCAGCTCCTGGGGGCGGTTGGGTAGCCACCACTCGCCCGAGACATAGTTCACGTAGCGGATGTCGTCGGCGACGAACTCGAAGAGCGCGCGGACGCGATCGTCCTCGGTCTTCTTCCCCTTGGTGAGCTCCTTCGCGAGCTTCTTGATCTGCTCGTCGGGCTCGGTGAACCCGGCGACCGCGCCCGCGTACCAGGCGCGAAAATCGGCCCACGACGCGAAGCTCGAGACGACCAGCGTCGGGAAGATCTCGCTCGCCTTCGGCATCATCGGCTCCTCGGGCAGCACCAGGGGCGCGTCCCACACGAAGCGCGTGACCCGCCGGTCGCCGTCCTCGCGCGTCTCGGTCTTGTGCCGCTCGCCGTTCAGCACGTCGACCGCGAGCGCGCCCGTCTTCGGCAGATCGAGCACGACCTCGTTGTAGAGCAGCGGGTGCGTGCTGACCGAGCCGCCGTAGTCGAGGAAATAGAAGGGCGGATCTCCGCGGCGCCCGATCGGGTGGTGGGTCCACGAGCGCACGATGACCTCGACGACGTCGCCGCTCTCGAGCTTGGGCCAGCGGATCATCGGGCGCCCCTGATCGCTCTTCTGCTCCTCGGCGAACGCGACGGCGCCGCCCTTGCGGTGGACGCGCGCGCGCACGATCTCGGTCTCGTCGCCTTCCATCGGGATGGGCTCGTACAGCTCCTCCTGGGTGCGCGGCGCGATCACGATCTCGCGGGCGTACTGGATCAGCTGCGAGACGCGGCGATCGTCGTGCTGCGTGACCGCGCGCAGCCAGTAGGGCTGGCGATCGACGACCTCGCCGCGCTTGGCGGGCTCTCTCTTGACGCGCGCGAGGATCACATCCGAGTCGACGATGTAGCGCTCGTCGCGGAGCTTGGGCCTCGACGCTCCGGCCGCGCGCAGCGCCACCTCGGCGCGGAGCCGCGCGTCACCTGGTTCGAGCTCGCGGGCGCGGTCGAGCAGCGCGACGGCCGCCTTGCGGTCTGACTCGTCGGGAGACGCGAACAGCGCGCGAGACAGCGCGAGCTGCACCGAGCCCACGTTGGGGGCGATCCTGGCGGCGACGCGCAGCAGCTCGCGCGCCTCGCGCTCCTTGCCGGCGGACGACAGCGCCGCGGCGAGCGCGTCGAGCTCGCTCGCGCGCGTCAGGCCGCCACGCCCCACGGCCGCCCGCGCCGCGTCGACGACCGCCTGACCGTCGACGTTCGTCGCGGCGCGGACTCGCGCGAGATCGAAGCGCTCCGGCACGAGCTTCGCCAGCTCGTCGCGCGCGCGGAGCTCCACCGCCGCGTCGAACGAGCTGGCGAGCTCGGCGACCTCGTCCCACAGCGCGGCCGGCGCGCGATCCTGCTCCTTGTCGGCGACCTCGAGCAGCTCGGTGAGCGCCGCGCGCCTCGCCGCGTCGCCGCCGACCGCCCCTCGCACGTGCGCCGACAGGAGCCGCGCCTCGGCGTCGCGCTCGGACGCGAGCGGCGGCTGCGACAGCCCCGCGAGCGCCCAGTCCGCGTAGCCGCCCTCGACCCGCGCGGCGATGGTGCGGCGGAGCGCGAACGACGCGGTCCCGGCGTCGCCGGAGCCCCGCGCGAGGTCGAGCGCCCGCCCGAACAGCCCGCTGCGCACCGCGCCGAAGGGCGAGATCCACGCTGCCATCGCGAGCGCATCGGCTCCCGACGCCGCGTCGGACGCGACCGAGTCGACGAGGCCGGGCGCCTTCGCCGAGCGGAGATCGTCGAGCCCGCCGCGCGCGCGAAGGATCGCCGCCGCCAACCGCTCGGCGCCGGACGCGTCCTTGGGGAGCTCGAGCGCGGCCCGATCGGCGACGCCGCGCGCCTCGCCGCCGCCTCGCTCGAGCCGATCC
>CAUJFL010000360.1 GCA_963169165.1 Myxococcota bacterium | reverse complement strand
CGGTCGCGCTCCGCCTCTACTCCGAGGCGATTGCGCGCCAGCGGCCGGTGTTCGCCGCCGCGCGCGACGCGGTGACCCGCGCGACGCAAGATCCCGCGTGGGTGACCGAGCTGCGGCGCTCCGAGGAGGCCGCGCGGCTGTTCGTCGACCTGGTCACCACCGCGCGCGAAACCCAATTTTCTCGACGATCGGTGCTCGGCGAGCTCCACGACGTCGGCCTGCTGGTGGCGATGATCCCCGAGTTCTCGCCGGTGGTCGGGCGCGTGCACCACGACGTCTACCACACCTACACCGTGGACGTTCACTCGGTCGCCGCCGTCGACAGGCTCCGCGCGCTCGCTCGCGGCGACAGCCAGGTCGCGGCCGAGTATTCGCTGGCCTGTCGACTCGCGGCCGAGGCCAGCCGCCCGCGCGTGCTCTACCTCGCCACGCTGCTGCACGACGTCGGCAAGGACATCGGCGGCAAGGGCCACGCCGAGCGCGGCGCCGAGATGGTGCGCGAGATCTGCCCTCGGCTCGGGCTGTCCGCGGGCGAGACCGACGCGGTCGCGCACCTCGTCCGCGTACACCTCGTGATGTACCACCTCGCGACGCGGCGTGACCTCGACGATCCGTCGACCGTCGAGGAGCTCGTCCGAACCGCGCCCGACGCCGAGTCCCTCCGCGATCTCTTCTTGCTCACGGTGGCCGACCTGTCGACCACGAGCCCGACGGCGCTGACAGTGTGGAAATCCAAGCTCCTCGAGGAGCTCTACCTCGCGGGAGACCGCGCGCTCGGAGGGGGCGGGCCGCGCGGGCTGGCAGCGGTGGACTCGCGCGACTCGGTGCGGGCGCTCGCGGGCGCGCGCGACGGCCTCGAGGACTTCTTGGCCGCGGTACCGACGCGCTACCTCATCTCGACCGAGCCGCAGGCCATCGTCGGGCACTTCGACGTCGCGCGGCGGGCGAGCGCCGAGGTCCCGGCGGTGTCGCTGCGCGCGCTCGAGCACGGGATGCACGAGCTCGCGGTCGTGATGCCCGATCGCCCCGGCCTGCTCGCGTCGATCGCCGCGGCGCTCGTGGCGGCTCGACTCGAGGTGCACGCCGCGCAGATCCACTCCTACTCGCGGCAGGACGGCGCGACGTACGCGCTCGATCTCTTCCGCGTCCGCGGGCCCGGCGCGGACCCCCGTCAGCTCGAGCACACCCAGCGACTGCTGGAGCGCGAGCTCACCGCGATGCGAGCGGGCACGCGGTCACCGGCCGAGGTGGCGACCTCTCGAGGGAAGCCCAGCTCGGCGGAGCGCCCGACGCCCGCGGTCGAGACGCGCGTCGCGGTCGACGACCGAGGCTCCCAGCGGCACGGCATCATCGAGGTCATCACGCGCGATCGTCCCGGCGTGCTGTTCGCGCTCGCGCGCGCGCTCCACGGGCTCGGGCTGTCGATCTCCCTCGCGAAGCTCAACACCGAGGGGACCAGGGTCGCCGACGTGTTCTACGTCACGCTGGGAGACGGCACGAAGCCGACGCTGCGCGCGCAGCGAGACGAGGTCGAGCGCCACATCGAGGCGGCGCTCGCCGAGATCAGTTGACGATGGCCTCGGGCCTTCGGTCGTCGAACAGCCCCTTGCGCTTCGACTCCGCCAGCACGCGCAGCGCGGTGCGATAGCCCCTCAACACGAGCGACCGCGCCGCGTAGCGGTTGAGGTAGCCGAACTTGCCGACGTCGGGCGCGATGTCGAGGAAGGTGACGCGCGGATACATCCGCGACAGCAGCTCGACCCCGCGGCGCTCCTTCTCGGTCAGCAAGATGTTCAGCGACTGCGTGAGCACCCTGCCGGCGCCCTTTCGCGCGACGCTCCGCCGCGACGCCGGATCGACCTCGGGTCGGTAGATGTTCGAGATGATCACGACGTCGGCCCCCGCCTCGACGGCGAGGTCCGCCGAGAGCGTCCGCGCGAGCTCTCCGTCGATGAAGTAGCGATCCCCGATCTTGTAAGGACGAAACAGGCCCGGCACGCAGCAGGACGCGGCGATGGCCTGGCTGATGGGCACGCGATCTTCGTGGCCGGGACCGAACACGACGCGCCGGGCCGAGTCGACGTCGACCGCCGTCACGAACACCGGGTGAGGCAGCTGCCGGAAGTCGTTGATTGGGAGCGTCCTCGCGAGGTAGCCCTCGAGCTTGTCGAGGCTGAACGCGCCCGAGAGCAGGTAGCCGGGATCGATGAGCTGCGACAACGAAGGCGCGCCGAGGAACGTGGACACATCGAGCCTCGGCCCGTCGTGTCGTCTCCGCCACGGCAGCCTGAAGCCGTCCATCAGCACGTCGAGCGGGATGTCTTGCCCGTACGCGCCCCCGACGATCGCGCCGGCGCTGGTGCCGACGAAGATGTCGGGCAGGACGCCTAGCTCTTCGCACGCCTTCAACACGCCGAGGTGGGCGATCCCCCGGGCGGCCCCCCCGCTCCCCACGAACGCGATTCTGGGACGCGGCATCGATCTGTTTCCTTTCGAGTGACAGCCCCACCACGAGGCGACGCCGCGGGGCAACTTTTTGCGCGGGAGACTACATGCCGGCGACGATCTTGTACGCCTTTCCGTCGTGCTCGAGCTCGAGGCGGTTCTCGGCGACGGTGTGGCGCCACTCGTCCTGCTTGATCCCGGGCACCTTGTACGACGAGGTGTAGGTGTAGAGCACGTAGATGCGCCCGGCGTCGGCCGCCTGGATGCGGCGGTATCGGATCTCGTAGCGGATCGCCTTGGTCTGCTGGAAGCGGCCCTCGAGCCACTCGCGCAGGCCCTCGTAGTCGAGGTCGTCGGCCGGATCGACGTTGCCGCCGTCTTCGTAGTAACGCGGGCTCGCGAGCGCGAGCAGCGCCTCGGCGTCCTTGCGCTCGACCGCCTTGCGGTACTGCTCGCAGAACCGCACGATGTCGCGGTTGTGCTCGTTGTCCACGACGTCGGTGTTGGGGATGTAGCGCGTCGCGCAGCCGACCGCGGCGAGGGACAGCGCGAGCGAGAGCGCGGGGACGACGAGGTGGTGGCGGCGCATCGACGGGCGTTGAGAGGTCGAACCCTCGGGGGGCGCGGGCTGTTCCCGCGTTTGAGCGCGCGGACCATACTCGCCGGGCGGCGGTTCGTAAAGCCGCACGAGCGGTGGAAACTTCCACAAATTCTGGAGAAAATCCGCCTCGGCGCTCGCTCAACGGCCTCGCCAAGCGCGCGCTCGGCGGCTAGGCTCCGCGCCGAATCATGTCGGACAACAAGGATGGTTCGGGATCGGATCTCGACGTCTTCGAGGGGCTCACGAAGAAGCCGGCGGCCAAGCCCAGCTTTCCGCCGCCCGCGCCGCCGGGCGCACGACCCGTGGCTCCGCCGCCCGCCCGGGTGAAGGCGACCATGATCGGCATCGCGCCGCCGCCCGTGGCGCCACCGCAAGCTCCGCTCCCGCCGCCTGGTCCCTCCAGGCCGAGCATGCCCGGGCTGCCGCCGCCGCCCCCGTCGATGTCGAACGCGCCGCCGTCGATGCGCGGCCTGCCGCCGGTCGTCCCGCCGCCGAGCCGCCCGCCGCCCACGGGCACGGTGCCGGCGCCCTTGCCGCCGCCGCGCTCCGCGCCGCCCCCCGTCCCACCGCCCAACAAGACGGGCCCGGGTCCGCTCTCCGCGTCCGCCGCGCCGCCGGTCGACATGGACTGGGACGACGAGGACGAGAAAACCAACATTTACGACAAGGTCGACGGACCTTCCATGCCGTCGGGGCGGCCGCTCCCTGCCGCTGGCGCGCCTGTCTCGAAGATGGGCGCCGCCGCCGCGCTCGCCGCTGGCTCGGGAGGCGCCGCCGCGATGGCCCCGCCGCCGCCCGCGCCCCTCCCCCGCCCTGCGCCGATCACGGTCCCGCCCGCCGCGCCGCTCCCGCCCGCAGCTGCGCCGCCGGCGCGCGGATCGGGGCGCGCCGATCCCACGCAGGTGCTGAAGCCGCAGCAGGCGTCGAGCGGGGGTCGCGGAGGGCTCTTCGCGGCGCTCGCGGTGCTGGGCATCGCCGGCGCCGCCGCGGCGTTCTTCGTCCTTCAGCCGAAGCAAGGCACGCTGGTGGTCGCGGTCAAGTCCTCCGGGCGCCCGCTCTCGGAGGTCGAGGTGTTCATCGGCGACAAGAAGGTCTGCTCGAGCGTGCCCTGCAAGGTGCCGAACATCGACAAGGGCACCGTCCCCGTGAAGGCGGTCGCCGTCGGCTACGAGCCCGGCTCGGAGCTCGTCGCGGTCCGCGCGGGCGAAGAGTCACCGGTGACGATCGAGCTCGCCAAGGGGCGCGACGGCGGCGGCGACACGGCGTCCGCGAAGGGCACCGGATTCAAGGTCAGCGGCCCCGCCCACGTGAAGCTCGCCGTCGACGGGAAGGAGCTGGGCCCCCTCCCGCAAGAACTAAAAAATCTCACCCCCGGCGAGCACAAGCTCAAGTTCTTCTCGAGCGATCGGTACAAGGTCGACGAGCGGACGGTCACCGTCGCCGAGGGCGAGGTGAAGGACCTCGGCCCCGTGAAGCTGCCGGTGGTCAAGGGCAAGGCGACGCTGACGCTCGAGACGCAGGCGGCGCTCGTGACGCTGGTCAGCGGGACGGAGCGCAAGGCCGTCCGCACGTTCCCTATCTCGCTCGACATCGACACGTCGAAGACGTGGACGGTCGAGGCGACGCGCCCTGGCTACATCGACTTCCGCCAGCCGATCACGTTCGAGGACGAGGCCGAGAAGACCATCACGATAGTGCTGATGAAGAAGGGCGAGAAGAAGGACGACAAGGACAAGAAGGAGCCCGACAAGAAGGACCCCCCGGCGGCGGAGTCGGGCTCGGCGACGCTGAGCATCAACAGCATCCCGCCGTCCAACTGCATCCTCGACGGTCGGCCCCTCGGCTCGACCCCGAAGGCCGGCGTCAGCGTCTCGGCGGGCACACACACCGTCGTGTTCGTGCACCCGGAGCATGGTCGTAAGTCGGTCAGCGTCACGGTGAAGGGCGGAGAGAGCAAGAGCGTCGGCGTCCGCTTCTGATGCGGGCGTACGCCGCGGCGTCGTTGTTCGATGGGCGGGCGCTCATCGACGACGGCGCCGTGATCGTCGATGACGAAGGGGTCGTCCTCGACGTCGGCCCACGAGAGTCGCTCGCCGCGACGGGTGCGCCGCTCGAGCGCGTCGATGGGCTGCTGATGCCGGGGCTCGTGGACGCGTTCGCCGTCCCGAGCGACGCCTTTCTTCGCGGGCGCACCCAGCTCGGGCAGGGCTTCGATCGATGGCTCGACTCGGTCCGTCTCGCGCGAGGCGCGGCGGACGAGGCCGAGCTCGAGCTCGCGCGGACAGCGGCGCTCGACGCGAGCCATGACCACGGCGTCGCGGCCCTCGCAGACGTGACGCTCGAGGTGTCCTCCCAGCTCGCGCTTTCGCGGCGGGGCATCGACAGCGTGACGGTGCAGCAGGTGTTCGGCGTCGAGCGCTACGCGGCGACCGTCGCGCTCGAGTCGGCGGTGAAGCAGGCCCCGCGAGGCGCGCGCTGGGTCCCGTCGCCCCACTCGCCGACCACGCAGCACCCCGACGTCGCGCGCGTGACGCTGCGCGAGGCGCGGCGTCGCGGCGGGCCGGCGCTCATGCAGGCGCACGTGTCTCCCGCCGGGGCGCTCCAGCTGAACGCCTCGGACCTCGACGCGCTCGACGAGCTCGGGGCGCTCGAGCCAGGCACCGCGCTCGCTCACCTCGGCGCGCTCGACGCGGACGGATGGCGGCGCCTGTCGAGCGGCGAGGTGCGCGTGATCGTGTCGCCGCGCGCCGCGCTCGCGCTCGAGGTGAGGCTCCCGCCGGTCAGCGAGATGCTCGCCGCGGGGCTCACCCCGGCCATCGGGACGGGCAACCCTGGCGCGAGCGGCGACTCCGATCCGCTCGCCGACGCTCGCGCGGTGCACGAGAGGTTCCCACGGCTGCCGCTCGCCACGTTGCTCGCGATGGTGACGTCTTCGCCAGCCGACGCGCTAAGGTTCGATCGCCACGGTCGCCTCGCGCCGGGCGCGCGCCCTGGCCTCCTGTTGCTCGAGGGGCCACCGCCGCGCGGCGTGACGAGCGCGGCGCGGGCGTGGCTCGGACGTTCGCGCGTG
>CAUJFL010000359.1 GCA_963169165.1 Myxococcota bacterium | reverse complement strand
GCGGTTCTGGCGGAGAGTCGGGGTTCGCGCTTCAATGGGGCCGTGAGCCAAGGCTCACGGAAAGTGAGCGAGCGGTACAAGGACGGCGCGGGGGAATGGGCTTCAATGGGGCCGTGAGCCAAGGCTCACGGAAAGCTGTCAGTGACAGCCGCCGTCGACGCCGACTCGAAGCTTCAATGGGGCCGTGAGCCAAGGCTCACGGAAAGCATCTATGTCGCGTCGTTCGGCATGTTCGAGCAGCGCGGCTTCAATGGGGCCGTGAGCCAAGGCTCACGGAAAGCGCGGGAGCGTGCGACGCGGGTCTCGACATCGTGCGGCTTCAATGGGGCCGTGAGCCAAGGCTCACGGAAAGACGCAGGCGCGTATCGCCGAGTACGAGAAGTCCATCGCTTCAATGGGGCCGTGAGCCAAGGCTCACGGAAAGCGTACACGGCGCGTCGTCTGCCCCGGCGTACTCGCCAGGCTTCAATGGGGCCGTGAGCCAAGGCTCACGGAAAGGTGCCCGTCGCCTCCGGGTTGAAGGCCGGGAGCTTGGCGCTTCAAGGGGGCCGTGAGCCAAGGCTCACGGAAAGCTGCGAACGCGGCGAATCTAGCGGCGAGCGCGAGGGGCTTCAATGGGGCCGTGAGCCAAGGCTCACGGAAAGAGGCCGCGTATCAAGCGAAGAAGGGGCGAGACACGGCTTCAATGGGGCCGTGAGCCAAGGCTCACGGAAAGTCCGACAGTGATCCCGAGCTCGCCGGCGTCGCGCAGGCTTCAATGGGGCCGTGAGCCAAGGCTCACGGAAAGCGCTGGCCGCTTCCTCGCGAGCAACGGCACCGACGGGCTTCAATGGGGCCGTGAGCCAAGGCTCACGGAAAGACCATCTGCCCCTGCCGACTGGCGGGGGTATTGTACCCGCTTCAATGGGGCCGTGAGCCAAGGCTCACGGAAAGCGCCGTGCCTCCGTCGCCAGCGATGGCCGTGCCGTAGGCTTCAATGGGGCCGTGAGCCAAGGCTCACGGAAAGCCATCTCCAGCCTTGTCGGCCATCGCCCAGTCATCCGGCTTCAATGGGGCCGTGAGCCAAGGCTCACGGAAAGGACGAGGCCATCGCCGCGCACGGAACCGCGAAGGGCATGCTTCAATGGGGCCGTGAGCCAAGGCTCACGGAAAGGGCAACGCCAAATTGCTCAACAATTTCAACAACATCCAGCACATATCGCGAGCGCCCCCCGCGCTGAGGCGAAGTGTCCCCGCGCAGCGGGCCTCTCCAGGCTGCGCCCACGCTCGTGCTCTCAAGAATTTCAAGGACCTACACGGCTGCGAGCGACCCCCAGGTCTCGGGCGGCGCACAACCGCTCGCGAGATCGCCTATAGCACGACTGCCCTCGCCACGGTGGAAATGCTCGGGCGCCCGAGCGCGGCGATCGCGTCAGCGCCGCGGCCGTCGGCGGGGCCGAGATCCGCGAAGAGCACCTGGTCCTGGCCCTGGTGGATGACCTCGAGGAGCTTGGCCCGCAGCTCGATCAGCTCGCGCCGGTTCAGCTCGCAGCGGAACACCGACAGCTGAAGGTGGTCGCCAGCGCCCTGCAGGATCACGAACACGCGCCGTAGCCGCTTCGGATCAGAGATGTCGTAGGTGACGAGATAGGCGAGGCGCATGTGCTCTACCTGGTGCGGAACGGTGGCAATCGATCGAGCTCGCCAAGGATGACGCGCGAGAGCAGCCGTGCCTGCACCTCGAGCACGCGGCGATAGCTGACCCGGTATCCGAACACCGGGTGTGTCACCAGCTGGTCCATCCGGCGCTCGTAGGCGAGGATGAACGCGCGGCGTGCGTGGTTCTTGAGGTTGCACCGATCTCCGGCCGAATCGAAGTCGCGCGGGCTGACGACGCCGGTGTTGACGCACGTGAGGACCACCGAGTCGGCGATGATCGGGCGCATCTCCTCCATCATGTCGAGCGCCAGGCTCGGCCGACCAAAGTGCGGCTGATGAAAGAACCCGAGCATGGGGTCGAGGCCGACAGCGGTGAGCGCGAGGGTCACATCCTTCACGAGCAACGAATACGCGAAGGAGAGCATCGCGTTGACGGGATCGCGCGGCGGGCGTCGGTTGCGGCCCGAGAGATCGAAGCTCTCGCCGATCCCGTCAGGCGCGCGAAACATGCCAGAGAACGCCTGGAAATAGGTCTTCGCCGCCGTCCCCTCGAGGCCGAGCAGGGTGTCGAGCGCCGGCGCTGTCATGGCCTTTCGCGCGAGAAAGGCGAGCTCGTCGAGCAGGCTCGGCGGGGCCGGCTCGAGGTTTCGTCGCAGCATCGTGCGGCAATTCTTTACCTTCGCGACCACGAACCCGCGCGACATCGCCAGGCAGACCTCGGGGGTGGTGACCGCCTTGTACTGGGCCATTCGCAGCTGGACGTTCTTTGGATCCATGCCGACGGTGCGACCCCAGAACCACCCGCCGTGCGAGAAATACAGCAGGGGGATGCCCCGCTCGGTCAGCTCGCGTATCGCCTGCGTCGACACCTGGATGTTGCCAAACAATGACACCTGCGAGGTGTTGCCGAGCCGGACCTCCTCTGTCGCGTCCTTCGTCCAGACCTTGAGCCGCTCGCCCGAGAGGCCGACCTTGCCAAATTGCGCCCTGACGTAGAGCGGGACGGCGTCGTCCCTCGACGGATACAGTCGCCGAGGTCCGTCGTCCGCCTCCGGCGCGGCGGGCGCCTCCGCGGCGTCAGCGCCGTCACTGGGGACGGCCTCGAGCCTGTGCAGCATGTTCGTCTCGTCAGGGAGGCATATCAGACTGAGCGAGCAGCCCTGGCACTTCGGGCTGTTCTCGAGCGGAGGCGGCAGCGTGCCCGCCTCGACGAGCGCCTTCGCGCGCGTCACAGCGGCGAGCGTGGCCGCGACCAGCTCTTCAGTGATGGCGACCGTCACGCGCTTGCGCGACGCGGCGAAGTACAGGGCGCCTTCGTCGCAAGTGTAGCCGGCCGCCCGCAGCAGCAGCACCTGAGCGCACACCTGCACGCGCTCGGGAAGGTACGCGCCCTCGGGCAGTTCGGGCGCCGCTCCGCGCTTGTACTCGATCGGGACGACGCGCCCGTCGGCCTCGCCGTCGACGACGTCGATCTTCGCGGTGATCCCGAGCGCCTCGGAAGACAGCCACACGCTGCGCGCCTGATACGGACGGTCGTCGGCGCCAGCGTCGTCGCGCGGTGTCCCGGGCTTCGGCGGCAGCGCTCCGCCGGGCTCGTCCGCGCGCCGGTGTACCAGGCGGCCCTCGACGGTGAACTCGTTGTCGGCGAACTCGCCCTGGACCCACTCGAGGTACATGAGCCGCTCGCAGTAGGTCACCTCGTTGAGCATGCGCGCTGGCACGAGCGCGGGCGGGGTGGGGAGAAGGCGCGTGGGCAGGGGCTTCGCGCGCGCGGCGGGGAGGGGGACGGCGCCGGCAGGGTCGGAGGGCGGCATGGCCAGGTGGGGACGAGCCCGCGCACGGCGCGTCAGCCAGCCAGTGACGTCGCCTTCTCCGATGCGGTGCCCGGCTGGTGCACGGAGCTCACGGCCCTTCGGGCACCTCGACGGGCCGGAAGAGCCCCAGCCCGAAGCTGCTGGAGTGTCCGAGCCGGAGCGGACCCACCACCGGGATGGCAAAACGCAGGCGAACCCGCTGCCCACGGCGATCCCCGATGAACGCGCGTTTGTTCGCCTCGCGCCGAGGCACGTGCACCGAAACCCACTGAGGCGTACCCACGAGCTCGACCTCGACGTCTTGCGCGATCTCTCGCCCTCGAACCTCGCGGCGGATCTGTTCAGCCATCGATTCACCGTCGCGCTCCTTGCCACCGCGAAGATGATGGCGCGGAGGGACGTAGGGCGTCACCGACTCCCAGACCTTCGACGGTTGGTTGCCGAATCCCGGCGGTGGCGGGACCGCTCGATCGAGCGGGACGAGTCGCACCTTCCAATCGTCGGAGTCCGAGCCCGCCGCCGCCCACGACACGTCGCGCGCGGCCGCGAGCAGGATCGCCTCCTGCTCATCGGCGTCGAACGCGCGCGAGCCACGCCAGACGAGGAGGCGCGTCGGTTGATCTCCCTCGCACCACGCAAAGAATTCCGTGTGGCGATGGCCCCTCAGCGCGGCGCCGCCCGCGTCCTTGCCGGTCATGTCCGCGACCGCCTCGAGCACCTCACGGCTGGCTCGCGCCCAGCTGGCCGACGCGTCACCCGTCTTCAAACGGACCAACTCACGGAGCACGGCGCCACGAAACCGGGACGCAAGCCGCACGATCGCGCGGGGTTCCGGCGAGACGTTCCAGCCGATGGCGAGCTGCATCAGGTGACAGTCGGGCCGATGCTCTGGAACCCGACGACGCTCGCGGGCCGCGGGCCGCTCGGGTCGCACGGCGTAGAGCCAGCGCGCGCCGGGAGGCACGGCTCGCTTGGCGGCCTCGGGGTTGTCGGTCGTGCGCTCGATATCCTCGCGCGTGGCCGTGTCGAGCGGCGACAGCACGGGCGCAGCGCCCGCTCCGCGCTTGTCGACGAGCGCGCAGTTGGCCTGAGGGATCTCGTCGGTCGAGCCGGCCACGCGAATGCGCGTGAGAGTCTCGGCTCGCCCGAAGTACGTCATGCGACCCAGGCACTGACCGAGCAACTCGCGAAGGTCGTCGGTCCAGTCATCGCCCTCGAGGAACCACCACACCGGCGCCTCGGGAGGAACGCACCAGTAGTTGTCCTGCGCGAGGCTCGTGCCATAGCTGCGCGTTCCCGCCTTCTTCTTCTCTGCCGGGCGCCAGCCGAACTCCGTCGGGTGGTACTGCCTGAGCGGGCTCCCCTTCCTCGCGGTGCGGGGCAGGTGGAACGCGTAGGTGCTCTTGCACAAGGCCGCCTGCAGCCTTTCGAGCTGCGAGACGTCGAGTTCGGGCGAAGCCTCGCGCGCCCACTGGTACCAGCGTGCGGTCACCGCGCGCACCAAGCGCCAAGGGCTCGGCGGCCACTCCCCGTGCGGATCGTCGTACGGGTTCACGCGCCACGGCGTCGCGTGGAAGCGCCCGAGCGGGAACTCTTGTCGGAGGACGAGCTTCATCCCTCGGGCTCTTCCGTGCCCTCGTCTTCGTCGCTGCCGCTCTGCGCCTCTGCCTGGCCTTCTCGATACAGCTCCTCGCGCGGCCAGAACACGTCGGTGACGGGGAGCTTGTCGAGTCCTGCGGTCTTGATCGCGCTGGCGATGTCGACCTCGATCTCCACGTCCTGCTCGACGCTCTTCAGCGCCGTGCGCCGGAGGTGGCAGCCGGATCGGAAGCGGAAGGGCGACGCGAGGAGCTGCTGGACCTTCCACAGCGCGAGCGCGACGAGGAACTCCTGCTGCTCCTCGGAGAGGCCGAGCGTCGTCTCGCCCTTCTTGCGTCCAAAGGACCGGATGAGGCTGACGTCGATGACGAACGTGGCGCGGATCGACTCGGCGGTCGCGTCATCGACCGCGAAGATGGGCTGACCCGAGGTCGTCTTGCCAAGTCGGTCGAACTTCACGCCAGAGCGGTCGACGCGCAGCGCCGAAAGCCTCGAGGTGCGCCGTCAGGGCGCGGGGGATCTTGATCTGCCACTGGGGGAAGAGCACGCCGTGAACGAGCGAATTCGGATCAATCTCGAAGATCGACTTGAACACGTTCCACCACCGTTCGGGCGGCGGATGTGCCTTCGACTTGTCGTTGGCGAGGACGAGGCCGAACCTCGTCTTGAGGTCGTTCTTGAATTCATCGCCTTTGACGCCGTCGCTCTTCAGCGCAGCGCCATCCAGAAAGTAGGACGAAGCGACGCGATGGCCCTCGGTGAGGCTCGTGACGATAGTCTCGCGCTTCTCGCTCGGGAGCTTGCCATCGACGAGATCGCCGGTAACGCAGCGGATGTAGGGCATGCCCTGAAGCGCATCGACGAGGTCGAGATCGTGGGCGCCGCGCTGGCAGACTGTTTCGAGGTGGTTGGCCATGCTGGCCGCGCTGTCGACGATGCACACGCTCTCGGTGCTGCCGTCCTTGCGCGGCGCCTTGTAGATGACGTGGCCAATCTCGGGGAAACCGGCGGGCTGGAACCGATCGCCGACGATCGGTTCGAGCGTCGCGGTCAGGATGAGCGGCGATTCCCCCCTCAACACGTCGGAGGGAGTGATCTTCTTAGGGGGACTGCTCTTCTGTGCGTCAGACATGTGCCGCTCCTCTTTGTGGCCGGCGTCGAGGACGAAGCCAGCGTTTGAACAAGACCGCGCGATCGCGGTCAGACAAGGTGAACAAGAGAGCCGCGGCGAGCCGGTCGGGCGAGTCCGCAGCGAACGTCACGTCGAACTCGGCGAGGCGCGCATGCGCCATCGCGTAGCGGCTGCTCGCGAGCCGGAACACCGCGTCGAAGTTGCCCGCGCGGGTCAACGTGACGAGAGAGCGCGCAGCCTCGGTGGTGCGTGCGCCGGTCTTGTCAGCGAGCAGGTCGTCGGCGGAGAGCTCGCGGATGACGAGGGGGCGTTGATCGACGAGCGGCTGCAGAAGACCCAGCAACGCAAGATCTCCGTCCGCCCGGTGATGGTTCGCCCCGTACTCACCGAGTCCGCAGACCTCTGTGGGAACAACGCCACTCCAATCAAAGAGCGCGAACCGCGAGAGCCACGACAGGAACACCGCCTCGTCGAGATCGCCCGTGAACCACGCACGCACGTCATCGGCCCTTGCAGGCACCGGCGCTCGTCCAGGCGGCTGAGCTGCCGCCGGTGAGTCCAGTGTGGGCCCCTCCAAGAGACGCCGTGCGAGCACGTTGGCAATCACGCGCTGTGGTTGTCCCGG
The DNA here is from genome assembly GCA_963169165.1 of Myxococcota bacterium. Classification (GTDB taxonomy): domain Bacteria; phylum Myxococcota_A; class Polyangia; order Polyangiales; family Polyangiaceae; genus JADLFU01. Next base: position 13,214 of record CAUJFL010000359.1, on the reverse strand, counting down.
ACCCCAAACCCAGCGAGCGGGCGCTACTTTCGTGTGCTCGAAGTAGCTCGGCTTGATGCCCCAGCGGTAATCGTACCGCCCCCCCCGTTCGGGCGTCCAGTGAACGCCGAATCGATACGCAGCGAAAGGCAGAGCCTCTGGAAATCCAGACACCAGGGACAAGGCGAGCCGCGCTTCGACGCTGGGCGGTTCATCTGCGAACAAGGATGGCAGCCACTCGAGCGGCAGCGGCTCCCAGCGAACCTTGCCCTCGCGGAAGCTGCGGTTCCGGTCGATGCTATCCAGCGCGCTGAAGACCGCGTCGAGCAGCGCGATGCCGGCTTCCGGGTTCGTTGGCTCGGCAGCGACGTCGAGCAACGCGGCCTCGATCGGGCCGCGAAGCCCCACGAAGCGCTTGCCATCCCGCGGAAATCCCGGCTGGTCGACCAGCGCGGTGATGCGTTCCAGCGCCGACGAAACCGCTGCGCCGACGTCCGTTCCGGTGGCGAGGGAGAACCGCGCCTCCAGGCGAGGTTCGAAGGTGTTCGAACTGGTCGTGCGGCCGAGCGTGAAGCGGCGAAACTCGCTGACACCACCATCCACTCCTCTGCTTCGGATAGCCGTGGCGAAGGCGGCGGGCGTGAGGGCTCCTCGTCCACGCAACTCAGCGCGCCCACGCGAGAACAGCGAGCTTGCCTCGGCGAGCGACGTCGGTCGGCTCCAAGTCGGAGTCCAGATCTCGCCACGGAGTCGATCCGCTTCCTTCTCCGCGCTTGCGGCGATGGGTTGCGTCACGAAGGGGAACGCACCCACGGCGCCCGCAGACCGAGCCCCGAGTCGTCGAGATGCGCTCCCCGCGAGGAATGCCAGCCCCTCGCAGGCGAGCACCATCGCCCAGGGCGAGATCTGCCCTTCCCGCGCGGGCGACTGACCGCTGTTGTAGAGCTTCGTTGCCTCGCTGAACCAAGAACCTGCGGCTAGCCCCTCAACAAGCCACGCGATTGGCCACCCGAGAAGCAGCGCCTTAAGTTCGTCGCGATTCTTCTTCAGTCTGGCCGGCGCTTCTTGGTTGTAGTCGTCGATCGCCTTCTTGTCGCGCTTCTCGCGGGCTGCCTTCTGCTTATCGGTTTCGTCTTTCTTTGGCTCTTTGGTGACGGGGGGCGGCGGCGCAAGCGCCTCGATGGCCTTTGCCCATCCATTTGAGAATGCGCGTTTGCCGGCGTTCCCGCCGCTGCCAAAAAGCGGGTTGAAGCTCACGCGTGCGTGAGGCACGGCATGCGCTGCGAAGACCTCCAGCTCTCGCTCCTCGGCGGAAGCCTGCCAGAGCGCAAGCGGGAGGCCCGACTTCGTCTTCGTCCCCTTCTTCTGCTCCTCATTCCAACGCCGGTCATAAGCGGTCCACGCGCGCTCGATAGCAATCCGCACCAGCTCGTCTAGCAGCTCGTCGATCGACGTCGGGCCGCCGATCACCTGCAACACCTCGTCGCGCCACGCGATCCGCGTGCTCGGCCACTTTCGAGACAGCACCCGCAGGAGGCCGAGCGACGCGAGGTAGTTGCCGAGGCTGTCGGGCGACAGGCCGGGCAACGCAAGGACCGGCAGCCGGGGCTGGTTCATTTCTGGCCTCGCCTGCTGAAGTGGCCGCTGGTTGGAGGAGGAGCTGAGGCTGGCTTCCCGGCAGACAGGCGCTTCACGGTCGTCGAGCCGAGCAGGGATCGCATCTGGACGATCGCGATTGCGTTGAGCTGCTCGAGCCGCTCGCCTGTCGACAACCCCTGGTGGATCAAGACGGAGTTGAGGCTCTCGAGGTTCGAGAGGACCACGAGCTGCTCCAGCGTCGCATGGTCACGCATGTTGCCCGGTGACGTGGGGTTGTCCTTGCGCCAGTCGCCGGCGGTCTTGCCGAAGAGCGCGACGTTCAACAGGTCGCCTTCAGACGCGTAGACGAACGAGATCTGCAGGTTGGTGAGCGCTGGCGGGACCACGTGCTCTCGGATCGCGTCGGAGTGAATGCGGTAGTTCACCTTCGACAGCGTCCGTTGAAAGCTCCACTCGCGTGACGCGCGCGCCGCCTCGTCGTCCTTGAGGCGCTGAAACTCCTTGATCAAGTACAGCTTGAACTCGGGGCTCAGCCATGAGCCAAACTCGAACGCGATGTCCCGATGGGCATACGTCCCGCCGTAGCGACCAGCGGAGGCGTATACGCCGATCGCACCGGTCCTCTCCGTCCACTTCTTCACCGAGAGGAAGAAGCTGTTGCGCCCGGCCTCGCTTCTAATCCCCTCGAATTCGAGGGAATTGAACCCTGCGTTGTTCAGCTGCTCCCAGACCCCGAGAAAGAGCACGGTGTCCTTCGCTCTGATCCACTGCTCGATCAGCGCGCCTTGTCCCTCGAAGCCGCGGACCATGTCCGAGAGCGAGATGTAGTCGTGCTCATTGCGCGTCGCGATCGAGACGACCGTCCCCTTCACGACGATGCTGCGGCCCTTCGTGCTCATGGCGGGAGCCCCTCGCTCGGCTTGGTGCTCGCGCTCGGCTGTGCGCTGGCGCGCCAGTCTGCGATGCGGACGAGCGCCTCGAGGTACGCCAGCGCGAAGGGGCCGAGCTGGCGCGGCTCCGACTCCGGGACGGCGCCGGCGTCGCTGCGCTCCTCCGGCCGCCAGGGACCGAGGAGGTCGGCGACGAGACCGGTCCACCCCGGCCCAGTCATGACAAATTCCTCGCCCTCCCAGCGTCCCTCGGCGCCGTCCTTCGCGACGGAGAAGTCGAGCGGCCACTCCTCGTCGCCGAGCTTCAACGCGCTCGACTCCCTTGGTACGCCGAAGACATCGTCGCCCTTCTCCGTCGTCGAGCGCATCACGGTGCGCGCCTTTCCGTGGTGCGTGGCCGCCAGATAGACCGCGAGCGCGGGATACGGCTTTGTCTCGGCGTCGCGGTACTTGTGCCACATCGCGAGCGCGGAGGCGACCTCATGACGGAGGCCGGGGCGGAACTGGAGATGCCCGGCCCAGCGGACGCCGGTGACGTCGCGCAGCGCCTTCAACTCGACATCGCTGAGCTTGTCGTCGATGGCCCACTGAAGCCGCACAACGTCTTCACGACCTCTCCGCTTCTTCTGCTCGCGCAACTCACGCGCCTGCGCTCGGAGCCTCGCGAGCTCGGCGCGCGCGGCCGACACATCCCCCACGACATCGGCGGCCACGACGCGCGGGCTCTTCGCGAGCAGCGCGTCGGGGATGTCGGAGCGACCAGGCAGCGCTGCCTGCCACTGCGGGTGCGCCTTGCCGAGGTCATGGAGCCCTGCCGCCTCCACGACGGCCGTCCTCGTGTCGCCGGTCAGCGAGAGCGCGGTGCTCAGCTCCTCGGCTGCGTCTCTCGCATCCTTGAGGTGGACATCGAGCGTCGACCAGTACCCAGCCTCAGTCCACGCATCATCTCGCAGCGTCGCGCCACGCCCGGCACGCGGCACTTCGGCGAGCACGTTCGACTTGTCGCCCGTCCAACCTTCGGTCGCGTCGTAGCCGCCAACCTCCTTCTTGAGCATCAGGAGCATGCCGGGCCGGACATCCCAGTGGTTCACCCGCTCCCAGCAAGCGCCCTCGTCGTCCCACAGCCAGGCCGCGGCCTTGGTGCTCTTCAGCGCCTCCTGGACGCGGAAGAAGGAGACGGGACAGCCCTCTGTCGCCGGCTCGAGCAGCGGGCCGTCGAGCTCCTCGCCGCGAGGAGGCCTATCGCCAGACCAGTCGCGCCAGAACACCGTGACGTCGAGATCGGGATCGGTGCCGCGTACGAAGGCGCTGACATCGGTGAAGCCGCCGTGAACGTCGCGCTCCGTCGAGAAGAGCCCGTGGACGTCGAGCGCGCGTGGCAGCGGGCTCGGTTTCGGCTGCAGCGCCCCGGTGACCTCCTTCTGATTGCTCTCGTTCAAGCCGTCGATGGCCTTCGAGAACGCTTTGTCTCGAGAGAGCGGGCCGAAGGCATCGACGAGCTTCTTGGCGCAATCGATGTCGACGGTTTCGTAGGGGCCGATGCGCTCGACCTTCTTGTTTCCGCCTCTCTCCCAGACCCAAGCCTGAGCGCCCTGGTCGTCGCCCCTGCGGTTCAGGCGACCAAGTCGCTGAAGCATCGAAGGCCACGGCGCGAGCTCGGTGAAGAGGCGATGCGCCGAGATGTCCACGCCCGCCTCGATGACCTGCGTGCTGACGCAGATGAGACCGGGATCGTCCTTCGGCAGCGTGCCAGCCTTGCGCTGGGCGTCGAAGTCGATGAGGCGTCGCTCGTGCCTCGCGCGGTCCTCCCGGCGAAAGCGCGAAGTGAGGAGAACCTTGTGGTCGATCGTCGAGAGCGCGCCGAACACGGCCCGCGCCATGTCCACGGTGTTGCAGATGACCAGCGAGAGCGTGCCCGCCACGTGTTTCGCCTTGACGGAGGCGGCGATGGCCTCCGGTGTGACCGCCGTCGCGGCGTCGGGCTTCTTCGTGCCGTTCGCGCCTCGTTTCGGGCGTTCGTCGGTCGTCGATTGCGCGCCTGGCTCAGGCTTCGCTGCCGACCCCTTCCTTGTCCGCCTGTTCGTTGCCGGCGGCTTCGCCGGTCCGTCGCTCGTCGGTTGCGCGGCTGGCTCTGGCCGCCACCACTCCAGAGGACGCCTCGCCTCACGCCACCACTCGAGCCCCTCGTCGCCATTGAGCGCGGTTGCGAGCTTGCGTTCGAATGCGTTCTGTTCCTCCGAAGGCTTGGCGAGGCCGTCACGCTCTCTGTCCGTGGTGCTGAGGAACGACGTGCCGACCGTGGCGCTCATCCATGTGGTCAAGCACGGCTTCAGCGACGGGAAGCGCTTGCGCCGCATCCAGTCGAGCTGCGACGTCGTCCACAGGCCCGATCCCATGAGCTGGACCTCGTCGATCAGCCACCGGCAGTCGTTGTTGAGCAGCCCGAAGTGAACCGGCCACTCGAAGCGGCTCATGGAGTAGCCACGGTTCAGCGCGCGCGAGAGGAGCTGGTCCTGCGTGCCGACGAGCACCCAGGGCAGTTCAGGGCGGCCGACCCACTCGTCGTCGATGGCGCCTCCCATCAGCTGGTGAACCGTGACGTCGTTCTCCGGACGTTTCGCCTTCACGGCGTCGAAGTACGCCTTCAACCGCTGCACGGTCTGCGTGACCAGGCTGCGCATCGGCAGGCAGACCACGAGGTGGCGCGGCTCCGGCTTCTCGTCGACGAGAAGCCGCCACGCCCACGCGAGCGCGACCTCCGTCTTGCCCAACCCAGTGGGCACCGGGAGGACATCAGGCAGGCCGTCGAGCGCGACCTGAAGTTGCCAGGCGTAGGGCGCGAACCCGCTCGTCGCGGCCCGAAAGAAGCTCGTGAACGAGTCCGTGCGGGAATCAGTCTCCACGGCCGCCACCCTTCCCGCGGCGCGGCCGCTCGCCGAGCCCCAGGGCGATCTCTGCAGGTTCGATGCGCGACGAGGTTTGGATCTCGTAGCCCACGGTGGGATTGAATTTCGCCATGCCGTTGACAGTGTTCACCGTGAGTCTGCGCTGCGCGGAGCGCGTCGGCGCTTGGAGGTCAGAGGGGAGCCATTGTTTGCATGGACCATGGCCTGATCAACGCCTGCCCAACGGTTCATGTTCCGGGTCATCTCCATCTCCGTCGAACCACCAGACGCCACACCGCGCCCGGTTCTGACACCTGGAGGCAGCTCCCATGCAGGCCACCACCTCCACACACGCGAGCCCCAAGCATCCGCGCCTCGATCGCGTTCGTCAACTCCTCCTCGCCGACAGCTCGGACATATCCGCGGACGTCCGCCCTCATCTCCCGTGAATTTCAGCCTTCCCCCGCGAGCGCGCGGGCCGATGGGCGGAGCGCGCTCGTCTTCGCTCGGCCCGACCAGCTTCTCCGACCCCCACCCGCCATCCCGCGCTACTCTCCCCGCCCGCACATGCCCGACACCGGAGACGACACCGCTCCGATCGTCATCCCCCCCGAGCTCCGGCGGCGCGACGACGGATCGCCCGACGCCGCGCCGCCCGTGCACGCCGTCGCCGCGCCACCGCCCGAGCCCTCCGCGCCCGACGCCGCCCCGCGCGTCCCCATCGACGCGCTGCTGAAGGCCGCGCGCGAGGCCGCGCTCCGCCAGCCGACGCCGCTGCTGCCGCCCGCGCAGCCGAAGCCGTTTCGCCCCACGGTCGGGACCGTCGCCATCGCCGACGCGCTCTCCCGCGCGCAGCACGTGGCCGAGTCGGCCCCGGCGTCGGGCGTCCGGTTCCCCGAGCGCGGCTCGGTGCTCCGCTCGCGCCACGGCGAGTACCTCGTCACGCGCGCGCTCGGGCGGGGCGCCTACGGCGCGGTCTACGAGGCGATCGGCCCGTTCGATCAGCGCTACGCCCTGAAGCTCATCGTCCCCGCCAACCGCCCGTACGCCGAGGTGCAGGCCGAGTGGTCGCGCGAGGCCGAGCGGCTCCTGCGCCTGCGCCACCCCAACGTCGTCTACATGCACGACGCCTTCGAGAGCGATCACCTCTTCTACATGTCGCTCGAGGTCTGCACCTGCTCGCTGCGCGACCGGCTGCAGGGGCCGTTCTTTCCCGAGCTCGCGATCGAGCTCACGCGGCAGATCCTCGCCGCCGTCCAGTACTTGCACGACGGCGATCTCGTCCACGGCGATCTTCACGCAGGGAACGTGTTGCTCGTGGAGGGCGGCGAGCGCCCCATCGTCAAGCTCACCGATTTTGGTATCTCGCAGGAGCTGCAAGGCCAGGGCTTCGCGCGACCCGGCGTCGTCCACCACGGCATCATGGCGCCCGAGGTCGCCGCCGCCGGCTACGCGTCCCGACAGAGCGATCTGTATCAGATAGGATTGTTGCTTTATCAGCTCGTCACTGGCGTCCCCGCGCTCGACGACAAGGCGCCCTACGACGAGGTGTTGCGGCAGGTCCACGACGGGGTGCCGCGCGCGCGCGCGGAGGCCCTCGGGACACCGCTCGGCGGCGTGATCGCCAAGCTGCTGCGCAGGCGAGAGGCGTTTCGCTACGCGAGCGCGCGCGACGCCTGGGACGAGCTGCGCCGCGTGCCCGAGTGGCAAGCCGCGATGCAGCGCGCCTTATCGCTCGTCGTACACGCCGCCGCCTCCCGGCTTGGGCGGCTTCGGCGCGACCGGCGGCGCGGCCTTCGGCAGCGGGCCCTTCGGCGCGGGCGGCGCCGCGACAGGCGCGCTCGTCGCCACCGCGCTCGCGACAGGCGCCGCCACGCTCGCGACAGGCGCCGCCACGCTCGCGACCGGCGCCGCCACGCTCGCCGTCACCACCGCCGCGGGATCGATCCCGGGCCTCGACGCCTCGGACGCCGTCGGCCGCGCCGCCGCGTCGGGCGCGCCGCCCGGGCCCCCGCGCGAGAGGAACAGCGCCGCCGCTCCGCCGACGACCACCACGGCGCCGACCGCGACCGCGGCGATCACGCCCCCAGCGCCTTTCTTCTGCGGGGTGACGACCGACTGACGGATATCCATCGCCGCCCCGGCCGCCGTCATCGCCTGCGCCGCCGGCGGCCCGGCGGGCGCGTGCCCGGCCGCGCGCTGCAGCGGCGCCGCGAGCGCCGGCTGCGCGCCGAGCGACATCGACGCCGCCAGCTGCACGCCCAGCGCCTGCGCGAGCGCCGCGCACGCCTCGCCCGCCGACCCGTAGCGCTGCTCGACCTCGCGCACCACCATCCGCCCGAACCACGCGTCGAACGCGGCCGTCAGCGGCGTGGCGCCGTACTCGCGCGAGCGCATGCTCGGAGGATCGATCGGCAGCGCGAAGATCTCGCCGAACAGCACCTGGATGCCCGCGTCCTCCTGGTTGGCGGCCCTCCAGTAATGCTTGCCCGTCAGCAAGTAGAACGCGATGAGCCCCATCGCCCACAGATCGGTCTTCGGCGTCACCGCCGCGCCCGTCGCCTGCTCTATGGCCATGTAGAGCGGCGTGCCCTTCATGTCCTGGCTCATCTTCGTGCTGTCGCTGAGCACCTTGGCCAGCCCGAAATCGAGGATCTTGACGAGCGGCGAGCCGTCGTCGCGCGTCGTCAAGAACAGGTTCTCGGGCTTGAGATCGCGGTGCACGATCGCCCGCGCGCTGCCGTCCTTGTCGCGGTAGCCGTGCGCGCGATCGAGCCCCGCCGCCGCCTGCATCATGTACTGCACCACCCGCTCGGGCGGCAGCGGCCCCTGCTCGACGACCAGATCGTCGAGGTTCTTGCCGACGAGCAGCTCCATCACGAGGAACGGCATCTGCGTCTCCTCGTCGAGCCCCGCGTCGAGCACCTGCACGATGTGCTCGCTGCCGGCGCGCGCCGCGACCCGCGCCTCGAGCTGGAAGCGCTCGACCCCGTCGCGCGACGCGAGAACGTTAGGAAAGAGAACTTTGATCGCGCACGGCTTCTCGGTGCCGAGGTGCTCTGCGACGAACACCGCGCCCATCCCCCCCTGCGCGAGGAATTTCACCACGCGGTAACGCTGCGCGAAGATTTGCCCCGGGTTCAGCATGTCGACCCTCCCACCCTATCAGATCGCGCGTCGACGTAAGCGGCGACGACGGCGGCCCACCAGCGACAGCAGCGCCAGCCCCAGCACCCCGAACGCCGACGCCCCGCGCGACTCGCCCGCCGTCACGCACCCGCACGCGCCCGACTGCTCGCTGTCGTCGATGCCGAGCTCGCCCGGAGGCGCCGCGCCCCCGACGCCCTTGCCCGCCGCCGCCGCCGCGCCGCCCTGCCCAGCGGCCCCGCCCGTCGCCGCCGCGCCCGCCGCGCCGCCGCCGAATTTGCCGCCGAAGCCGGCCGCCGAGTTGTTGGTCCCGTCGCCGCCCGCGCCCGCGCCGCCGCTCTGTCCGCCCGCGCCGCCCGCGCCCGCCGCGCCCGCCGCGCCGCCCTGGCCCATGTCCTTGACGCACTGGCCGATCGACGAGTCCTTCGACGTGCAGACGAAGCCGTCGGCGCAGCCGTTCCCGCCTTGCCCGCGGCACCCGTCGAGGCACTTCAGCGACGCGGCCGTGTCGCACACCCGCCCGCTCTTCACCGCGCCGCAGTCAGCGTCGATCTTGCAGCCGCAGAAGTTGTCGTTGTCCGTCCCCACCACGCACGCGGGGCCGTCGGGCGACGTCGCGCATTTGGTCACGTTCGCCGGCGTCGTCGCCGTCATCGGCGCGCAGTCATCGCACGTCGATCTCGACGTGTTGCACGCGGGCAGCTCGCCCTTGCACTGTGTCGCGTTGGTGGCCGAGCACTGGCCGCACACGCCCGTCGCCACGTTGCACGCCGGCTTCGACGGATCCTTGCAGTCGGCGTCCTGCTTGCAGGGCTGACAGGTGTGCGTCGCCCCGTCACAGTGAGGCTTCGACGGATCCTTGCAGTCGGCGTCGGTCGAACACTCGTTCACTTGCATCACCGTGGGCTCGTCGCCGATCCCCTTGGGATCGCCGTCGCTGCTCCACTGTTTCTTGCCCCCGCCCGACACGCCCGACGCCTCGAGCACGGCCTGGTTCGACACCGAGCCCTTGTCGATCGTCACCTTGGCCTTGAACTTGACCTTGACCGTCTCGCCCTCGGCCACGCTGCCGCCCTGCGTCCCCGTCGCGCCCGTCCCCACATAGAACGTCACGGTCTTGCTCGCGGCGTCGTAGGCCGCGGTGTCGGCGTCCTTCGCGTCGGTCTTCGGTTTGTAGGCGCCTGCCTCGAAGACCTGCAGAGAGCCCGGCACGAACTCGAGGCCCGCCCCGACCACGTCGGTGAGCTGCGAGCCCTTCGACGCGTCGTTGCCGCCGTTCTTCGCGGTGAGCTCGAACTCGATCTCGTCACCCTTCAGCAGCACGCCGCCGTTCACGTCGACGCCGATCTTGGTGAAATTACCGAAATCGGGGACCCTGTTGGTGATCGAGGTGACGAAGCCGCCGAGCAAGAACACGTCCTCGTTGGATTCGGCGCCCACCTCGGCCGAGGTGTCGCCCGCCTTGACGATCGTCGAGATGTCGACGGTGTCGAGATCGTAGCTGGCCATCGAGCCCGGCTCGCCGCTCAGCTTCGGCACGTCGGCCGAGCCGCTGACGGGCGCGCCGAGGAAGGTGCGCGACGAGTTGAAGAAGTCGGTCTCGGGGTTGGACGCGTTGGAGATCGGCAGGCCGTTGATCGTGAACCGGTCGCCCTTGACCGTCGCGTCGCCCTCGTAGGTGAACGCGGCCATCTTCGCGTCGAAGCCGGTCGGCACGAGAAAGCCTTGAAGCGTCACCTTCGCGCTGTTCTTCGCCATCGACGGATCGATCAGCTCGAAGCCGTCGAACAGCGCGAGGTTGCGCAGCGGCTGGCTCGGCAGCTCGTAGAACACGACCAGCGTCCACGCCGAGAACGCGCGGTCGACGACGACGTTCGGCAGCTCGAGCGCGTCGACGCCGGTGACGCGAAAATCGCCCGCGCCCCAGGCGGCCACGTACTTCGTCACGTCGCCGGACGCCTGGTAGTAGCTCCAGGTCGGGTGCGACGCGAAGCCGTAGGGCAGCACCCAGGTGTCGTCGGCCTTCACGGCCTCGGTCGGGCCGCCGTCCCAGTCGAGCGTGACCTCGGTGTCCGCCGTCGCGCCGTCCTTCAGCGCCGACCAGTACAGGCGCGCGTACTTGACCTGCGCGCCGACGGGCATCACCAGCGTCGCCGAGGTGCGCGCCTGGGACGGCGTGATCGACGCGTTGGCGAGCTCGTCGCGGTAGTAGAGATCGGGCGCCGTGTCGTCGACGTTGGCCTGCCCCGCGCACGACACCGTCGCGCCCGTGGGCCGCAGCGCCATCGGCGCGCAGTCGACCGCGAGCGTGCTGCCGAAGACGGCGACGTCACCCGAGAGATCGGCCTGGTAGCGGAGCTTGGGCGCGGCCCCGGCGACCGACGAGAGGAGGAAGAGTGCGGTGAGAGAAGGGAGGGCGACGCTGCGCATCCGGCCTCGATACACCAAGGGCGTAGAATTCAGAAAGGGTTGCATTTGACCTGGCGGCGAATTCAGGGCGAAGCTGGCGTCCATCGACGCTCTCACCGCTCGTCCGCCACGCGTCGCGCGGCTCGTCGCGTGCGCGCTGCTCGCGGGCGCGTGCTCGTCTACGGGCGGCGAGATCACCTCGCGCCCCGAGCCCGGCGCGACCGGCGTCGCGGGCGGGCAGAGCGTCCCCATCGCGGGGCGGGCCGGCGCGGCTGGCGCGGCAGGCTCGAGCGGCGTCGGCGCGGGCGGGGCGCTGCCGATCATCGGCGGCTACGCGGGGCAGGCGGCCGGCGCCGGGGGGTCGGCCCTCACGTGCCCCCCCGACGGCGCGAAGATCCCCGAGTGCGACTCCGCCGCGACGCAGAGCTGCGCCGGCTGCGTCTGCGGCGCCCCGTCCTCGACGTGCGCCGCATCGTGGAGCCAGTGCCGCGACGACGTCGGGTGCGCGCGCGGCCTCGGTTGCCTGCTCGCCGGCTGCCCCTCGTCAGACTGCGCGGTCGTCGCGGGCCTCGGTCACGCCAAGCTCGTCTCGGTCATCGCGTGCTTCGGGGGCGCGTGCGCGCTGCCTTGCACCGGCCAGCCAGGCGCAGGCGGCGCGGGCGGCGCGTCGAAGGGCGGGGCCGCGGGGACGAGCAGCGCGCCGCTCGCTGGAGCGTCGGGCGCTGGAGGCGGCGCGGGCGCGGGCGGCTGAGAACTTGGCCTCGGCCCCTCCGATTTGGCTTGCTAGCGGCCACACGGAGGAATCCCGATGGCCATCCAGCGCTACGAAGGCGACGAACGCCGCACTCACAAAGTCTTCATCACCAGGAACACCGAGTATCACATGCGCGCGGGCAAGGTCGTCGCCGTGCGGTCGCGCGGCTCGAAGGACTGGATCGACGTGCACCAGGCGCTCGCGATGAAGATCGAGGGCTTCGTCGCGAACGGCGCCCACCTGCCGCAGCTCGGGACCCCGAAGCCCGGCCAGCGCCTGTACCTCGCTCGCGAGAACGACGACGTCGTCACGAGCCCGGTCGTCGCGATCGTGCGGCCGCCGAAGGCCGTCGTCTCCGAGTACCCGGCCTGACGCCGCGGCGCGGTTGACTCCGCGCGGGACAGGCCCGAGCTTGCGCCGAGCCATGGCATTCGATCCCTACGCCGTGCTCGGGGTGAGCAAGGGGGCCTCCGAGGCCGAGATCAAGCGCGCGTACCGCAAGCTCGCCGCCGAGCTGCACCCCGACAAGAACCCCGGAAAACCTCAGATCGAGGCGAGGTTCAAGCAGGTCAACCAGGCCTACCAGGTGCTGGGCGACAAGGAGAAGCGCGCGCTCTGGGACGAGTTCGGCGAGGTGTCGCTCCGCGAGGGCTTCGATCCGAAGGAGGCGCGCGCCTACGCGAAGGCGCGCTCGCAGCGCGGCGGAGGCGGCGGCGGCGCGAGCGACTTCTTCGGGGGCGGCGGCTTCGACATCTCCGATCTCTTCGGCGAGATCATGGGCGGCCGCGGCCGTGGCCGAAAGGGCCAGGACATCGAGGCCGAGGCGCGCCTCGACTTCGCGGCCTCGCTCCGGGGCACCGAGCTCGAGTGGGCCGGGCGCGGAAAGGCGAGCGCCACCAAGGTGCGCATCCCGCCGGGCGCCGAAGACGGCAGTCGCCTCCGCATCGCGGGACAGGGCATGCCCGGCGCGGGCGGCGCGCCCCCGGGCGATCTCCTCCTCGTCATCCGCGTCGACGCGCACCCCTATTACAGGCGCGAAGGCGACGACCTGCACCTCGATCTGCCGGTGACGCCGCAAGAGGCCTACGAGGGCAAGAAGGTGCGCGTGCCGACCATCGACGGCTCGGTGATGGCCAAGCTCCCGGCCCGCGCGCAGAGCGGCCAGAAGATCCGCCTGAAGGGCAAGGGCGTCTCGCGCGCCGGGCGGCCGACCGGAGATCTCTACCTTCACCTGCTCGTGCAGCTCCCCAAGGGCGACGACGCGGCCGAGGCGATCGCCGCGCTCGAGCGGCTCGTCACCGACGACGTGCGCGCGCAGCTCACGCTGTAGCGCCGAGCATCGACGCCGCCCGCCTCCGGTCGGGCTTGCCGGAGGGCAACGTGGGCAGCGCGTCGACGGGCTCGAGGCGCTTCGGGATCTTGAACGGCGCGAGCGTCGCGCGGAGGGCGTCGCGCAGCTCGGCGACCGGGCGCTCGGTGACCACGAGCGCCGCGACGGCGTGGCCCCACCGCTCGTCGGGCACACCGACCACGAGCGCGTCGCGCACGCCG
>CAUJFL010000358.1 GCA_963169165.1 Myxococcota bacterium | reverse complement strand
GCCGATAGTGGATCGTGCGCTCCTGGTTCCTGCTCCCCCTCACGTGTTCGCTCGCGTGCGGTGTCGGTGACCCCGATCCCGCGGCCGCGCCGCCCCGCCCCGCGCTGAACGTCACCACGACGCCGACGCTGGGCGGCCGCGCGGTCTCGACGTCGCAGCTCGAGCTTCGCGGTGAGCTCGACGCCACGACCGTCGCGCTCGTCCGCGGCGACGTCTCGGACGTCGCGCTCGGCTCGCTCGCGGGCGGGCAGCTCCCGTCCAGCGTGGCGGCGCGCGCCGTGGCGATCGAGGTGAGCCCTACCGAGACCGGGGTGGTCGTCCGCGCTCGAGCGCCGCTCGCCGCCGAGCGCCACACGCTCGCGGTCGGCGCGCCGCGCACGCGCGTGACGCTCGACGTCGCGCCGGGGCCGCCGCTCGCGCGCGTCGCGCTCTCCCGCGATCTCGACGTCGTGCTCTGCGTCGATGGCCCCGCGGGTGAGCTCGTCGGCGTGGGCGCCGCGCCATCGACCGTGCTCGCCGGGGCGCCGGGCGCGCCGGACGATCGCTGCTTCACCGTCACTCGCCCGCTGCCGGCGGCGCTCGCTCGGGCCGACGGGACGCTCGCCGCGCTCGTCCCGCCGTCGCCGCCCGCGTCTCCCCGCGCCGCGTCGACGGCCGCGTGTGACCCGCCGCGCGTCGCGCTCGGCCGCGCGTGCGCCGACGTCGAGGACGATCGACTCGTGGTGAGGGGCGCGCCGAGTCCGTCGCTCTTGTGGCTCGACGTCGGAGGGGTCCGGCTCCGCGCGGCGCTCGACGGCTCGCCGACCATCGTGCGCGGACTCGCGGCGGACGCGGCGCTCGGCGCGCGCGCGATCTGGGTGCCTTTCGCCGGCGACGCGACGTCGAGCGACGTCACGCTGCGCACCGGGCCCGCCCTCGCGCGGGCGGTGTTGACCGAGGCGCTCGCCGATCCGCTCGGCCCCGAGCCGGACGCCGAGTGGATCGAGCTGACGAACGACGGCGCGCTCCCGCTCGATCTCACGGGCTACGCGCTGCGCGACTCGGCGGGAGCCGCTCCGCTGCCGAGCGCGGTCGTCGCGCCGTACTCGCGCGTGCTGCTCGTGACGCCGCGCTTCGTACCAACCACGCCGCCTCCGCCCGAGGGCTGCAGGATGTTGACGCTGCCGTCGCTGGGGAAGAATGGCCTCTCCAATGACGGCGAGGCGCTCGAGCTGCTCAGGCCGGACGGGTCGGTGGAGAGTCGACTGCCCGCCGCGAAGGCGCGCGCTGGCTGGTCGGTGTCACGCGAGCTCGATCGAGCGTTCAGCGACGCCGTGGCGACAGGGCCGCCGACGCCCTGCGCGCCATGACCGGAGCCGATCAGCGGCTCGGCGCCGAGAGCCTGACGCCGCCCTGCTGGACCAGCGTGTCGCCGTGCGCGTACTCGACGCCCGGAAGCTCCGCGAAGCGCTCGGGCGCGGAGGCGGCCTCGTCAGGCCCCGGCGACCGTCATCGACGACACACGGAGCGTCGGCGCGGCGGTGGCGGTGCGAAGGTCGAGATCGTCGCCGACCGCGTCGATGCGCCTCCACAGCTCGTCGAACCCGAGCGAGATCGTGATCTCGCTCACCGGGTGGGAGAGCTCGCCGCCCTCGATCCAGAAGCCCGCCGCGCCGCGGCTGAAGTCGCCGGTCACGGGGTTGAAACCGAAGCCCATCATCTCGGTGACGTAGAGGCCGCGGCCGGTCGAGCGGATGATCTCGTCGGGCTTCGTCTCGCCAGGCGTCAGGATGAAGTTGCTCGTGCCCTCGCCGACCCCGCCGGCGCCGCCGCGCGACGCGTTGCCCGTCGGCGCACGGCCGAGCTTGCGCGCGCTGTAGCCGTCGCAGAGGAAGGTCTTCAGCACGCCGCCGTCGACGACCACGTTGCGCCGCGAGCGCAGCCCCTCGCCGTCGAAGGGGCGCGAGCCGGGCGCCCGCGGGATCAGCGGATCGTCGACCATCTGGACGAGCGGGCTCGCGACCACGGTGCCCTCGCGAGACGCGAGGTAGGTAGACTTGCGGTACACCGCGCCGCCCATCACGAGCCCCGCGAACATCCCCAGCAGTGATCGCGCGGCGTCCGGGTCGAAGACGACGGGCACCTCGCACGACGCGACCTTGCGCGCGCCGAGCTTGCGGAGCGTGCGGCGCGCGGCCTCGCGGCCGACGTCCTCGGGGGCGTCGAGCTCGGCGAAGTGGCGCTTCGCGCTCCAGTGGTAGCCGCGCCGCTTCTTGCCGCCCTCGTCGTCGGCGACGGGGACCACGTAGAGCGAGTGGTAGCTGCCGCGGTACCCGCCGCTGAACCCCGACGAGAGCGCGAGCCCGAAGCCGCCGCTCGTGCGCGAGAAGGTGCTGCCCTCGCTGTTGGTGATCCGCGCGTCCGAGGCGCGCGCCGCGTCCTCGCCTCGGACCGCCAGCGCCCGCGCCCGCGCGGCGTCGATGACCTCTCCGCTCGGATCGGCCATCTCGAGATCGGGGTACGGCGGCGACGACAGCAGCGAGGGGTCCACCGGCCCGGCGAACGGATCTTCGTTCGACAGCTCCGCCAGCTCGAGCGCGTCCGCGACGAACCGCTCGAGCCCGGCGGGCGACAGATCGCTCGTGGACGTGAGCGCGACCCGCTTGCCCTTCATCACGCGCATCCCGAGCGCGCGGTGCGACGCCTCCTCCACGAGCTCGGGCTCGCCGAGCCGCACCTTGACCGACAGCTCGGACCCCGCGCGCGCGATGGCCTCCGCGACGTCCGCGCCGCCTCTCCGGGCGCGCGCGACGACGTCGCTGGCGAGGTCGATGAGGCGCGCGATTTCAGGGTCCGTCATGGCGCGCACGCTAGACCATCGGCGGCCCGCGGTGGCGACGGATCGCGGGTTTCTACCGGCGGCGGCGCGCCTTTGCTACTGTGCGGCGCGTGTCGACGGACCGCATCGAGCAGCTCGGCAAGGTGGCGCTCTTCAAGGGGCTCACCCCCGACGCGCTCGCGCTGATCGCGGAGGTCGCGACCGAGGAGACGCACGGCTCGGGCGCCAAGGTCTTCGAGCACGGCGACGCCGGCGACAAGCTCTACCTGATCCTCGAGGGTCGCATCCGCATCAGCCGCGAGGTCCCCGGGATGGGAGAGGAGGCGCTCGCGATCCTCGGGCCGGGCTCGGCGTTCGGCGAGATGTCGCTCATCGACGAGTCTCCGCGCAGCGCCGACGCGCGCGTCCACGAGAAGTGCCGCCTGCTCTCGATCTCGAAGGACGGCTTCGAGGATCTTTTGTTCATGCACAAAGACCTCGCGTACGAGGTGCAATGGAACATCGTGCGCATGCTGACGACGCGACTGCGCGAGACCAACGAAAAACTAACATTTCTTTCAGTCACCGGGAAGTTCTGATCGCGTCGAGCAGCGTCGGCAGGCGGGTCCGCCGGTCCTCGTCCCGCGCGTCGCTGAGCGCGATCTCGATGGCCGACGGGTCGCCCACGATGACGACGACGCGCTTGCCGCGCGTGACGGCCGTGTAGAGCAGGTTGCGCGACAGCATCACCCAGTGCGACCGCAGCCACGGGATCACGACGGCGGGGTACTCGCTCCCCTGGCTCTTGTGGATGCTCGTCGCGTACGCGAGGCCGAGCGACGCCTCGGCGTCCCGATCGTAGGTCACGCGCCGCTCGTCCATGTCGACGAGCAGCGTCCCGTCGGTGTCGTCTCGCCGCGCGACGACGCCGAGATCACCGTTGTACACGTCGAGCTCGTAGTCGTTGCGGAGCTGCATCACCTTGTCGCCGGGCGCGACGCGCTCGGGATCGGCGTCGGGTGGCTGGGGGTTGAGGCGCGCCCGCAGCTCGGCGTTGAGCGCGACCGTGCCGCACTCGCCCTTCTTCATCGGCGCCAGCACCTGGATGTCGCGCATCGGATCGAGCCCGAACGCCTTGGGGAGCCGCTCGGTGACGACGTGCGCGATCGTCCGCCGCGCGGCGGCCGGCTCGGCGCGCTCGATGACGAAGAAGTCACCGCGTTCGTCCCGCGACGCGACCGGCACCAGCCCAGCGCGGATGCGGTGCGCGCCCTCGACGATGAGGCTGCCCTGGGCCTGGCGAAAGATCGTGGACAGGCGCGTGGTCGGGACGCGGTCGAGCAGATCGCGCAGCAGCGCCCCCGGTCCGACGCTGGGCAGCTGATCGACGTCTCCGACCAGCACGACGCGCGCCCCGTCCGGGACGGCGTCGAGCAGCGCCGCCCCGAGCGGCACGTCGATCATCGACGCCTCGTCGATCACGAAGACGTCTCCGTCGAGCGGCGCGCCCGCCCCTCGCAGGAAGCCGCCCGATCTCGGATCGACCTCGAGCAGCCGGTGCAGCGTGAGCGCGGGGCGCTCGGTCGCCTCGGCGAGGCGCTTCGCGGCGCGGCCCGTCGGCGCGGCCAGCCGCACGCGCAGGCGCGCCGCCTCGAAGAGCGCGACGATCGCCCGCACGATCGTCGTCTTTCCCACGCCCGGCCCGCCCGTCACGACCAGCACGCGCTCGCGCGCCGCCGCGACGACGGCCGCGCGCTGCTCGGGGGCGAGCGACAGCCTGGACCGCCGCTCATACTCCGCCAGCGCGCCGTCGGCGTTCGACACCTTCGCCACGCGCGCGGAGAGCAGCGCCGCGAGCCGCCCGGCGACGCGCACCTCGGCGTCGGCGAGGCCGCGAGGAGAGACGGCGCCTGCCCCCACGTCGACGACCCAACCTCGCGCGATGGCGCGGTCGAGGGCGCCGTCGAGCAGCGGCGCGTCGACCTCGAGCACCTCGGCCGCGCGGTCCTCGATCGCCGCGCGCTCGACGACGGTGTGCCCGCGCTCGGTCGCCTCGCCGAGGACGTGGACGACCCCGGCGTCGAGCCGGGGCTCGGCCGTGGGCGGGATCCCGGCGCGACGCGCGAGCCGGTCCGCGGTCAAGAAGCCGATCCCCGGCACCTCGTGCGACAGGCGGTACGGCTCGCGCTCTACCACGTGGCCCGTCGCCGCGCCGAAGCGCTTCACGACCCGGTACGCGAGCCCCCGCGGGAGCCCGAGCCCCATGAGCAGCGAGAGGTGCGCGGCCGACGCGCGCGCGTCCACCCACGCGATCGCGGCGGAGGACGCCACCCTGGCCGAGACACCCCGCACCTCGGCGAGGCGGCCCGGATCCTCGTCGAGCACGCGCATCGCGTCGTCGCCGAAATGCTCGACCACTCGCTCGGCGAGGCGCGGTCCTATCCCCTTCACGAGCCCGCTGATGAACCTCACGAACCCCTCTCGTCCCTGGGGCTCGACGGGCGTGACGCTGTCGACCGCGATCTGCTTTCCGAACCGAGGATCGTCGACGCGGCGCCCGACGACGCGGACCTCGGAGCCTCGCACGACCCGCGGCATCACGCCGACGACCAGCTCCTCGACGCCGCCGTCGACCGCGACGCGCACGACGCGGAACCCGGTCTCGTCTCGCTCGAAGGTGACGCGGGTGACGGTGCCCCGCAGCGTCACGGTCGTCACGTCGTGACCCTGATCACCTCGTCGACCGTCGTCACGCCGGCGAGCACCTTCTCGAACCCGACCCGCCGGAGCGAGGGGATCTTCCGCCTGCGGAGGATCTCCTTGTACTCGGGCGGCGCGGCCTTCTGCTTCACGAGGTCGCGCACCTCGTCGTCCATCTCGAGGAACTCGAACACGCCCGTACGCCCTCGGTATCCAGTCTGGTGGCAGGCGTCGCAGCCGCGCGGCCGGACGACCTCGGCGCCGGACGGCAACAGCACCTCGTCCCCGTCCCAGAGATCGTCCGCGAGCTTCACCGTCTCGCGGCACGACCTGCAGGCGACGCGGACGAGCCGCTGCGCGAGCACGGCGTTCAGCGCGTTCGCGATGATCCACGGCTCGATCCCGAGATCGACGAGGCGCACGATCGTCTCGACCGGATCGGACGTGTGCAGCGTCGACATCACCATGTGCCCGGTCAGCGCGGCCTGGAGCGCGATCCCGGCCGTCTCCGCGTCGCGCATCTCGCCGACCAGGATGACGTCGGGATCCTGCCGAAGGATGGCGCGCAGGCCGGCCGCGAACGTGAAGCCAGTGCGGACGTTGGCCTGGCCCTGGGTGATGGTGAAGAGCTCGATCTCGATCGGATCCTCGAGCGTGACAACGTTGACGCGCGCGGTGTCGAGCAGCTGCAAGAACGCGTACAGCGTCGAGGTCTTGCCCGAGCCCGTCGGCCCGCAGGTGATCAAGAAGCCCTGAGGCCGCAGCACGATCTCTCGCACGCGCTGCATCGTGCGGGGGTCCATCCCCAGCCCGTCGAACGCGATGAGGTTCTGGCCGTGCAGGATGCGGAGCACGAGCTTCTCGCCCTGCGAGCACGGGAAGGTCGACGCGCGCAGGTGGACGCGCGACGCGAAGCCAGCCTCGAGCGTGAACTGACCGTCCTGCGGCAGGCGGCGCTCGGTGATGTCCATCCTCGCGAGCACCTTCACGCGGGAGACGAGCTGCGGCGCGACCTCCCACGGGACGCCCTTCTGTTCGACCATCGCGCCGTCGATGCGGAAGCGCACCTGCACGAACTCGCGCTTCGGCTCCACGTGCACGTCGCTGGCGCCGAGCTGCATCGCGCGGCGCACCATGTCGTCGAGCACCTGCACGGCGTCGAGCTCGGCGGGGATCAGCTCCTTTGCCATCGTCCCCATCGTAGCGCGGCCCGCTCGACCGGACGTGATCAGGCGAGCGCTGCCAGCGCGGCGCGCGCCTTCGCGCGGGTCTCCTCGGCCTCGAGGCGCGGCACGCTCGCCTCGACGACGCCCGCGCCCGCGGTCACCTCCGCGCGCCCACCTCGAAACACGACCGAGCGGATCGCGATCGCGAGATCGAGGTCACCCGCCGCCGTGACGTAGCCGACCGCGCCGCCGTACACACCTCGAGGTCGCCCCTCGAGCTCCCGGATGATCTGCATGGCGCGGACCTTCGGCGCGCCGGTCAGCGTCCCCGCTGGGAACGCGGCGGCGACGACCTCGGCCGCCGTGGCGCCGGGGCGCGCCCTGCCCTCCACCTCGCTCACGATGTGCATCACGTGCGAGAAGCGCTCGATCTCGAGGCGCCTCGGCAGCGCCACGCTGCCGGTCTCGGCGACGCGGCCGACGTCGTTGCGGGCGAGGTCGATCAGCATCACGTGCTCCGCGCGCTCCTTCGGGTCCGCGAGCAGCTCGGCCGCCAGCGCCGCGTCCTCGTCGGGCGTCGCGCCGCGGCGCCTCGTGCCCGCGATCGGCCGGAGCGTGATGACGCCCCGCTCCTTGCGCACCAGCGTCTCGGGCGAGGCGCCGGCGAGCGCGAGGCCCTCGAGCTCGAAGAGGTACATGTACGGCGCCGGCGAGAGCAGCCGCATGGCGCGGTAGACGTCGAGCGGATCGCGGTCGACGGCCGGCACCGAGAACGTCCGCGCCGGCACGATCTGGAACGCGTCCCCGGCGGCGATGTACTCCTGCGCGCGCCGCACCCAGGTCTCGTAGGTCGCGTCGTCGACGGAGACGTCGAGATCGGCCGGCACACGCGTCGGGTCGGGCGGCCCGAGGCGCGACAGCGGGCCCCCACGCGCGAGCGCGGCGTCGAGCAGCTCCAGCGCCGCCTCGTCGTGGGCCGCGGCGTGCACCACGTGCGCGAGGTGATCGAACACCAGCACGGCGCACCCGCCGAGCAGCGCCCCGCGCAGCAACCCGTCGTCGAACGACGGCACCGGGTGCAGCGAGTGTACGGCGTCGTACGGCACGATCCCGACGTGCGCGGTCGCGAACCTCGCGGCGATCGACGGCGCGAGCTCGAGGGCGGGCGGCGCGATCCGCGCGAGCGCGTCGGGGCCCACGCCGAGCTCGATCGTCTCGCGCGGCAGGCACCCGAGGATCGAGTAGCGCCCCCACCGCTCGCCCGCGACCGCGCTCTCGAGCAGAAAGGTCGGCCCCTTCGCGAGCGCCCGCAGCGACGCGTACGCGCGGACGGGGGTCGTGTCGTCGCGGACCCAGGTGCGGCAGACGAGGGGCATGCGTCGCGACTACCACATCGGGCGCACGATTTTGGTTTCGGCGCGGTGCGCGCGCTAAGGTCGCGAGATGCGAATCGCGCGCCTCGCCGCCTGCTTGCCAGCCCTGCTGTTCGTCCCCACGGCGTGCGACGAGGACACCGGCAGCGGACAGCGCAAGTGCTACGAGAGCGCGCAGGTCTACGCGCTCGATCCGGCGGGCGCGGCCTGCGGCCGAAGGCAGTCGATCTCGCTCCAGTACTGCGAGCGCATCCCCGAAGAGACCTGTAAATCCAAAGAAACCAACGTCACTTGCATCGGCACCCCTGGCGACGTCGGGCTGCTGATCGAGCTGTCGCCTTGCGCGAAGGTCGACAGCCTCCCCGAGAGCTGGGGCCTCGCCGACGAGTTTCAGACCGGCGCCAACGCCGCCCGCGGGTGCGCCGAGATCCGCAACCTCTGTGACGGCGGCACCCTGCCCTATACGCCGCCCGAGGGGGTCGTCCCGTCGGGCGGAGGGGCGGGCACGAGCGGGACCGCGGGGGCCGCGGGCGCGACCGCGGGCAGCGCGGGCAAGAGCGCCAGCGGGAGCGGCGGCGCGACCGCGGGCAGCGCGGGCAGCGCGGGCACGAGCGCCAGCGGCGGCGCGACCGCGGGCAGCGCGGGCAAGAGCGCCAGCGGGAGCGGCGGCGCGACCGCGGGCAGCGCGGGCAAGAGCGGCAGCGGCGCGAGCGCGGGCAGCGCGGGCAAGAGCGCCAGCGGGAGCGGCGGCGCGAGCGCTGGCAACGGCGGCGCCAGCGGCTGAGCCGCACAAGCCCCTTCTCCCGGCGGCCGCGGCTTCGTACGGTCGAGCCGTGATCAAGCGCACGCTCGCACGACTCCGCCGTCGCACCCGGGCCTCCGTCCGCAACGCCCTCGAGCTCGCCCGCCTCGGTCGCCTCGCCGAGCCGTACGGCGCGCCGTACGAGCTGGTGGACGAGGGCGAGCACCACAAGGTCCGGCGCTACGCGACCTGCGACGTCGACGGCTCGCCGGTCGCGCTCCTCGTGCCGCCGCTGATGATCACGAGCGAGATCTACGACATGGACGAGGACATCTCGGCCGTGTCCGCGCTCGGCGCCCGCGGGATACAGGCGTACGTGCTGGACTTCGGCGCGCCCGAGCACGCGCAGGGTGGGATGCGACGCACGCTCGACGACCACGTCAAGGCCGTGAGCCGCGCGGTCGAGCGTGTGCGAGAGCTCTCGGGGCGCGACGTCCACGTTTGCGGCTACTCGCAAGGCGGGATGTTCTGCTATCAGGCGGCGGCCTTCCGGCGCAGCCGCGGCGTCGCGTCGGTGATCACCTTCGGCAGCCCCGTCGACATCCACCGCAACCTCCCGGCGCTGCGAGCCGACGTCGCGGGCGCGCTGATCCAGGCGATCGAGCCCTCGGTGCTGCGCGCGATCGATCACATCGAGGGGCTGCCGGGCTTCCTCACCTCGACCGGGTTCAAGCTCCTGTCACCCCGCAAGGAGCTGCAGCAGCGCGTCGAGTTCGTCAGCAAGCTTCACGATCGCGGCGCGCTGGTCCGCGGCGAGGCGCGCCGCCGCTTCCTCAACGGGCAGGGCTTCGTCGCGTGGCCCGGGCCCGCGCTGCGCACGTTCGTCGACGAGTTCGTCGTGCACAACCGCATGCTGAGCGGAGGCTTCGTGATCGACGGCCACACGGTGACGCTCGCCGACATCACGTGCCCGATCCTCGCGTTCGTCGGCACGACCGACGAGATCGCGCGCCCCGCCCCCGTCCGCGCGATCGCGAGCGCCGCGCCCGAGGCCGACGTCTCGTTCCTCGAGGTGCCCGCAGGACACTTCGGGCTCGTCGTGGGCAGCCGCGCGATGCAGGCGACGTGGCCCGCGGTCGCCGACTGGATCCGGTTCCACGAGGGGCTCGGACCGAAGCCCGCGGCGCTCGACGCGAGCGCATCCCGAGCGCGCGTGACGGTCGACGAGCTCGACGAGGTCGACGAGGCGGCCGAGGGGCTCGACGTCGAGCTCGAGCTGTTCGTCGACACGGTCGGCGACACGGTCCGCACCGCGTGGCACAAGCTCGGCAACCTGGCCTCCAGCGCGTCGGACGCGGCCGACGCGGTCCGTTACCAGGAACCGCGGCTCAGAAGGCTCGAGGCGCTCGGACCGCTCGATCGGGTGAGCCCGTCGCTCGCGCTCGCCGAGCAGGCCAGGCGCACCCCGCACGAGACCTTCTTTCTCTACCGAGATCGCGCGTTCTCGTACCGTGACGCCGATCGCCGCGTGACCAACGTCGCGCGAGGTTTGTGGGTTTCTGGCGTTCGGCCCGGGCATCGCGTGCTCGTGCTCATGGGCTCGCGGCCGAGCTTTCTCTCCATGACCACGGCGCTCGGTCGAATCGGCGCGGTCCCGGTGATCGCCCCGCCCGACTCGAGCCCCGAGGCGCTCCGTGACGCGCTCGCGCGGGTCCCGGTCGACGCGTGCGCCACCGATCCCGACCACGCGCGCGCGCTCGCGGCCGCGCTGGGGCGCGAGGTGCTCGTGCTCGGAGGAGGCGGCGCCGCGCGCGCGCTGGGCCACGGCGTCGTCGACATGGAGGCCATCGATCCGGCGGCGGTGGTCATCCCGTCCTCGGCCGCGCTCGATCCGGGTCTGGCCCGTGACCTCGCGATGATCCTGCTGCGCCCGAGCGACTCGGGCGCGCTCCGCGTCGCCCCGGTGACGAACCATCGCTGGGCGCTGTCGGCGATCGGCGCGGCGGCCGCGTGCACGATCAAGCCCGGTGAGACGGTCTACTCGAGCGTGCCGCTGCACCACCCGACGGGCATCGTCGTCAGCGTCGGCGCGGCGTTGGTCGGAGGGGCGCGGCTCGCGCTCGCCGAGCGCTTCGACCCCGCGACGTTCACGGCCGACGTGCGCCGCGCGGGCGCGCAGATCGTCTTCTACGCCGGGGAGATGCTGCGCGGGCT
>CAUJFL010000357.1 GCA_963169165.1 Myxococcota bacterium | reverse complement strand
GCGGGCGCTGGCGTCCGGTGGTTCTTCCCCGAGGCCCCGATCGAGCTCGACGGGCCCATGTCGGGCGGCCGCGCGTGGTGGCCCATCGACATGGTGGCGCGTCAGCTCGCGATGATGCGCGGCGAGCTGCGCGATCTCGAGCGCGAGACGCCCGAGGGGCTGCCCCGCGCGGTCGACTCGCTCGGCGGCTGCGTCGACGCGCTGATCGCCGAGCACGGCGTCGACCCGTCCAGGCTCGTCGTCGGCGGCTTCTCGCAGGGCGCGATGCTGGCGACCGAGCTGTCGCTGATGGGCGAACGCGCGTTCGCCGGGCTCGCGGCGCTGTCGGGGACGCTGCTGTCGCGAGCGCGCTGGACCGAGGGCGCGAAGCGACGAGGGGCCTCGCTGCACGTGATGCAGAGCCACGGGCGGCGCGATCCGGTGCTGCCGTTCTCCGGGGCCGAGGCGCTGCACCGCCTGCTCGTGGAGAGCGGGGCGCAGGCGGGCTTCACGCCGTTCGGTGGCCAGCACGAGATCCCGCAGTCGGTGTGCGACGAGCTGGGGAGGTTCGTGCGGGCGCGGACCGCCTGAGCTGACGCCAGTCGCCGCTTGACGTGCGGTCCTCACGGCGCAAAGCGCCGCGCTCGATGGTCCCGCGCATCGCAGGTCTGCTCACGTTCCTCGCCGTCGTCGCGGCCCTCAACTGGTGGGGCGGTCGCCGCGATCGCCCGGCGGGCGCCGTGTTCGAGCTCACGCCGCCGACCGATTTCAACGAGGCGCAGCGCGACATCGCGGCGGCGATCGTGGGCGGCGACGACCAGAAGGCCGTCGACGCGCTGATGACCGGCACGAGCCGCGTGTGGTTTCACTGGAGCGCAGACGACGGAGACGAGCACGAGGCGAGCTACACCGAGGTCGTCGAGGCGTCGGAGAGCGACTACCCGTTTCGGGCGGGCGAGGACATGAAGGAGACGCTGTTCGGCAAGGGGGTCGTCGAGATAGGCGACGTGCCGGCGAAGGTCATCGAGGCGCGCGTGGTCAAGCTCGGCCCCGGCGAGGCCGTGTTCGCGCGGCTCGAGGTGACCATCAAGAGCGAGAAATGGGGCGCGCAGCCGCTGCGGGTGTTCCGCTGGGTGGTCCCGACCGACAAGGGGATGGGGATGATCGACGCGTACTGCCTCGCCGAGGAGGAGAACAAATACAGCGCCGCGTTCACGCGGATGGCCGAGGGCGCGCGAGGGATCGCGTACCGCCCGGCGCGCCTGCACTGGACGTTGACGGGCGCGTGCGGCGCGATCGCGGGGTTGATCGTCGCGTTCGGGGTCTCGAGGCTCGGGGCGCGCCCGACGCCGGCGACGCCGAGCGCGCCGACGCGGCGGAGGACCGACGAAGAAGACGACGACGTCGAGGCGGAGCGCTAGCACTCCTCGACGCCGGTCGGGCGCTCGGGTAGGCGCGCCCTGTCGAAGAGGAGCAGGCGATCGCCGGTTCCGGTGCTTCTGCGGCCCCGAGCGGCGCGGACAAGGCCGGGGCGGGAGGAAAGTCCGAGCTCCGCAGGGCGAGGTGCCAGGTAACGCCTGGTGAGAGTGATCTCGAGGAGAGTGCCACAGAGAAGAGACCGCCTCCGGTCGCGTCGAGAGGCGCGGACGGCGGCAAGGGTGAAACGGCGGGGTAAGAGCCCACCGCGCGATCGGTGACGATCGCGGCACGGCAAACCCCACCTGGAGCCAGGCCACATCGGGGAGCGACGCGCGAAGCTCGCGCGAGAGGGCGGCCCGCCCGAGCTCCCGGGTAGGCCGCTGGAGGCGCCCAGCGATGGGCGTCCTAGAGGAATGATGCGCCAGCGCGGCCTGGGTGACCGGACCGCGACACAGAACTCGGCTTATGAGCCTCTTCGACCGCGACGCCCGGGTGACCGGGCGCCGTGCTTTTGTGCGCCGGGGACGCGCGGGCGGTGCTGTACAGTCGCGCGCCATGGTTCGCTACGAGACGCGCGGCGCGGTCGCCGTGCTCACGATCGATCGCCCAAGCGCGCGCAACGCCATCGACGGCGCGGTCGCCACCGGCATGGAGGCAGCCATCGACCAGCTCGAGGCCGACGAGTCGGCGTGGCTCGGCGTGCTGACCGGCGCGGGCGGCTTCTTCTGCGCCGGCGCTGACCTCAAGGCGATCTCGGCGGGGCGCGGCCACGAGCTGCGGACGGCGCGCGGCGGCTTCGGAGGGCTGGTGCAGCGCGAGCGCACGAAGCCGCTGATCGCCGCGGTCGAGGGGCCGGCGCTCGCGGGCGGCTGCGAGCTCGCGCTCGCGTGCGATCTCATCGTCGCGTCGCGCACGGCGAGCTTCGGTCTGCCAGAGGTCAAGCGCTCGCTGCTCGCGGCCGCGGGCGGGCTGTTCAGGCTCCCGCGGCGCCTCCCGCTCAACGTCGCGATGGAGCTCGCGCTCACCGGCGACCCGATCGACGCCGCGCGCGCGCACGCGCTCGGCCTGGTCAACGCGCTGTCGGAGCCCGGCGCCGCGCTGGACGCCGCGCTCGCGCTCGCGGCGCGCATCGCCGACAACGGGCCGCTCGCCGTGCGAGAGACGCGCAAGATCGTGCTCGCGGCGTCGTCGCCGGACGACTCGGCGCTCTGGCAGGCGTCGTTCGACGCGTTCGCGCGGCTGTCGCAGACCGAGGATTTCCAAGAGGGACCGCGCGCGTTCATCGAGAAGCGCAAGGCCGTGTTCAAGGGTCGGTTAGCGAGCGCCGCTCGCCCCGAATTCCTCGCGTTTGATGCACCCGCTCCGCCGCCGACTGCTCGCCGAGGAGCTGCTGCGCCTCCGGTCGGCCGACGATCACGCGCGTTACGCGGCGGTGCAGCGGCGCGCGCGGATCGACGCGAACCCGCACCAGATCGACGCGGTGATGTTCGCGCTCTCGAGGCTGTCCGAAGGCGGGTGCATCCTCGCGGACGAGGTCGGCCTCGGCAAGACGATCGAGGCGGGGCTCGTCATCGCGCAGCGCCTCAGCGAGGGCGCGACCCGCGTGCTCCTGATCGTGCCGAGGGCGCTCATCGGGCAGTGGCAGGCCGAGCTGTTCGATCGCTTCGGCGTGCAGGCGCGCGAGCTCGGCGACAGCGCGATGTCGGACGGCGTCTACGTGGTCGGGCGCGAGGCGGCGGGCGGGGCGCGAGGCGCCGCGGTGCTCGGCGCGGCCCCGCCGTTCGAACTCGTCGTCATCGACGAGGCGCACGAGCTGTTCGCGGGGATCCACCGGCGGTACCGCGCGGACGGCACGCACGACGAGGCCTCGCCCGACGCCATCCTGGCGCACCGGGTGAGGGGGCTGATCGCGGGCGCGCCGACGCTGCTGTTGACCGCGACGCCGATCCAGAACTCGCTCGCCGAGCTCTGGAGCCTCGTGCAGTACGTCGAGCCCACCGGCACCCTGCTCGGTGATCTCGCCACGTTTCGCGACGTGTTCGTCGGCGAGGGCGATCGCCGCCTCGCGCCCGGTCAGGCGCACGAGCTGCAGCGCCGGATGGCCACCGTGTGCCGCCGGACCTTGCGCCGTCAGGCGGCCGAGTTTCTCGAGCGCCCGTTCGTGACGCGTCGAGGTCGCGTGATCGAGTACGAGATGAGCGCCGAGGAGCGCGCGCTGTACGACGACGTCACCGATCACCTCATGAGGCCGTCGCTGCACGCGTTCGCGGGCAGCCAGCGTCGCCTGCTGCTGCTGGGCTTCCATCGCAGGATGGCGTCGTCGCTGCCCGCGCTCGCGGCGAGCCTCGACGGCGTCGAGCGTCGCCTCGTCGCGCTCTCGGCGGGGCGGGCCCCCGAGGCCGAGCCGAACGATCTCGAGGACGACGACGAGCTCGACGAGCTCGCCGCGCCGCCCGCGCGCGAGCGCCATGGCCTCGACGGCGAGCTCGCCGCCGTGCGCGAGCTGGCGGCTCGAGCGCGCGCTCTGTCGAGTGACGCGAAGGCGCGCGCATTCGTCGAGACCGTGCGTCAGACGCGGGCGGGCGGCGGCAGCGGCAAGGCCGTGGTGTTCACCGAGTCCCTGACGACAGCGCGCTTCTTGCGAGAGCTGCTGCTGGCGGACGGGCTCGCCGACGACGACGTCACGATGTTCTCGGGCGACAACGAGCACCCTCGCGCGCACGCCGCCCTCGCGCGGTTCCTGGCGAGCGAGGCGTCGAGGCCCCGTTCCGGTCCCAGGCCGACGCGCGACGTCGCGCTGCGGCTCGCGCTCGTCGACGAGTTCGCCACGCGCTCGAAGGTGCTGATCTCGACCGAGGCAGGCGCGAAGGGGCTCAACTTGCAGTTCTGCGAGACGGTGATCAACTACGATCTGCCGTGGAACCCGCAGCGCATCGAGCAGCGCATCGGCCGTTGCCACCGCTATGGACAGCGCCATGACGTGACGGTGGTGAGCTTCGTCGCGCGGGACAACGAGGCCGCGCGGCTGACGTGGGACATCCTGTCGCAGAAGCTCGAGCTGTTCGGCGACGTGCTCGGCGCGAGCGACGAGGTGCTGGTCCGCGCGAGCGACGCCGCGTTGACTGCGATGGCGGC
>CAUJFL010000356.1 GCA_963169165.1 Myxococcota bacterium | reverse complement strand
ATGGGGAGAAGGACCGGAGATGGTCACCTCTTGCGAGGGCTGCTCGACGAGGTGCTCGAGAGCGTCGCGAGCCAGCTCGTGCCAGGCGGCCGGCTCGTGTGGGTGTCTCCGATGGCGGGCACGCGCCACCTCGCGGCCAGGCTCGGGCTGCGGGAGGGCGCGCGGTTCCCGCTCGACATGGGCGGCTTCACCGCCGAGGTGCAGGTGTTCGACAAGCGCGCTCGAGCGCCCAGCTAAGCCGGCCGCCGCCGCCGCCACCGCCTCCTCGGCGCGCAGCGCCCGCGGGAAGAGCACCGCCGTCTCGACGCCGAAGTGCATCCGCAGATCCTCGTCGAGCTGCGCGAGCTCCTCGAGCGCCGCGCGCAGCACCGGCGGGACGTCATCGAGCGAGAGCCCCGAGACCGCGGCCGCGAGCTCGTCGAGGTACGCCTCGCAGCGCGCGTGCTCGTGCGCGCGGCGAAACACCTCTTCTGCCGGATCGAAGTCGGGCGCCCTGGCCTTCAGGCCGACGCGGAGCGCCTCGTCGAGCTTGACGATCCGCGGGAACAGCTCGGTCTCTTCGTGCCGCATGTGCTGCCGCAGATCGAGATCGATCTCGCGCACGAGCGCGAGCACGCGCAACAGCTGTGGCCGCTCGTCGGCCATCGCGTCGCACACGGCCTGCACCGCGCCGCGGATGTGGGCGAGCGACGCGCGGATCGACGCGTGGTGGTGGTCGTTGATCCACTCGACCATGTCGGTGAGCGGCCGCTCGTCGAAGCTGCTCGGGGGGCGGGTGAGCGGGTTGCCGAAGCGGCGCATGCAGAGACTCTAGCGGGTCGGCGCGCGCTGGACACTGACGCTCTCGAGCGCCGCGCGCCACACGTCGATCTTGCGCGCCAGGCTCCAGCTCGCGTTGGCGGGGCTGCTCGACGGGAGGCGGTGGACGTCGACGCCGAGCGCGCGGGTGAGCCGCATGCTGAGGGCCGACTCTCCGCCGTTGTGCGCGACGGCCGCGAGGGACGGCGCGACGGCGCCGAGGCGCGCGAGATCATTGGGCACGGCGTCGCGGATCGCGCGGTCCAGGCTGCCGTCGCGCCTGCACGTGGCGTACACGTCCCAGAGCCCGACGCCGCGCCGCCGCAGCTCGTCGAGCCGCGACGAGTAAGGCAAGGTGACCAGCTCGACGCGCCAGATCTCGGACAGGATGCGCCAGAACTGGTTGCGTGGATGCGCATAGTACTGTCGGGCCGCGAGCGACGCCTCGCCCGGGAAGCTGCCGAGGATGACGATCCGCGTGTCCGCCTCGAGCACGGGCGGGAGACAGGCGAGCCGTGGCCCGGTCAGAAGTCCATCTCGCGGCGGGCGGGCCGCACCATCAGCTCGTTCATCGCGTCGCGCGCGGCCTTGGCCTCGAACAGGACGCTGTAGGTCTGCTCGACGATCGGCATCTCCACGCCGAGCTTCCGCGAGAGATCGCGCGCGCTCTCGGCGGTCTTCACGCCCTCGGCGACGTGCCCCAGCTCGCGGATCGCGTCGTCGAGCCGCTTGCCTTGCCCGAGCGCGAAGCCGATGGTGCGGTTCCGTGACAGCTCGCCGGTGCAGGTGAGCACGAGATCGCCCATCCCCGCGAGGCCGGCCATGGTCAGCGGGTGGGCGCCCTTCGCGGCGGCGAGCTTGGCGATCTCGGCGAGGCCGCGCGTGATCAGCGCCGCGCGTGTGTTGTAGCCGAAGCCGAGGCCGTCGGCGGCGCCGGCGGCGATGGCGATCACGTTCTTCAGGGCGCCGCCCAGCTCGACGCCGGTGAGATCGTCGCTGCCGTACGCGCGAAACACCCCCTCGCTGAAGAAGTCGAGCTGAACGCGCGCGACGATCTCCGGATCGTGCCCGCCGATCACGACGACGGTCGGGTGCCGCAGCGCGACCTCCTTCGCGAAGCTCGGGCCCGACAGCGCGACGTAGCGCCTCGCCGCGGCGTCGCCCATCACCTGCGCGAACACCTCGTGCATGAGACAGAGCGTGTCGTTCTCGATGCCCTTGGTGGCGGAGACCACCGGGACGCCGTCGGGGATGAACCGACCGACCTCGGTGAGCACCGCGCGCGTGACGTGCGATGGCAGGACGAGCAGCACCAGCTCCGCGTCGCGGAGGGCCTCTTCGGCGTGGACCGTCGCGGTGAGGCCGGTCGGCAGCGAGAAGCCGGGAAAATAGCGGGAGTTCTCGTGTGCCTCGCGGATGCTCTCGGCGACGTCGGGCTCGTGCGCCCAGACGATCACGGGGTTGCCCTTGTCGGCGAGCAGCTTGGCGAGCGCGGTGCCCCACGCGCCCGCGCCCAACACCGCGACCTTGGTCATGCGCGGGGAGGCTAGTCGAAAGCGGTCGACCGATCACTCGAAGTGGTCGAGCAGCGCGCGCGCGACCTCGTCAGGGCGCGTCCAGTGCATCATGTGCCCGGCCCCTGGGAGATCGCGCGCCCTCGCCGAGGGCAGGGCGCTCGCTCGCTCGGCCTCATCCGCCGGGTGGAAGCCGTCGACGCCGCCGGACAGGAGCAGCGTGGGGCACGTCACGCGCCCGAGGAACGCGCGGAACGCCCCGGCGTAGAAGGGCACCGGCGACATGGTCCTGTGCAGCGGATCCATTCGCCAGTGAAAGCGCCCGTCGCGCTCGACGACGAGGTGCTCGACCCGTGAAGCGAGCAGGGAGGGCTCGAGCCCCGCGTGCTGCACGGCGAGGCGGTCGCGCGCCTCGTCGAGCGTCGCGTAGCCTCGCCCCGCCGAGACGCCGACGAGATCATCGAGCCATCGTGTCGCTCGATCGGGCGCGAACCTGGGATCGCTGTCGGGGGGCCCGAGCCCCTCGAGCAGCGCGAGTCGATGCACGAGCGACGGGCGAGCGCCTGCCCACAGCGCGCAGACGGTGCCGCCCATCGAGTGGCCGACGAGCGCGAGGCGCGACGGCGCGAGCGCGCGCACGACGGCGTCGAGATCCGAGACGTAGTCGAAGAAGTGATAGTAGCCCCCTGGGCCGATCCACGACGATCGGCCGAACCCGCGCTGGTCGTACGCGAGCACGCGGTGTCCGCGCCGCGCGAGCGCCGGCGCGACGAGGTCCCAGGTGGCGGCCGCGTCGGCGAAGCCGTGGACGAGCAGCGCCGTCAGGCCGCTGGGCTTTCCCTCGGGCTCCCAGGTGATGGTGTGCAAGTCGAGTCCGCTGACGGTGAGCGCGCGGGAGGTCTGGGGCATGCCCAGGGCCCATCGCGCGTCTCGGGCGCGGCGAGAAGGGGCGCGCCGCGCGCTCCCCTCGCCCTCTGCGGTCCGCCCTCGCAGCCAGCGGCGCGCACCGGACCTCACCGCGCCGGTAGCCAGTCGTACGCGTCGCGCAGCGCCCTTCGCCCGTCCGCGCGGACCAGATCTCCGTGCGCCAGCACGATGCGCTCGATGTCCCACTCCAGCAGCCGGTCGACCTCCGCGCGCCCCCGTCGCCAGTCCTTCACTGCGAAGCGCTCCATCCACCCGCGCCCCGGGCCGAGGTTCCACATCATCAAGGCCGCCGCCCGCGTCTTCACCGATGTGTGGTGGCGCAGGTTCAACAGCGCGTCTGCGCAGATCATGGTGCGCGTCGCCGCGTGAAAGAACACGACCTCTCGCTCGAACCGCGCGGAGAAGTACACCTGCTCGAGCTCAGCGGCCCACGCGGGGTGCGGCGTGTCGGACAGCGTGTGAGAAAAGTTTAGATCTGGGCGCTTGTCCTGCAGGCCCGGACACGCGGCGAAGACGGCGCGTGGGTACGCGCGCATCCAGTCCCCGACGTAGAGGTGATGAAACAAGCTCGACGCGGCGACGGCGCGCACCTCGCCCAGCTCGTCGAGGTCGGCGCGGAGCGCGCGGTCGAGCGCGACGGGACAGTGAACGAACAGGCCGCCGTCCCGGAGGCGCACCACGGTCGTGCGCGTGCCGGTCTCGACGCCCCAGAAGCGCTGCGGCCGCGCGGTCGTCCAGACGTCGGGGGCGACGGGCTCGAACACTGTCAACCCTCGAGCCGCGCGACCAGCCGCGCTCTCGCGCTCGCCGGGTTCGCCTTGCCGCCGGTCGCCTTCATCAGCTCGCCGACGAGCGCTCCCAGCACCTTCGTCTCGCCCGCGCGGTAGCGCGTCACGAGCGCGACAGCCGACGCGAACACGCCGTCGATCGCGGAGTCGAGCGCGCCGTCGTCCTGCTCCACGGCGAGCCCGCGGCGCGCGACGATCTCGGCGACCGCGCCGCCCGACAGAGACAGCTCGGCGAACACCTCGCGCGCGCCCTTCGCGCCGAGCGCGCCGCCCGCGACCAGCCGCGAGAGGTCGGCGACCTCCCGGTGAGTGAACGGCAGCGCGTCGGCGGAGCGGCCCTCCGATTTCAGCAGGCGGTAGAGCTCGGACGCGAGGAGCGTCGCCGTGAGCCTGGCGTCCGCGCCGAGGCCGAGCGCGCCGTCGAGGAGCGCGAGCAGCGGCGGCGACGACGCGAGGACCTCGGCCTCCTCCGTGCCGATGGCGCGCGACTCCGCGAGCGCGCGCGCGGCCGTCGACGCCTCCTTCTTCGCGCCGGAGACCTTCGGCCTCGCGTCGCGCGCGGCGGGGCGCGCAGCCTCGGCCTTCTTGCTCCACGAGTCCTTCAGCGCGACCGTGCGGTTCAGCACGAGTCGACCGGGCCCGGAGTCTCGCGAGTCGACGACGAAGAAGCCGGTCCGCTCGAGCTGGAAGCGCTCTCCCGGCTGCGCCTCGGCGAGGCTCGCCTCGACCTTGGCGCGCCTCGTGACCAGCGAGCGCGGGTTGAGGAAGGTGGTGAAATCCGCCTCCTCCGCGTCGGGTGACGGCGCCGTGAAGAGGCGGTCGTACAGGCGCACCTCGGCGTCGAGCGCCGTCGCCGCGTCGACCCAGTGAATGGTGCCGTCCGCGCGCGCGCCCGGGGTGCGATCGAGCGAGCAGAAGAGGCGCGTGGGCGCGCCGCCTGGCCCGAGCTCGAAGCGCTCGCACCGCAAGAGCGCCGCCGCGTGCCGCAGCCGCACCGCGCCGCCAGGGACCAGCCGCGTGAAGCCCTCGGGCGGATCGACCGCGAAGTCGCTCGCCTCGATGTAGAGGCGGTTCGACAGCGAGAGCTCGCGCTCACCCGCGCCGCCGGGCACGTCGGGCGGAAAGTAGGGAGCCGTCACGCGCGCGACGTCTCCGTCCTCGACGTTCGTGAGCACGACCTCGAGGGGCTCGAGCACGCCGAGCACGCGCCGCGACGTGGCGTTGAGATCGTCGCGCACGCACGCCTCGAACAATTCTACCTCGACGACGCTGTTGTTCTTCGAGACGCCGATCGTCTCGCAGAACCCGCGAAGGCCCGCGGGCGTCACCCCTCGGCGACGCAGGCCCGACAGCGTCGGCATCCGCGGATCGTCCCAACCGCCCACCAGCCCCTGCTGCACGAGCTGCAGGAGCTTGCGCTTCGACAGCACGGTGTAGGTGAGCTGGAGCCGCGCGAACTCGTACTGACGCGGCCGCGGGCGCGGGACGCTCGGGAGGGCGTCGAGGATCCAGTCATAGAGCTCGCGGTTGTTCTCGAACTCGAGCGTGCAGATCGAGTGGGTGATCCCCTCGATCGAGTCGGAGAGACAGTGTGCAAAGTCATACAATGGATAGACGCACCACGCGTCGCCGGTGCGATAGTGGCTGGCCCTACGGATGCGGTAGAGCGGCGGGTCTCGCAGCTTCATGTTGGGCGCGGTCATGTCGATCTTCGCGCGGAGCGTGTGCGCGCCGTCGTCGAACTCGCCCGCGCGCATGCGCCTGAAGAGGTCGAGGTTCTCGTCGACCGAGCGCGCGCGGAACGGGCTCTCGCGCCCCGGCTCGGAGACGGTGCCGCGGTACGCGCGCATGTCGGCCTCGGAGAGGCTGCAGACGTACGCGCGCCCGACGCGGATCAGCTCTTCGGCGTGCTCGTACAGGCGCTCGAAGTAGTCGGAGGCGTGAAAGAAGCCGCTCGGCTCGAACCCGAGCCACCTCACGTCGGCGCGGATGGACTCGACGTACTCCGGGTCCTCGGTCGACGGGTTGGTGTCGTCCATCCGAAGGTTGCACGCGCCGCCGTACTCGCCGGCGAGGCCGAAATTGAGGCAGATCGATTTCGCGTGGCCGACGTGCAGGTAGCCGTTGGGCTCGGGGGGAAACCGCGTCGCGACCCGCCCGCCGTACGCGCCCGACGCGGCGTGCTCGTCGATGATCTCGCGGAGAAAATCCTTGGGTCGCTTCGGGGTGGTCACGAGGGCGCGCAACGTTCTCCGTCGCACCCCGAACGTCAAGCGCGCTTGCCCCGGCGCGGGTCACGACCTACCTCGCGCGCATGGCGGACCAAGCGTCACGGGAGCTGTTCGAGCGCGCGAAGAAGCTGATGCCCGGCGGTGTCAACAGCCCGGTGAGGGCGTTCCGCGCGGTCGGCGGCGAGCCCGTCTTCTTTCGCGAGGCCCACGGCGCGACGCTCGTCGCGGCGGACGGGGCCGAGTACATCGACTGCGTCGGCTCCTGGGGGCCTGCGATCCTCGGCCACGCGGACGCGCGCGTCGTCGAGGCCGTGCAGCGGGCGACGGCGCGAGGCCTGTCGTTCGGCGCTCCGAGCGAGCTCGAGGTGACGTTCGCCGAGCGGATCGCCGAGCTCTATCCGTCGATCGAGATGATGCGCGCGGTGTCCTCGGGCACCGAGGCGTGCATGGCCGCGCTCCGGGTCGCGCGCGGGGCGACCGGGCGCGACGTCATCGTGAAGTTCGAGGGGTGCTACCACGGGCACGCCGACGCGCTGCTGGTCAAGGCGGGCAGCGGCCTGGCGACGTTCGGCGTCCCTGACAGCGCGGGCGTCCCCGCGCGCGCGGCGGCCGCGACGGTGACCTTGCCGTACAACGACGCGCTCGCGCTCGAGGCGCTCTTCGCGGCGCGGGGCGGCGAGATCGCCGCCGTCATCGTCGAGCCGGTGGTCGGCAACATGGGCTGCGTGCCGCCGGTGCCAGGCTTCCTCGAGGCGATCGTGAGGCTGTGCGAGCAGCACGGCGCCGTCTCCATCTTCGACGAGGTGATGACGGGCTGTCGCGTGGCGCGAGGCGGCGCCCAGCAGCGGTTCGGACTTCGCCCCGCGATGACCTGCCTCGGGAAGGTCGTCGGAGGAGGCATGCCGCTCGCGGCCTACGGCGGGCGCCGCGCGCTGATGGAGCACGTCGCGCCGCTCGGGCCCGTCTACCAGGCGGGCACGCTCAGCGGCAACCCCGTCAGCGTCTCGGCGGGCCTCGCCACCATCGCGCAGCTGACCCCGGCGCTGTACGACCACCTCGAGGCGTTGGGCGCGCGCCTCGCGGCGGGGCTCGTCGAAGGCGCGCGCGCGGCGGGTGTCCCGGTGACGGTGCAGCGGGTGGGCAGCATGTTGACTTTGTTCTTCGTCGACGGTCCGGTGCGCGCGTGGTCCGACGCCGATCGCGCCGACCGCGCGCGGTTCGGCGCGTGGCACGCGGGGCTGCTGTCGCGCGGCGTCTACTGGCCTCCGAGCCAGTTCGAGGCCGCGTTCCTGTCGCGCGAGCACGACGTCGGCGCGATCGACAGGATCATCGACGCGAGCCGCGCCGTGATGGGTGAGCTCGGGCGCTGAGCTCGGGCGCTCCGCCGGCGGCGCGCCATCCGCTCAGATGGGCGGTTTGACCCCCGCGTAGCCCTTCTCTGCGAAGTATCCCTGCAACATCTGCCGGGCGACAGTGTTCGCCTTCGTCTTCCAGGTCGCCTTGTTGATCGCGAGCACGGCGATCGCGACTTCAGGCTTCTGGCTCGGCGCGAACCCGACGAACCAGGTGTAGAACTGGTTGGTCTGCTGCTTGGTCAGCGTGCCAGTCTTGCCGGCCACCGTGACCCCGGGCAGGTACTCGCGGCCCGCGCCGTCGTGAAACGCCTTGTAGCTCGTGCCGTCGCGCACCGTCGCTTCCATCATCCGCGTGACGGCGGCGGCGACCTCGGGCGACTCGGCGCGTGACAGCACCTGGCGGCTCGGGCCTTTGTGCACCGTCTCTCGACCGTCCTTCACCCAGTCGACGATCACCGGCCGCAGCGTCTGCCCTCGGTTGGCCATCGTCGTCGCGAGCGTGACCGCGCCGAGGGGTGACAGCGTGGTGTTCCAGAAGCCGGCGCTCGTCCGCGCGAACCCCACGCGGTCCTCTGGAAGCGTGATGGTGTTGGGAGAGACCGGCACGTCGAAGGGTATGGGCTCGCCGAAGCCCAGCTGCCTCGCGGTCTGCCCCAGCTTCGCCTGGTCGAGGTGCTTCAACGACAGCCGCGCGAACACTGTGTTCAGGCTGCGCCCCATGGCCTCGGCGACCGTCGCGCACCATTTGTCCTTCCTGGGGTTGTCCTCGAGGTTGGCGGCCTCGAGCCTGTGCTCGCCTCCCCAGTAACACTGCTTGGTGTCCGGGGTGAGCCGGGCGTGCTCCACCAGCGCCGAGCCCGTCACGATCTTGAAGATGCTGGCCGCCGGCGCGCTCGCCTCGACCGCGAGGTCGCGGGTGTTGCCGGGCTTGGTCTGGCTCGCGTACACGAGGACGCGCCCGGTCCGCGTGTCCTGCATCACGACGGCGGCCTCGGGGATCTCTGCGTGCTTCAGGACCTGTTCGGCGAGCTGCTGGAGGCTCTTGTCGAGCGTGAGCTTCGCGGTGCGCTCGCCGTGCGCGGGCGCGTAGACGCCGTCGTCCTCGTAGCGCGGGCGCAGCAGATCGATGCCCGCGAGCGCCGGCGGGTCGACGTCCTTCGTGAAGCCCTTCTGCGTGACCTTGGCGAGCTCCTCGCCTTGCTCGTCGCCGCCGCCGCGTCCGACGCCGAGCGCGCGGGCGACGAGCGGCGTCACCACCAGCACGCACCCAGCGACCGCGAGACCGATCCAGCGCCTCATCAGCCCTGGCGTTAGTGGGCGCCGCGCGCGAGGGCCAAGTTCGTGACCCCCGAGCTAACAGCTCCTTCGCGCAGCGGGCGCAGCGCGGCTTGAACTTGCTGACGCCGCCCTCCCAGCCGCACGCCGCGCACCGCCGCCGCTCGAACGGCGAGGGCTCCTTCTTCTGCAACAAGCGCGGCAGCGCCGCGAGCACCGCCACCGCCACGACGAGCCCCGCGGCGACCCGCGGCCCGCCGACAGGCTCGAGCCAGGAGAGATCCATGCGCGACAGGATAGCGCGCGAGGTCGGAGGCGAGCAGCGAGGCGTTGACGTCGACGCCGGTCATCAAGTACTCGACCTGCTCGCTGCGCGACGCGGGGCCTCTCGCGCCAGGGCAGCGACAGAGTCGAGACGAGTCGATGCGGGGCCGGCGTCGCCGCGCCACCGCCGGTGGGTGTGTGACGCGCGCGGATCGCGCAGAGAGGTTGGCAAGCTCGTGCACGCGGTCTGGTGGATGCTCATCGCTCTCTCGGTGCTGGCCCTCGGCTACCGCTACTACTCGGCGTTCCTCGCGGCGAAGGTGCTCGCGCTCGATCCCGCGGCGCCGACGCCCGCCTGTCGGCGCGACGACGGCAAGGACTTTCACCCGACCAACAAGTGGGTCTTGTTCGGTCACCATTTCGCCGCCATCACGGGCGCGGGGCCGCTCATCGGCCCGGTGCTGGCCGCGCAGTTCGGGTTCTTGCCAGGTTACGTGTGGATCTTGTTCGGTGTGGTCATCGGCGGCGCCGTGCAGGACTTCGTGATCCTCGTCGGCTCGGTGCGGCGAGAGGGGCGCAGCCTCGCCGAGATCGCCCGCGAAGAGCTCGGGCCCCTCTACGGGACGATCACCGGGGTCGCGATCCTGTTCATCGTCGTCGTGGCGCTGGCGGGCCTCGGTCGCGTCGTCGTCGAGGCGCTCTCCGAGTCGGCGTGGGGCGTGTTCACGATCGGCGCGTCGGTGCCGATCGCGCTCGCGATGGGCCTCTACATCTACCGCGTGCGGGGCGGCAGCGACCGCGGGATCCGCGAGGCGACGGCGGGCGGAGTCGCGCTGCTCCTCTTCGCGCTGATCGTGGGAAAGTGGGCGCAGGATGGCGCGCTCGGCGAGTCGCTCCGCCTGTCGAAGACGGCGCTCACGCTCGCGATCGCCGCGTATGGTTTCGTCGCCAGCGTGCTGCCGGTGTGGATGCTGCTGTGCCCTCGAGACTATCTGTCGAGCTACTTGAAGCTCGGAACGATCGCGCTGCTCGTCGTGGGGCTCGTGCTCGTGAACCCGCGGGTCGAGATGCCGCTCGTCAACGAGCTGAGCGACAGGGCGGTCAAGATCGGCGGCGACTCGTTCTCGCGGGTGGTGCCGGGCGAGCTGTTTCCGTTCATGTTCATCACGATCGCGTGCGGCGCGATCAGCGGCTTTCACGCGCTCGTGTCGAGCGGGACCACGCCGAAGATGATCAAGAACGAGGCCGACTGTCGCACGATCGGCTACGGCGCGATGCTGCTGGAGGGGCTGGTCGGCATCACGGCGCTGGTCGCCGCGTCGAGCCTGCCTCCTCCCGACTACTTCGCGATCAACACCGATCCGCGCGTGGCGATCGTCGCGCCGCCGGGCGGCGGCGGCCTCGCGCGCAGCGTCGACGAGCTTCGCGCGCTCGACGCGCCAGGCGTGCTGTCGCCGAAGGATCGCGCGGCGCTCGGGCTCGGCGCGGGCGACTCGGCCGCGACGCTCGTCGGCAAGCAGGCGAAGGCCTCCGCGGTGCTCCACCTCTCCAACCGGGCGCTCGCGGCGCTCGGCTACGGCGTCGAGCCGGACGCGCGCGACGCGTCCGCGCTGTCAGAGGCCGATTTCCTGCGCCTCGGCATCAAGGTCGTCGATCTCCCGGCGCTGACGCAGGGGGCGGGCGAGGTGGTCGCGT
The DNA here is from genome assembly GCA_963169165.1 of Myxococcota bacterium. Taxonomy (GTDB): domain Bacteria; phylum Myxococcota_A; class Polyangia; order Polyangiales; family Polyangiaceae; genus JADLFU01. Next base: position 3,987 of record CAUJFL010000356.1, on the reverse strand, counting down.
CGCGCACCGGCGGCGCCGTCAGCCTCGCGATCGGGATGGCGCGCGTGTTCTCGGGGCTGCCCGGCATGAAGACGCTGCTCGCGTATTGGTACCACTTCGCGATCATGTTCGAGGCGCTGTTCGTGCTGACGACGATCGACACCGGCACGCGGATAGGGCGCTTCCTGGTGCAAGAATTCGTCGGGCGCGCGTGGCCGAGGTTCGGCGACACGACCTGGCTGCCCGCGTCGCTCGCGGCGACCGCCGCGGTGGTGGGAGGCTGGAGCTACTTCCTCCTCACCGGTTCCATCGCCACCATCTGGCCGATGTTCGGCGTCGCGAACCAGCTGCTCGCGATCCTCGCGCTCGCGGTCGGCACCACGCTGATCCTCAAGCGGTCGCGCAGGCCCGCGTACGCGCTCGTCACGTTCGGGCCGATGTGCTTCGTCGGCGTCACCACGATCTGGGCCGGGGTGCAGGCAGTCCACGAGGTCTACCTCCCGATGGCGCGTGTCGCGGAGACGGCCACGGTCGGTCGGGTCAACGGCGCGGTCACCTGCGCGCTGCTCGCGTGCGTCGCGATCGTGCTGGTCGGCAGCGTCCGCAGGTGGGTCGTTTGCTTGGCGGCCGAGGCCGCGCCGAGCGCGGAGCCGTGAGCAACCGTCTCGGCGGGGGTCACTCGAGCCGGGCGCCGTCGTTCGGGCAGTAGACCTTCTGCCCTTCGAACGTGGCGCCGCACGACGGGCACCGCCGCTGGGGCGCGGCCTTCTGCACCAGGCGCTTCTTCTTCACGACGGTCTGCTTCGCCGCCCCCTGGACCAGCTCCTCGACCTCTTCGACCTCGGGGCGCTGACGGCGCAACAACACGACGCCGAGCGCGCCGAGCGCGAGCACCACGCCGCCGAGCACGCCCGCGAAGATCAGCTTTCGCTTGCCCGAGCCGTCACTCGCCGTGCCCGCCGCCGCGCCCATGCCGGCGGTCGCGACGACGGCGACGGCCGCCTCTTCGCTCTCGCCCGCTGACAGCGTCCCGCTCGAGAGGAGCTTGTCGTAGCGGCTCGGCGAGACGATCTCGATGGTCACCTTGGCCGCGCGCCCCTGCAGCCCCGCGCTGACCGTGACCTCGCCCTCGGGCGCGTCGACCTCGATGGTGACGACGCCCGCGGGGCTGACCGTGAGCTTGCCGGAGGCTGCCTGCGCGGACCACGACGGCAGCGAAGAGACGCGGCACCCGGCCGCGTCGAGCACGACCGCCCGCAGCGGGAAGCTCTCGCCCGGCTTCAGGATCTTGCGCGACGGGCGCACCTCGATGCGCGCGGGCTCACCCGGGGCGTCGCACGACGACGGCTCCTTGGTGGGCGCGGGCGGCGTGGTCGGCGCGGGTGCAGGCGCGGCGCTGGTGGTCGCCGGCGCGGGCGGCGGATCGTCGCCGAGGCGCTTCACGAGCGTGTAGGTGCGGCTGCGCCGAACGCTCGCGGTGCAGTTCTGCGCCCCGAGGACGAACTGATACTCGCCCGTCTCGTCGAACCCGATCGACGAGTCGGTCGCCGAGATCGTCGTCACGATCGTCGCCTTGCGCGCGTCGCTCGCGGGGGTCCCGCACCGCGTGCGCCAGAACCGCGGAGACGCGCTGTGCGACGTCACCGAGATCGGCCCGCCCATCTCGAAGCACCCGTTGGTGCGCGGGTAGCCGCCGCCGGAGAACACCAGCTCGCCGCCCGATTCGCTGATCTGCACGGCGCCGCCCCCAGCGCCGCGTGGGGCCGGACGAGGGCCGCACGCGTCGCCCCAGTCGCCGATGTTCCAGCGCTCTGTCAGCGCGCTCGCCGTCCACGCGCCCGACAGCGTGGGGCGCTCGTCGGCCGAGGCCGTCGCCGCGAACGTCGACATGGACAGCGTCGTGAGGAGCAGCAGGGCAGGGCGCGCGAGCAACGCGCGAGCATTACCACGCTCGGCGCGCGACCGCGCCCGAGCCGTGGAGCTCACGCGGGCATCTGCAGCCACGTCTCGAGCGTCCACAGCGACCAGATCTGATAGGCGCGCGCGGCGTCGAGCGGGGCGTCGAACACGCGACGAAGCACCTCGCCGCGCTCGAGGTGCTGCCAGATCGCCGCGCGCTCGGGCAGCAGCGCGGCCTCCATCGGCGCCTTCAGCGCGCCGGAGAGCCACTTGACCAGCGGGATGCCGAAGCCGCGCTTCGGGCGGCGCAACAGCTCGGGCGCGAGCAGATCGGCGAACGTGTCCCTCAGGATGCGCTTGGTCTTCGCGCCGCGCACCTTGTATCGGTCGGGCAGGCGGGACACGAAATCGATCAGCCCCGAGTCGAGCAGCGGGCTGCGCGTCTCGAGCGACACCGCCATCGCGCAGCGGTCGACCTTCACGAGCAGATCCTCGGGCAGGTACGTGACGAAGTTGTGATGCAGCATCCTCGCGAGCGACGACTGGCCCTCGGTCTCGGCGAACACGGCGTCGTTGAAGCGCACCGCCTCGGTCGGGAAGACCCGCCCGCGCGTGAGGCTCGCCACGACCTCGCACGGAAACACGGAGTTCCAGTGCAGGAGCCGGCGCTCGAGGGGACGCTCGATCGCGGCGGCGAACCGCGACGCGCGGGCGAACGGCGACGCGCTGGTGGTCCCGGGGCGCCAGAGCGGCGTGCGCTGGAGGCGCTCGATGGCCTCGCGCCCGCGCGCAGCGAGCGAGCGAGGCACGTAGTCCGCGAGCATCCCGCCGACGAACCGAGGGTAGCCGCCGAAGATCTCGTCGCCGCCGTCTCCGGTCACCGCGACGGTCACTCGCGCGCGCGCGAGCTTCGACACGAGGTAGGTCGGGATCGCGGAGGAGTCGGCGAACGGTCCGTCGTGGTGGTGGACGAGCAGCGAGACCGGTGGGATGTCGCGCTCGCCGACGATGAACTCCTCGTGCACCGAGCCGAGGTGACGCGCCGAGATCCGCGCGTCTCGCGACTCGTCCATGGACGGATCGTCGAACCCGATCGAGTAGGTGTGGACGGTGCGGTTGAGATCGCGCGTGGCGACGCCGACGACCGACGCCGAGTCGAGCCCGCCCGACAGGAACGCCCCGACCGGGACGTCGGCCTGCAGCCGGTCGCGCACGATCGCGCGCATGCGCGTGCGGATCTCGTCGCGCGCCTCGCCGTAGGAGGGCGCCGGGCTCGCCGCGTCGAAGCTCGGCTGCCAGTAGGGTGCGGGTTCGCCGGGCGCGTCACGCCGCAGCTCGAGCGCGTGCGCGGGCCGCAGGTGCGTGACGTCGCGGTAGAAGGTCGCGGGCGGGGCGACGTAGCCCGTCACCAGGTACTCGGGGATGCGCTCGACGTCGCGCTCGATCCCGAGCGACGGCACCGCCCGGAGCGCCTTGATCTCGGAGGCGAACGCGGCGCCGCCCGACGGCAGCCGCCTCCAGAAGAGGGGCTTCTCGCCCGCTCGGTCGCGCGCGAGGAACAGCGACTGTCGCGCCGTGTCCCAGATCGCGAGGGCGAACATGCCCTCGATGCGCGGCAGCAGGTCCGGCCCCCACTCTTCGTAGGCCGCGAGCAGCACCTCGGTGTCGGACGTCGAGCGGAACGTCGCGCCGCGGGCCGCGAGCGTGCGCCTGAGCTCGACGTAGTTGTAGATCTCGCCGTTGAACACGATGAGCGCGCGCCCGCCGCTCGAGCGCATCGGCTGCGCGCCGGCCTCGGACAGATCGACGATCTTCAGCCGCGTGTGCGCGAGCCCGATCTGACCGGCGGACCAGGTCCCGTGCGCGTCGGGGCCGCGGTGGGTGAGCGCGGCGCACATCAGCTCGAGCTCGCCGCGGGGGACGTCGCCCCCTGGGCGAAAGATGCCTGCGATGCCGCACACGCGGGGCTGTCTATCCGATGCGGTCCCCGGTTCCTAGGGAGAGCGTCGCGTCGAGCAGCGCGCCGAGCTTGTCGGGCGACGCCGCGCGCGCGGCGGCGACGAAGCGCGCGACCTCGGCGGAGGGGACGACACGCGCGGAGACCTCGGC